>CAJTTS010000058.1 GCA_910579155.1 uncultured Oscillospiraceae bacterium | reverse complement strand
CAAAGGCGAACTCCAGCATATCGGTGATGTCCCGGACGATGGGGCTGGTGAAGAAAAACCCTTCCCGCTGGCGGCAGGCATAGGGCACTCCCTCCCGCTCCAGCAGGTCGATGAGGGGCAGGGCGCTGTCGTTGTTGCGGTACAACACCGCCGTCTGCTCCTTGCAGTTTTGGGCGATTTTCAGCAAATAGTTGTACTGACGGTTGTAGTCCGCCAGCGAAACCATTTTGATGGCCACGCCCTGGGGATTGTCCGTGCGCATATGCTTGGGTCGGCGGCTCTCGTTGGGCTGGATGAAAGCGTCCGCCGCTTCCACGATGGACTTGGTGGAGCGGTAATTGGTCTCCATCATCAAAACCTTTGCGCCGGGGTAGGTCTGCTCGAATTCCAGCAACGCCTGGGGCCACGCCGCCCGGAAGCCGTAGATGCTCTGATCCTCGTCCCCCACCATGAAGATGTTTTGGGACTGCGCCGCCAGCTGGCGGAGGATGGCGTGCTGGATCTTGGACGTGTCCTGCGCTTCGTCAACACAGAGGTACGGCCAGCGGCGCTGGAAATGGGCCAGGATATCCGGGTACTGCCGGAAGATACGGTAAGTGAACACCATCTGGTCGTCGAAATCCATCAGGCGGTTGTTCAGCAGGAATGCCTGATAGCCCTTGTAGACCGCGGGGAAATCCATACCGTCCACGGAATGGCTCTCCACATCGGCGTCGCTGAACATCATGTTTTTGCAGAAGGTGATGTGGGTGCGGGCCTCCTTGACCTGCTGGTCTGAAGGATAGCCACCCCCGCCCTTGGACAGTAGCTCCCGAATCACGGCGTTGAGCCGCCCTTCATCGTCCGTTAGGGCGAAGGGCTGGGAACCTTTCACCTTGGCATAGTAGCGGATCACCACCGCGCACAGCCCGTTGATGGTGCGGAAGGTGAGCTTGTCCGCGTGTTCCTCGCCGAAAAGGCGGACGAACCGGGCCTTCATGTCCTTGGTAGCCGTGACCGTATAGGTAACAGTGAGGATGCTTTCCGGGCGGATGCCCTTGCAATAGATCATGTATCCCAGGCGGGTGACCAGCACCGTGGTCTTGCCGCTCCCCGGCACCGCCAAGAGCAGCACGGGGCCGTCCACCTGCCGCACTGCCGCCTCCTGCTGGGGGTTCAGGCAGACGGAGTATGTATCTTTGAATTGGGAGTAGGTCATAGGACCGCCCTCACTTATCCTTCGCAAATGCCCCCGGCACCATATGCCGGGGGCATCATTATACCACAGAATGAGGTGACTTACTATTTTTATTTGGAATTTCGTCGCATCCGTCGTTATGAACGAGATCCTGGACTGGATATACAGCCAGGTTGTGGGCTTTTTGGGCGCGTTCTTCGCCCTCATGGGCAACATGGGCGTGGAGCTATTCGACCTGCCCTGGGTGCAGGCGGTGGTGCATTTTTTCAACCAGCTGGGCTGGGCGCTGTTCGGCGTGAGCATCGTGGTGTCCTGCTTCGAGTTCGGCATCGAATACTCCTCGGGCCGGGGCAACATCCGCCAGACCTCTATCAACTGCCTCAAGGGCTTTATGGCGGTGAGCCTGTTCTCCACCGTCCCCGTCCGGCTCTATGCGCTTTCGGTTTCACTCCAAGCCAGCTTCACCGCCAGCATCACCGGACTGGGTACCAGCATCGGCGACGTGGGGCAGAACATCATCACCAAACTCACCACCGTGGGAGGATTGACCTCGTCCACGGTGGATTTCATCTTTGGGGGATCCACCTTCAACCCCATTTTAATGCTGTTTTGTGTCATTCTCATGGCCTATGCCGTGCTCAAAGTGTTTTTTGCCAGTCTCAAGCGGGGCGGCATCCTGCTCATCCAGATCGCGGTGGGGTCGCTGTATATGTTCAGTGTCGCCCGGGGATACACGGACGGCTTTACCCAGTGGTGCAAACAGATCATTGGCCTGTGCCTCACCTCATTTTTGCAGTCCACAATCCTGGTTGCTGGACTGATGGTGTTCAGCGACAATGCCCTGCTGGGGTTGGGCCTAATGCTGTCCGCAGGCGAGGTTCCCCGGATCGCCGGGGCCTTCGGGCTGGATACCTCCACCAAGGCCAGCCTGACCTCCGCCGTCCACACCGCCCAGATGGCGGTGAGCACCACCAAGGTCATCGCCTCGGCGGTGGCCGGAAAATAGTTCAGAAGAAGGGGAACGCAATGAGAAAATTAGTTTATATCGCCTCGCCGCTGTCCGGGGATGTGGACGCCAACCTCGGCTTCGCGCGGCAGGCGTGCCTGAACGCCATGGCCCAGGGGGCCACCCCCTTCGCGCCCCATCTCCTCTACCCCCAAATGCTGGACGACAACGATCCCGTCCAGCGGGAGCTGGGGATGCGGATGGGCAGCCAGATGCTGGGCCTGTGCGACGAGCTGTGGCTGTGCGGGGACATGGTCAGCCCCGGCATGGCAAAGGAGCGTGAGCTGGCCGAGGAGCTGGACATCCCCGTGCGGACAGTCAGCATGGAGGAGATCCTCTACCGTCCCCCCGACGACCTGAGCTGGGAGGACGAGCCGGAACGATCCCCCGGCCCCTCCATGGAGGCCCCATGCTGACCATGGCTTCCCTTTTTGACGGGATCGGCGGGTTCCCGCTGGCGGCGGTGCGCAACGGCATCACCCCAGTCTGGGCCAGCGAGATCGAGACGTTCCCCATCCAGGTGACCAAAAAGCACTTTCCCGATATGCTCCACGTGGGGAATATCACCAAGCTGGACGGGGCCGAGCTGCCCCCGGTGGACATCATCTGCGGGGGCTCACCCTGTCAAGACCTGAGCGTGGCATCCGGGACGCGCGCAGGGCTTGCCGGGGCGCGTTCCGGCCTTTTTATGGAACAAATACGCATCGTAAAGGAGATGAGAGCGGCAGATGTGCAGCGAGGACGGTCAGGTGTGTCTATTCGTCCAAGATTCATGTGTTGGGAAAACGTGCCAGGGGCATTCAGCTCGGGGACGCCGAAAGGCGAGGACTTCCGGATCGTCCTCGAGGAGATCTGTAAAATTAATTGCGATACCGTTCATGTCCCTCGACCTCACCCCTGGCCGTGGCAATTTGCTGGGCGAATACGAATGGGAACTACATTCTCCCTGGCTTGGCGGGTCGCGGACGCTCAATACTGGGGTCTCGCCCAGAGAAGGGCGCGCATCTTCCTTATCAGCGATTTTGGAGGGCTCGCCGCCGAAAAAATACTATTTGAGCCGGAAAGCCTGCCTGGGTATCCTACGGCGGGCCCGTGAGCGGGGCAAGCCCCTGCCGCCCCAGCTGGAGATGGCGTTAAAGGCCCAGGCGGGGCTGACCGTATATGTTATCCCCGTGGAAGGCGGGCCGCCGCTGGCGTTCCACATGAACCAAAGAGATGAGGCCATCGACCTGGGTGAGACGGCTGGGGCGCTGATGGCGACCAACAATATGCAGATGCAGACCTTCGTCACGGCCTTTGCGGCAAATCAGAGGGACGAGGTGCGCGACCTGCATGACGTGGCCGGGGCGCTGGGTGCCCAGCCTGGGATCAAACAGCAAACATTTGTGGCGAACTGCCTGAACCCCTGGGACACCCAGCAGACCCGCATCTTTACGCCAGAGGGCACGGCACCCACGCTGGCAGGCGCTGACGGCTGCGGCGGGCGGAATCCCGCTGGGCTGGTGCTGGCGGCAGATACCGCCGAGCACGGGGGCTGCCTCACCCCCTGGGACACCCAGCAGGCCCGGATCACCTCGCCGGAGGGCGTGTCCCCCACCATCAACAGCGGCGAGGCCAAACCGGGCGGTCTCATTTTCGCCGCAGGCTTCTGCGCCGGGGCGGGGCCGTCCGCTGGCAGCATCGGCTATCAGGAGGAGATCGCGCCCACCTTGAAGGGAACTGCCAGCGGCAATATGATGCCCTCGGTGCTGTGCCTCAACGACCAGGGCGGGCGGATCATGGGGGGCTCGGAGGATATCTCGGGCACCCTCCGGGCGCAGGAGCACGGGCATCAGCCTTTAGTAGTTCAGATTCCTCAAAGCGAAACCAAACAGTTGCCTGTTACGCTTTATGAGAACCACGGCATTGACGCGAGATATACCGGGCCACACCCGATTGCTCCCACTTTATCTGCCCGTGCGGGTACTGGAGGGAACAATCTAAGTTTAGTTTTGCAGGAGGAGGAACCTGTGTTCTGCATCACGGGGAACGCCATCGACCGCCAGCCGCACAACGGCGGCAACGGCATCGGCTTCCAGGAGGACGTCGCCTACACCCTCACCGCCACGGACCACCACGCTGTTTTTTCGCGGCAGAGGGCGGACAAATTCCAGGAGGGCGAGGTGGCCTCCACCCAGAGCGCCCACCAGGAAAAGGATGCCACAGACCTCGTTTATCAGGAAACTGTAGGGGCGCTTACCAGTAGCGACAGCAAAGGCCCCAACGCCCAGTATGTTTCGCAGGACAAGCTGATCGTGGAAGCGCCGCTGCTGATCAGGCGGCTCACACCGAGGGAATGCGAGCGCCTCCAAGGGTTCCCGGACGATTGGACAGCCCTCCCCGGCGCGGCGGACTCCGCCCGTTACCGGGCGTTGGGGAATAGTGTCGCCATCCCGTGTGTGGAATATCTCATGCGGGGGATGGCTTTGGTTTTGGAAAAAGGAGATGAATGCGCATGAATGACAATAACACAGAGAACAGGATGCTGCGGCTGGCGGAGGAGCTCCGCACCCTCACCATGGGGCTGTGCCGGGTGGGCCCCGGCCCTTACGGGTTCGGCGTGTCCACCAGCCCATTGTCCAGCGTGGGCGCGGTGATCTGCCTGGAACCGGATCCCTACGGGGAGGAGCCCCTCCCGGACGGCCTCACGGAATACACGGCCACCGTGCGCCCCATTGACACCCGGCGCGAGGGCCGCAGCTACGGCAGGGGCATCAGTGACGGGAGGCTCCAGGAGTTGGCGCAGGGCGGGGATATCGCCACCCGGGCCGCAGCAAAAGGACTGCTCCAGATCTGCGGGAAGCCGGTGGTGGTCTCCGCCCAGGAAGGCGATGACGCTTTCGACGCCATGGCATACACCGAAGCCAGCGGTCAAGCTATGGGCTTCACCACAGAGGAACTCCGGCAGATCAATGAACTGCGCTGGTATGAGGGGAAAACGCCCCAGGAGATCGTGGAGTTCCAGCTCTTTGAGGATCAGCTGTGTATGCCCCTTGGGGAGTTTCGGTCGGCGGCGGAAGCCGTGTTTGGCAGGGCCATCGGCCCCGGTGAGCTCCAGGCCGACAGGCAGGCCCTTCAGGAAGAATACCGGGCCATCCGCGCCGGGATGACCGTCCAGGAAGAACCCGGCCTCAATATGGGGATGACAATGTCCGGCCTGTGACGGCGATTGTTCCATTTGCTTCGTTTCCGGCGAAATCTTCGTTGCTTATGGTGGATAGCTTTGTGCCCCGGTTGACGGTATACTTGGGCTACCAAAAACGAGAAAGGAGCACAATAATGGCAGAGAATCGAAAAAATCTGTGCGCTATGATCCCGGTGGAGCTCCACGAACGGGTCCGGGCGGCCCAGGAACAGGCCGGGGTCACCCTGAGCGCCTACATCACCGGTCTGCTGACCGACTATTACGAAAAAGGGAGTGAGAAAATGACGGAAGGTATGCGCACCATGGCGTTCCAAATGCCGGAGGAGATGTTCCAGCGGCTGAAGGCCCATCTGGAGCGGGAAAGCGCCCGCACCGGCAAGAAGGTGAGCCAGAAGCGGTTCGTGCTGGATCTCATCCGGCAGGCGCTGGACGAGGCGGAGCGGAAGGAGGCGGACGGCTATGCTGACTTGGAATGAGAACACCAGGCGGGATCACTCCGGGAAGGTGGTCAGCGCGGGCTATAAGGCCACGCTCCCCCACTGGGGCGAGACCAGCATCCACCCCCACATCCACCACCCCGGCGAGCTCTTCCTGAGCTGCCACGGGCTGGGCATCGATATGCACCCCCTGGGGCAGATCGGCACCCTGGAGGCCATGGGACCCGCCGAGACGGTGCTGATGCAGACCCTCAAGGAGCACGGCGTCCAGTGCCTGGAGGCCATGGCCGTCATCGGCAGCACGGAGGACGAGGCAAGGGGCAAAACCCATTGACAAAACGGCGGTGTGTGCTATAATAATGACGGAAGGGCACTGCTACAGGCGGTCAGCCCTAAACACCTAACTTAGCAACGCTACGTTAGCCGCTCGGGTTGCAGCCGGGCGGCTAACACGCTTTCTGAGCAGTGGCGACCATCAGCGCAAACGCGACAATGGCCCATACAACGTACCGCAGGACTTTCGTCCAGCGTCCACTTCCCATCAGCACCACCCCCTCTCGAATTAAATTCGCGAGGAAATGGGCCAACCGCCTTTTTATGTAACAGTACCCTTCCGGCCCCTTGCGGGGCAACATCATTATAGCGGACAATACGAATATTGTCAATTTTCGCCGCCCAATACCGGGCGGCTTTTTTATTTTCTGGAGGTGTTCGAAATCTATATCTACCCCAACAACCTGAAAGCCAAGCCCACCATGTGGCTGTGGGCCATGCGGGACGTGGTGGTCATCGGCGTCTGCCTGGTGCTGTCCGTGCTGGCCCTGGTGGAGCTGCGGCTGGTGCCGCCGCTGGTGGCCACGGTGCTGTACGCCTTCCTCAGCATCCGGCTGGAGGATGCCAGCATTTTGGACTTCCTGCGGTACGCCATATGCTTTCTTTTTCTCAAACAACAATATTTCGAATGGAGGGAACGAGAGAATTGAACCGAAAACAGAAAAAAGAGCTGCGGGAGCGCCAGTCCACCCGCCAGCTCATGGGGATCACCCAGCTCACCGATCACGGCGTCAAGACCGCCAAAGGTGAGCTGGTCTTTTTTATGCTCAAGCCGGACAACCTGTCCGTCCTCTCCCCCGAGGGGGTGCAGGCCCGGGTGGGCGCCCTGGGCAACCTCCTGCGCACCACCCCAGCCGTCCGGCTCCTGGCCTTGGACTCCCGCGAGTCCTTCCAGGCCAACAAGGACTTCTACCAGCGGCGGTTGGAGCAGGAGCCGCTCCCCGCCATCCGGGATCTGCTGCGGCAGGATGCCGCCCATCTGGATGACATCCAGGCGTCCACCGCCTCGGCGCGGGAGTTTGCGCTGGTCTATCCACAGGACAAGGACAGCGCCGCCGATCCCCGGCTGACGGAAAAGGCTCTCCGGGATGCCGGGTTCCACGTCAGGCTGGCTAATGGCCAGGACATTAAGCGCATCCTGGCCGTCTACTACCAGCAGGATGTCACCACCGAGCAGTTTCCCAATTTTGACGGAGAAGGGAGTGTGGCCAGCCATGGCTAAGAAGCCGCAGAAGAAGAAAAAGGCGGCGGTGAAGCCCGCCGTTGTGCCTCAACCCAAGGATTTTCTGGACATGACCGCCCCCTCGGTGGTGAAGTTCAACACCGACCACGCCATCATCGGCGGCGTGTACCGCACCTTCCTGGCCCTGCGGGGCTATCCCGCCACCACCGAGTCCCTGGCCCTGCTGCGGCATCTGGGCGAACGGAGCGGGGTCAACCTGTCCATCTACACCCGGCAGGTCAGCCCCGCCGAGGAGAAGCAGATCATCCAGAACGCCAGCAACAAAAACCGCATGGCCCTGAGCAGCACCAACGACCTGCGCCAGAGCGTGGCAGCCAAGGCCAATCTGGAGGACGTCACCGAGGTGGTGAACTCTATGGAGCGCAACCATGAGCCGCTCCTCCACTGCGCCGTGTTCATCGGCCTCACCGCCAGGGATCAGGACAGCCTGCGCACCCTCCGGGATCAGGTCACCGCCGAGCTCATCCGGGCCAAGCTGAGCGCCGACCCGCTCCTGCTCCGCCAGCGTGAGGGCTTCATGGCCTCCAACCCGGCTGGCTCCAACGCCTTCGGGGCGCAGTATGAACGGGTGCTGCCCGCCAACTCGGTGGCCAACCTGTACCCCTTCAATTACTCCGGCAAGACCGACCCGCAGGGCTTCTACGTGGGCCGGGACCGCTACGGCTCCAACATCATCGTGGATCTGGACCGCCGCGCCGAGGACAAGACCACCGCCAGCGTCCTGATCTTAGGCAACTCCGGCCAGGGCAAGAGCTACCTGCTGAAGCTGTTGCTTTGCAACATTTTGGAGAGCGGCAAATCCGCCATCTGCCTCGATCCAGAACATGAGCTCATCGACCTGTGCCACAATCTGGGCGGGTGCTTCGTGGACCTGATGGACGGGCGGTACCGCATCAACCCGCTGGAGCCCAAGGCGTGGAGCGTGGACGGCGAACAGGATGAGGAAGCGCCGGAAACCTTCCGCCAGCGGACGCTCCTAAGCCAGCACATCAGCTTCCTCAAGGATTTTTTCCGCTCCTACAAGGATTTCTCTGACGCCCAGATCGACACCATTGAGCTGATGCTGGGGCGGCTGTATGCCAAGTGGGGGATGGACGATTCCACCGACTTCGCCGCCCTGTCCCCCGGCCAGTTCCCCATCCTCTCCGACCTCTATGACGTGATCGAGGGGGCGTATGAGAACTACGGGGACGAGGCCAGCCCCCTCTACCCCCGGGAGCTGCTGCAGGAGATCCTGCTGGGCCTCCACTCCCTGTGCCGGGGCGCGGAAAGCAAGTTTTTCAACGGCCACACCAACATCACGTCCAGCCGGTTCCTGGTGTTCGGTGTGAAGGGCTTATTGCAGGCAAGCAAAAATGTGAAGGACGCCATGCTGTTCAACGTCCTGTCCTTCCTCAGCGACAGGCTGCTGACGGTGGGCAACACGGTGGCCACCCTGGACGAGCTGTATATCTGGCTGTCCAACGTCACCACCATCGAGTACATCCGCAACACCCTGAAGCGGGTGCGGAAGAAGGAGTCCGCCCTCATCCTGGCGTCGCAGAATCTGGAGGACTTCGACGTGGACGGCATCCGGGAGCTGACCCGGCCCCTGTTCGCCATCCCAACCCACCAGTTCCTGTTCAACGCGGGCAGCGTGGACAGGAAATTTTATATGGACAACCTCCAGCTGGAGAGTTCGGAGTTCGAGCTCATCCGCTACCCCCAGCGGGGCGTGTGCCTGTACAAGTGCGGCAACGAGCGGTATCTGCTGGAAGTCCACGCGCCGGAATATAAGGCGAAGCTGTTCGGCGAGGCGGGGGGACGATGAACGTGGTCTCTTATGGGGCCGGGACCAATTCGACCGCCCTATTGATCGGGCTGCACCAGAAAGGCATCCCCGTTGACCTGATCCTCTTTGCCGACCCGGGCGGGGAGCAGCCCTATACCTATGAATACCTGCCCATCATGGACGAGTGGCTGGCCCGCCACGGGATGCCCAAAATTCAAACCGTTTTCTGCACCGACAAAAACGGGGACCGGCTGACGCTGGAGCAGGAGTGCCTGCGCTCCGGCACCCTGCCCGCCATCGCCTACGGCTATAAGAAATGTTCCCTCAAGCACAAGGCCGGGCCGCAGGAGAAGTTCTGCAACAATTACCCGCCCTGCCGGGAGGTATGGGCCAGGGGCGAGAAGGTGGTGAAGTTCATCGGCTTTGATTTGGACGAGCTCCAGCGGCGGGAAAACGCCAGGGAGCATGACGAAGCCGACACCAGGTACACCAAGGTCTATCCCCTGATGGACTGGGGGTGGACGCGGGCGGACTGCATCTCCGCCATCCAGCAGGAGGGATTGCCGCTCCCCGGCAAGTCCTCCTGCTTTTTCTGTCCCAGCATGAAGAAGAAGGAGATCCGCACCCTCTACCACCGGCACCGGGATCTCTATGAACGGGCCATTGCCATCGAGGACGCCGCCAAACCCAACCTCATCACGGTGCAGGGGCTGGGCCGGAACTGGGCTTGGCGGGATTTCGTGACGGCGGATCTGAACCAGGAGGCCATGTGCTGGATGTTCCCCGAGGACGATCTGCCGTGCAACTGCCACGACGGCGGCTGACAGAAAGGAGTAGTGCAGACAAAATGAATATTATCGAACTGGAGCGGTGGGTACCCACTGAGGAAAACCCCCGCAAGCTGAAATACGCAGGCCAGCCCGCCGCCCAAGAGGTTTTTGAGGAGCTGAAGCACCGGCTGGAGGGGATGGGCTATTTGCCCGATGAGTATTTCCTGATGGATGACGAGTGGGGAAATGGCCGGGAGATCCCCAAGGGAGCGGATATCTTCTGCACCACCGACTACGGCGGGAGCGAGGGTGTGTACCTGGATGTGTACCTCAAGTGGCATGAGGACGGCAAGCCCGTCACCAGGAGCTTCATCACCGGCAAAACGCTGGGCGAGAGCGGGGATGATCTGGACAGAATGTTCCTGATTTCCTCTGCCATCACCAAAGCGTTCCACGGCGGCGAGGCGACCCACGCCCGGTACATGAAGGTCGGCGGCGTAGAGGAGGATGCTGGCGGCTCGGTGGTGCATCTGAGCCGGGAGGAGCAGCGCACCATCATCGGGGCGCTGGCGGAGCAGCGGGAGCGGCAGGAGAACGCCATGTCCCAGACCGAGCAGCTCCTGCGCCGCATGACCGGGAGCATCACCAGATATATGGACACGGTGGGCCAGCGGCCCTTACAGATCGACGCCTATGACCGGGCGGTTCTGGCCATCCGGGACGGGGAGCTGTCCGCCTTCAAGGATTTGTATCCCAGGCTGTTGAAGGATCATGCGGACGAGCTGCTGATTGAGGCGGCGGGCCGCCCCGGGGATGTGGGCCGGAAGATGAGCGCCCTGCTGCTGGCAGACGCGGAGCGGTTCTCTGAACCGGCCTACCGCGCCGCCTGTCAAAAGGCAGTCGACATTGCCGACCGGGAAAAGGTGTTGTTTCTTCTGGAACAGGCGGAAGCCCATGCGGAATGCCTCGTCCCGTCCTTCCACGGCGAGATGGCCCATTACGCCTACCAGGATCACAAATGGATCGCCGCCGACATTGTGGCCAAGCTCACGCAGGAGCAGTTCAAGGCCGCACCCTATTTTCTCCTGACGGACGCGGTTATAAACAGTGATTATGCCACCGCCAGCAAGCTGGCCCAGCGCGGATTCAATGCCGACGCCTGCTTCGCGGAGATTGTCCGACACTGCTGTACCCACAACGATAAATGGCAGCCCGCGCACCTGCTGGAGATGGGGCTGCACATCAGCGCGGACAGCTTCGATTCCCTTCACGCCTGCGTGGAGTTCGGATGCCTTGACGCGGGGCAAATCCTGCTGGATCAGGGTATGGATCTGGGCGAGTATGAGGAATGGGCCAAAGTCCAGAACCACGGCCTGCGGGTGAACGACACACTGGGATCCCTGCGGGAGCACTGGCAGGAGCTCCAGATGCAGGGGCAAGAACAGACGGATCCGCAGATGGGAGGGATGACCCTTGGCTGACCCCGTCACCATCGCAAAGGTCGCCGCCACCCTGCTCTCCAACGAGAAAGCCCGAAAAGGCATCGGCTGGGCCATCGTAGCCATCCTGTCCCCCATCATCGTGGTGCTGGCCCTGCTGTGCGCGCTGGGTTCCGGCGCGGTGAGCCATAACATCTCCGCCGCACAGCTCTGCTTCCAGGACGGCCCCCTGCCCGCCGATACCCCCGCCGTATACCGTGTGTGCATTGAGCAGATGCGGGCGCATTTTGCCGAGCTGGATGAAGCCATCGCCGACATCAACGCCATGGTGGAAGATGAAGATGCGGGCAGCCTCGACCCCATCCGGGTCAAGGCTGTCTTTTTCTCTCTGTACTTCGGCGGCGACGCCCCGCTCACCAGCCAGTTTGCCCACTGCTTCGCCGCCAGCGAGATCCGCACCCGCACCGTCACCGAAACGGACGAGGAGGGCAATGAGATCGAGGTGGAGCAGACCTACAATGTGGCCATCCCCATCGAGGACATGGCCACGGTATATTCCCACATCGCCGCCTCCCTGGACGTGGAGATCACCGAGGAGCAGAAAGCCAACGCGGACAACGTGTACAGCCTCATCAAGTACGGCTACCCCGTCACGGGCGAGGGCGGCGGCTTCGATGGGGCCGATGCGCCCTTCGTGGGCGCGGACGGCTTCTGCTCTCCGGTGGGGGCCAGCTGGCGGAGCATCGTCACCTCTGAATTCGGCGGGCGGCTCGACCCTATCACCGGCCAGCGGGACGGCCACACCGGGATGGACTTGGGCGTGCCCACCGGCACCCCCATCCGCGCGGCGCTGGGCGGCACGGTGACACTGTCCCGGTACAACGGCAGCTATGGGAACTGCGTGATGATCGACCACGGCAACGGCCTGGTCACCCTGTACGGCCACAACTCCCGCCTGCTGGTGCGGGCGGGCCAGACCGTCCAGGCCGGGGACGTGGTGTCCCTGTCCGGGGCCACCGGGCGGGTGACAGGGCCGCACCTTCACTTCGAGGTGCGGGTCAACGGCCAGAGAACCAACCCGAGATATTATCTGCCGTAGGAGGTGCAAAGCGTGAAGAATTTTGACATCGACCTTGTGGCGGGGCGGCTCACCGCTTATGCCATCGAGCGGCAAAACAGCTTTGAGCGTTACCAGCCCCAGGGCACTTCGCCCTGGGCGGCGTCCCGGCGCTTCTGGACCGACGCCATCCTCCAGGGGATGGTGCGGTTGGAGGGTGGGACACCCACCCCTGCGCTGATGGAACGGTTCGACCAGCGGCTGGAGGAGGCCCGCGGCTGCGCCGCTGTGGAGCCGCTCTCCCTCGCCGCGCAGAAGGAGCTGGTGCGCACCCTGCGCGGTTACGTCTCCGCGCTGGAGGACACCGGCCAACATCGCGGCCTGCAGGTGGCGGCGGTGCGGGAGCTGCTGGAGGATATGGCTACCCACCTTCCCTGGGACAGCTCCGCCAATGGCCTTGACCACGCCCGGGACGAGGTGGACAGCATCCTCCTGCGCATGACGGCGCGGAAACCCATCCACTTCACCCGCATCCTGCTGGGCGGCGACAGGGGCCCGACGGATGACGATTTCGTGTCCGGCATCGTCACGGATGTGGACAGTGTCCGCGGCACCAAACTGTTCGCGCGGCTCTCCCAGGCGCACCCGGAGGTAGAGGAGTGGCCCGCCATCGCCACCGTCTGGCTGTGCGGCGGGCAGGAAGTGACCGCCGCCACGCGCCCCGCCGATGAACTGGAGCTGAAGATCATCCGGGAGGTGGGGACACGGTTCCTGGACTACCCCGGCGTCCGTCCGGTGTGGCCCCATGAGCTGCGGATCCCTCTCCAGGAGCAGGAGCCTGCGGTGGGGCAAACGGAATGGACGTTCCAAAATTTTTGAAAGAAGGTCATCGACATGAAGAAAGCAACGATCACTGTCTCCTTTGATGAGGACAAGCTGAGCGCGCTGGAGTTCTCGCTGAAGAAGGAGGGCAGTTCCACGCAGGCGCGGCTGGAAGAAACTCTGGCGCAGCTCTATGAGCAGACTGTGCCCGCGCCGGTGCGGGAGTTCCTGGACAGCCGCGCCGCGCCCCCGGCCCGTCCCAAGCGTCCGGCGCGGCCCGCGCCGAAGGAGCGGCCCGCCCCCTCCGGGCAGGACAAGGAGGGCGGCATATGAACTCCCGCGACATCACCGTCTGGCTGGATGATCGCTGGTACAACGCGCTGTCCAGTCAGCTGAAAAAGAAGGACACCACCGTGGAGGATGAGCTGAACAATTACCTGGACGCGATGATCGACCAGCTCCCGGAGCGGGTGCGGGAGCGCATCAGCCGGGAGATCTGGGAGGAGGATCAGCGGCAGCGTGAGGCGGCGGAAGCCAGCCGCCGTTTCTCCGCGCTCCGCGTCACCCAGGATGGCCGGACGGATCATCTGCTGATAGAGGGCGCGGCCTCGGCGGACGTGCTCCGACTCTCTCTGTGCCTGCGCGCCTACCTGCTGCGGAAGGGCAATTCCGATGAGCGGTTCACTGAGAGCCTGCGGGGCGCGGAGGATATTGCCCCGGAGGTGTTCGAGGAGTACGCCGACGAGCTGAGGCAGGGCGCGGCCCGGATGGTTGCCGCACTGGACATCGACCTGGACCGGGGCGAGTTCTCCTCTCTGGACTCGGCGGACGGCTGGGAGGTCTACACCATCCGGGACGTGTCCACCGCCGCGTGGCACGCCACCCGGAAAGATCATCTGGACTGGGATCGGCGGCTGGAAATCTTCGCTGGGCATCTGGAGACCCGGATGATCCGCTGCGATGGGCCCCAGATGGAGCCGCCCGCAGGGCCCGTGATGTGAGTGTGCTGTTACATCGCACAAAATCTGTCCCGGTGATTTCGTTGGCTTTGCTGAATGGATATCCGGGGCGGGGTGTGGCATTGTGGCGCCAGCCCCAAATCAAAATAAGGAGGATACACAAAATGAACGACAACTGCCAAACGTCCCTCACCCCCACCGAGGTCTGTACCCTGATTGCCCATGAGACGGTGACCCTGCTGGACACGGTGCAGACGGAGCTGCCCCAGTGCGTGGGCGAGCTCCGCGCCGCGCTGGCGGCGCTCACCGAGCTCCACGACCTGGGCAGGGATGGCGAAACCCTGCTGGCCTGGGTGGACGAGGAGATCGCCAACGCCGAAAAATTTGTGGCGGACGGCACCAACCTGCCCAACCTGATCGACACCTGTCAGATGGATACCGTGCCGGATGCGGTAACCCAGATGGAGGTGGTCTGGGCGCTGTTCGGCGCGGCGGCGATGGAGGCGTGCGGCCCGGAGCAGCGGCGGGCGCTGCTGAACACTGCGCGGACAGTCACGGAGATGTGTGGGCTGGACGATCTGCTCCTGGCCACGCTGAAGCCCAACACCGCCAAGCTGGCGGAGGGGCTTCACGCCGAGCTGGCGGACATCCGCGACGCGCTTCACACAACCCCTGAACCGTCCACCGAGCTGACCATGTGACCGCCCGCCAGGGCATAGCAGAGGGCTGTCCCGCGCCTGCGGGGCGGCCCTCGCCCCGTCTCCCCCGTGTCCGCCCCTGTGAGGGCTTTTGTGGCCCTTCTGCGGGCCGGGTGGCACCCACACCCCTCCGAGGGGGTGAAACGCGGTGTCGGCCCGTTTGTGCCCGATTGTGGCGGGGCGGCGGTTTCGCCCCTCGCCACAGCCCTTTTTTGCCCGCCGGGGAACGTCCGGCGGACGGGGCTTCAAGGGCAGCGCAGAGGGTTTGACAGGGCAATTCGGGGGTTCGATTTTTGAGCCGGATAAAGCGGTGGCTCACCGCCTGTCACACCGGCCCGCAATGCGGACCGGGAAGGACGGGAAAACAGCTCCTTTCAACCGTTCCCGGTCTATTTCCGGCAGGCTGGCATGGCTCCGGTTTTTGGACGTTGAGCCAACATTGGCTCACAAACAGCGGAAACGCCCGCCGTTGGGCCGTTTCGGATGGCTCCGAAATGGCTCCGGCAGGCGTTTTCAGCGCTTTGGGAGGAGGAAAGCGATATGCCAGAAGAAAAACTGCGCATCCACACCCGCGTCTCGCAGGAGATGGAGCGCAAGATCGAAGCGGCGATGGCAAAGGACAACTGCCAGAGCCGGAATGAGTTCCTGGAGAAGTCCCTCCAGTTCTACTGCGACTACCTGGCGGCGGAGGATGTGGCGGAATTCCTGCCGCCGATTTTTGTCCACGCCATGCGCGGCACCATCCAGTGCAGCGAGGATCGCATCGCGCGGCTGCTGTTCAAGCTCACGGTGGAGATCAGCATGATGATGAACGTGCTGGCGGCGGGGCTGGAAATCGACAGCACCCAGCTGGACGCGCTGCGCTGGCGGTGTGTGCAGGAGGTGAAGAAAACGAACGGCACGATCACGTTCAAAGATACGCTGAAGAAAAATCAGGGCGAGGAGTAGTCCGCGCAAAAAAATAATCGTTCCGCCAAGGGGGTGCTATACCCTTCCGCTGAACCGAGTGTCGGTTCAGGATGGGCTGACCTGAAGGTATTCTCTCTAAGGATTTTTTAGTTCAGAGAAATGACAACAACGGGAGGTAGATTTTACGCCGCGCGTCATTTTCAAGTGTCCGCACATCAAGGGCGGCGGTTCGAAAGCCGCCGCTCATCTGAGCAACTACGTGGGCTACATCTCCACGCGAGATGGTGTGGAGCGCATCGATCCCGGTCAGTCGGCGAAGCCCGCCACGAAGAAGCAGGTCCAGATGGTGGAGCGCCTCCTGCGGGACTTCCCCTCCAGCCGTGACCTGTTCGAATACGCCGACTATCAGGACGCGCCCACCCGGGGCAACGCCTCGGAGTTCATCACCCGCGCTATCGAGGACAACTATGAGCAGCTCGCCCAGCGGGAGAACTACGTGGACTACATCGCCAACCGTCCCCACGTCGAGAAGCTGGGTGCGCACGGCCTGTTCACTGACAGTCAAGACCCGCTGGTGCTGTCCCAGGTGGCGGAGGAGGTGGCCCGGCACCCTGGCGTGGTGTGGCTGCCCATCATCTCCCTGCGGCGGGAGGACGCGGCGCGGCTGGGGTATGACAACGCCGACCGCTGGCGCAAGCTGCTGTCCAACCATGCCATGGACATGGCAAAGGCGATGAGGATCCCCTATAGGCAGTTCCGCTGGTACGCCGCATTCCATGATGAGGGCCACCACCCTCATGTGCATATGGTGTGCTACAGCGCGGACGGCAAATCCGGGTTCCTCACCAAGCAGGGCATCGCGGACATCAAGTCCATGCTGGCAAAGGAGATTTTTCAGCAAGACCTGATTGCCATCTACCAAAAGCAGACTCAGCGGCGGGACGAGCTCACCAAGGATGCTGGAGAGGTCATGCGTCAACTGGTTTCGGAGATGCAGAGCGGAGCACTGGACAATCAGCGTATCGAGCAGCTCCTGGTGGAGCTGGCGAAGCGGCTGCAGAATTGCTCCGGCAAAAAGCAGTATGGGTATCTGCCACCAGCTGTGAAGTCCCTGGTGGATGAAATCGTGGGCGAGCTGGCGAAGGATCCTCGCATCGCCGCCGCCTATGATTTGTGGTATGAGCAGCGGGAGGAAGTGCTGCGCACCTATAAGGACGATCTGCCGGAGCGCATTCCGCTGTCCCAGCAGAAGGAGTTCAAGCGAATCAAAAATATCATCATTGAGGAAGCCACACATCTGGGGGAGATGGAGCAAACGGCGGAGTCCGCACAAGCGGATGAAGCAGAGCAGGCGGCGGAATCTGCGTCAGCGGATGACGATACCCCATCGTACCAGCAGCCCACCACGCTCCCAGTTCAGGCCAAGGCCAAAGCTCCAACTGCTGGTCAGATATTCAACGCCACAGCCTCGCTTCTCTACCACATGGCCCGCATCTTCCAGGAGCAGCGCCCACAGCCTGCTGCCGGAATGCGGGTTACGGTAGACAGCAAGCTCAAGCGGAAGATCCGTGAGAAGAAGATCGCCATGGGCCATAGGCCGGATGACCATGAGGAGGAGCAGCGGATGCAATGACAGTTACGGTGTCCGCAAAATCTTTTCCATGGGCTTCCCCTTGGCAAGCTCATCGATGAGCTTGTCCAGGTAGCGGGCCTCCCGCATCAGCGGGTCTTCCACGTCCTCTACCCGAACGCCGCACACCACACCTTTGATGAGCGCACAGTTCGGGTTGGGCTGCGGGGCCTGACGGAAGAAATCGCCGTAGCTGATACCGCTCTCCCGCAGGCTGTCCAGCTCCGGCGCAGAGTACCCCGTCAGCCAGCAGATGACCTCGTCCACCTCGGCTTGGGTACGGCCTTTCCGGCTTGCCTTGTTCAGCAGCAGGCCGTAGAGCTTTGCAAAGCTCATCTGGAACACTTTGTGGTCACTCATGGTACATTCACCGTCCAAATCTTGATACGAAAATTATACGGTATCCCAGCAAAAAAGCAACAGTGAGGTGAAAATTTTATGCCCTACATCCATTTCACAGACCAACAGAAGCGTCAGGCCAACACAGTGGATCTCGCCGAGTTCCTCCGCTTCAAGGGCGAGCCCCTCATCCGCTCCGGGCGGGAGCTGCGCCTGGGCCGCGACCACAGCATCACCATCCGGGGCAATGAGTGGTACGACCACGCCGCCGAGAGGGGCGGCGGCCCCGTGTCCTTCCTCAAAGAATTCTACGGGATGAATTATCAGCAAGCGGTGCTCACCCTGCTGGATCAGGACGTCAGCCAGCTCTGCCCCCAGGTGGACACGCCCCGGGAAAAGGTGAAAAAGCCCTTCGCCCTGCCGCCCGCCAACGGGGACAACAAGCGAGTGTTTGCCTATCTGATCAAGCACCGGCACCTGGACCGGGACGTACTCGCCACCTTCGTCCGGCTGGGGTTCATCTATGAGGATCAGATGTACCACAACACCGTCTTCGTGGGCATGGATAAGAATTTCATGCCCCGCCACGCACACAAGCGCAGCACCAACAGCCAGGGCAAGACTTTCCGCATGACCGTGGAGGGAAGCGATTTCCGCTATGTCTTCAACTGGCCGGGCGGCAACGAGCACCTTCTCGTGTTTGAGGCACCCATTGATATGCTCTCGTTTATCTCCATGTACCACGACAGCAACTGGGCCAAGCACAACTACGTGGCGCTGTGCGGTACGTCCTCCCAGCCCCTGCTGGGGATGCTGGAACGCTGCCCCAACATCAAGAGCGTCCACCTGTGCCTGGACAATGACCAGGCCGGACAGCTTGCCACCAGACGGCTGGCTCAGGTAGTGCGGGAGAAGGGGCTGGATGTCAACGCGCTGGTGCCCGTCCATAAAGATTGGAACGAGGATCTGTGCGCGAATTTTGAACAGGAACAGGAGGTTCAGCATGAACAGAGCGTATCGTAGTTACTGCCGCCGTAAGGGGGACGCCATGCTCCGGCGAGAGCCGCCCAATTTTGCCCCCACCCTCAGTCCGGAGGAGCTGGCGCAGGTCTACCAGGCCGCCAAGACCACCGACCTGGATATCCTGCGGGACGCCGCCGTCCAAATGTTCCCCGAGAGGTTCCAGGGACAGCCGCCCCAGCTCTATATGTGTCAGGGCGGGTTCTCCGCCTTCCGGCACCACGGGGTGATGACGAAGCCGGAATACACCATCGGAGCCGCACCCATGAACCAGATCGGCGTCATGTCCGATGGTATGGCCTATCCCTATTGAGGTGAGTGCCATGCCCCAACAATTTATCATCCTCATCATCGCCGCCGCGGCCCTGCTGGTCATTGGCGGTATTTCTTTTGCCTCCAAGCAGGGTTCGCTCAACAGCATCAAGTCCAAGCCCGTGGGGGACGGCCAGCACGGCACCGCCCGCTGGGCCACGCCCAAAGAGATTGAAAAGACATTCCGGCACATCCCCTTCCGCCCGACCCAGTGGCGGGAGGGGCAAAATCTCCCCCAGGTACAGGGGCTGGTGCTGGGTTCCCTTGGGAAGAAGGGTAAGATCACCGCTCTGGTGGACGCGGACGACATCCACTGCCTGATGATCGGCGCGGCGGGCGTGGGCAAGACGGCCTTCTTCCTCTACCCCAACCTGGAATACGCCTGCGCCTGCGGGATGAGCTTTCTGGCGCTGGACACCAAGGGCGACCTGGCCCGGAACTATGGCGCTGTGGCCGAGAAATACTACGGCTACCAGGTGTCGGTGATTGACCTGCGCAACCCCACCCGCTCAGACGGGTTCAATTTTCTGACGCTGGCGAACACCTACATGGATCAGGCGGTGGAGCATCCCGACGACCTTGCGGCACGGGCCAAGGCGGAAAAGTACGCCAAGATCCTCGCCAAGACCATCATCAGCCCGGACGGGGACAGCGGCAGCTACGGCCAGAACGCATTTTTCGTGCGTCCGTAAGCGGTACGGTGGGTAGAAACCGTATCGCGCGGGCCTGTTATGGATGCCGCCTTTAGCAAGCGGCAGGTAAAAGTATCACCGCGAGCTCAAATCTAACCGGGGAATAGGAGGCCCCCTAATGTGAGACACGCAGCCTGTCATCAACCAGTTTATCCGGCGGGGAAACCCAATGGGGAGTGTAGCATACTGGGAAAGGCACAAGTCAGTCAAACCGCACAGACTGCAACTTAGGGCTGGGGTTACGCCCAGTGCCACAGTGTCAAGATGAAACTTCGTGTATGAGGATAAAAGCTGGATTGCCTACAGGACAGTCAGAGGCAGAACTTAGCGTTGTTCACAGCATACGGCGGTTATAACTTGCTGTACGCACCCGGCAAAGGTATTTAGGAAAAGTGCCGATGCAGGATACTCGGGCGCGGCCAACCGCAGGAAGCGGCAAATGACGAACGTCCTATCCGACAACACGATATGCTAATGTCCAAACAGGTCTAAACGGAGATTTCCTAAGTTGGAGCGCCATGTAGATGGCTATGCGGAACGCCGCTGAAAATCCGATATGGAAACACAGCCCCCATAGTAGTCCGAGACGGCAGCACCGTTCACATGGCGAAGGGGGGCAGTCTACTTTCGATATTTTTTAGGAAGGACGTGGAGACGTTGAGAAATCCGACAGAAGTATTGAAAACCCTAAGCGAAAAGTCACTCAACAAATCGTACCAATTCCAGAGACTCTACCGCAATCTGTATAACCCCGAGTTTTACTACCTTGCCTATAACAACATCTGTGCTGGGCAAGGTAACATGACGGCGGGGATTGACGGACAGACCATTGATGGAATGAGCGATGAACGCATCCAAAAAATCATTGCTTCTCTCAAAAACCACAGCTATCAGCCCAACCCTGCCAGACGGGAATACATCCCCAAGAAAAACAGCGCCAAGAAAAGGCCGCTGGGCATTCCCTCCGCCGAGGACAAGCTGGTGCAGGAGGTCGTCCGTATGATTCTTGAAAGCATTTACGAACCCACTT
>CAJTTS010000057.1 GCA_910579155.1 uncultured Oscillospiraceae bacterium | reverse complement strand
TTGCGTGCAAAATCTCGGAAAAATTGCAATTAAAGCGAGCTACTATGTTGACGTTCGACGAATAATGCGCATGTTGTCCGAGCGATTCTGACCGCCCTTTCCCCCAGGCGCACCCCCCGCAACCCCCTCATTTCTTCCCTTTCAGGGGGCAAACGTCCAGTTGAGAGTGTTGCTCAGTAATTTGGCAAAAATCGTGCTTGTTTTCTCAAAAACAGGCCGGGATTACCAGCCGCCCGCGCCGGTTTTGTGAGGGATTTTTATGGGGATGGCGTGGGGAGTGCAGCACAAGAAGTTGGGAGAGGAGAAGGGGAGAATTTGCAGGGGAAAACCTTGTTTTTCTGGATTTTTCAGCTATAGTTCTAACTGTTCCGATGCCCCCGAAGGGGGGGAGAATGAGAGAATTGGCGGGGGCTTTGCCTGGGGGTGCGCACAAAAAAAGAGCCCAGGAATGGTGAATTCCTGAGCCCTTTTGGGGTCATTATTGGGGTGTTGACATGTTCAAGATTCGAAAGACGGGAACAAAAGGCGCGGGGCCTTACTTCAACTCCACCTTGCCGCCAGCCTCTTCGATCTTCTTCTTCAACTCCTCGGCCTCGTCCTTGGACACGGCCTCCTTCAGGGTCTTGGGAGCACCCTCAACGGCAGCCTTAGCCTCGGCCAGGCCCAGACCGGTGATCTCACGGACGACCTTGATGACCTTGATCTTGGCGGCGGCGTCGAAACCGGCCAGAACCACGTCAAACTCGGTCTTTTCCTCCACAGCGGCAGCGGCGGGGCCGGCGGCGGGAGCGGCCATAGCGGCGGCGGAAACGCCGAACTCCTCCTCCAGGGCCTTGACCAGGTCGTTCAGCTCCAGGACGGTAAGAGCCTTAACTTCTTCAACCAGAGCGGTAACTTTCTCGCTAGCCATGATGAAATTCCTCCTAATTATCAATAGTTAGTATGTTGCGTCCCGTTGCGGGACAGTGCCGTCGATTACTCGGCGGCGGGAGCCTCCTCGGCAGGGGCTTCGGCAGCGGGTTCACCATTCTTCTCGGCGATGGCCTTGATGACCACGGCCAGACTGGTAATGGGAGCCAGCATCATGCCCAGGACCTGACCCAGCAGGGCATCCTTGGAGGGCAGCTCGGCCAGAGCGTAAACGTCGTCCAGGGGGAGCACCTTGCCCTCCATGAAGCCGGCCTTGATGTTGAAGCGGTCACCCATCTGCTTGGCGTACTTGTTGACGATGCGCATGGGGGCGATGGGGTCTTCCTTGGAGATAGCCATGGAAGTGGTGCCGTTGAGCACCTCGTCCAGCTCGCCCAAATCCACGTCGTCCAAGGCGCGGCGGAGCAGGGTGTTCTTCACCACGGCGTACTCCACGCCATTCTCACGCAGCTCATGGCGCAGGGCGGTGTCCTCGGCCACGGTGATGCCCTTGTAGTCCACCAGGACGCCGGAATTGGCGGCCTTCAGATCGTCCACCAGGGCGGCCACAACGGCCTGTTTCTCACTGAGAACCTTTGCGTTAGGCATTGTTTGAATTCACCTCCGGGTAATTTATCGCGGCAGGTGTTTTTTCATAGAAAAAACGCCGCCTTCGTGTCCACACGAAAACAGCGCATACTGAGCGTATCGGCTGCATTCTCGGCAGGACTTACGCTTTCGCACCTGCTGTCTTTGAACACTTCTGAGATTATATAGCGGGGGCCATGATTTGTCAAGGGAAAATCGAAAAAAGTTTGATTTTTGTGGGAGAAACCGGATTGACACCGAATGCTAGAGGGCTTATAGTGGGTCAAAAGCCATGTCAAAGCTCTTTGACGCCGCTGAGAGGTGGTCTGCCAACGGCCTTTGATAGACAAAAGCGAGGCCGTTTGAGACAATAGCCCTGAAAGGAGGACGATCCCATGGAAATAGGGAAGAAGCTGAAAGAGGCGCGGCTGGGGGCAAAGCTGACCCAGGAGCAGGCGGCGGAGCGGCTGTTTGTGTCCCGCCAGACCATTTCAAATTGGGAGAATGAAAAGACATACCCCGATATTGTCAGCGTCGTCAGGCTGTCCGACCTGTATTCCATCAGCTTGGACGAACTGTTGAAAGGAGATACCAAAATGCTGGAGCACCTGGAGGAGAGTACTGATATCGTGAAAAGCAGCCAAAAGCTGATCCTGGCGGTGATCGCAAACATCGTGGTGTTTTTAGCCTGCCTGCTGATGGCGGCTTTCCTGCCTGAAAGCGTATTCATGATCGCCTGTGTGTTCTGCCTGGCGGTGGTGAGCATGACGTTTCTGATGTGCCAGATTGTAAAAAAGATTTGAGGGGATTATATGGAGAACTTTTACATTGTGTTTGCCGCCGCAGGGGCGGCGGCGGTCATTGTGGGCAGTTTTTTCAGCATGTACCAGCTTTACCGGCTGGTGCAGGTGGATGCGGAGTGCCGGGGCCTGAAGCACCCCAAACTGTGGGGGGCCTTCGCAGTCTCAGGAAACAACAGCTCCGGTCTGCTCCTGTATCTGGTTGGGCGCAGGAAATATCCTGTCTTGTCCATGTCTGAGGAACAGCAGCAGTTTATGAACCGATACAAAAAAAGGATTGGTGTGGGCTTCATCTTTTTGGCTTTGGGCGCTATCGTGTGCGTCCTAAGTTTGTTGCTCGGAGAACAACTTGTTTAAAAGAAAAGCCGCCGACCATGGTCGGCGGTTTTTCGTATGTCGTTGCTTACGCGAACTTGCCGGGGTTCAGCTTCACGCCGGGACCCATGGTGGAGGCGGCAACGCAGCTCTTCACGTACTGGCCCTTGGCGGCGGCGGGCTTGGCCTTGACGATGGCACCCATGAGGGCGTTCAGGTTGTCGCCCAGCTTCTCGGGGCCGAAGGACACCTTGCCAATGGGGCAGTGAATGATGTTGGTCTTGTCCAGGCGGTACTCCACCTTACCGGCTTTGATCTCGTTGACGGCCTGGGTCACGTTGGGTGTGACGGTGCCGGCCTTGGGGGAGGGCATCAGGCCCTTGGGACCCAGAATCTTACCCAGGCGGCCCACGGTACCCATCATGTCAGGGGTGGCCACGACCACGTCGAAGTCGAACCAGTTCTCCTTCTGAATCTTCTCCACCATGTCCATATCGCCCACGAAGTCGGCGCCGGCGGCGCGGGCCTCATCGGCCTTGTCGCCCTTGGCGAAGACCAGTACGCGGGCGGTCTTGCCGGTGCCGTGGGGGAGGACGATGGCGCCGCGGACCTGCTGGTCGGCGTGGCGGGAGTCCACGCCCAGCTTCACGTGCAGCTCTACGGTCTCGTCGAACTTGGCGGTGGCGGTCTTGATGACCAGCTCCATGGCCTCGTTCACGTCATACTGGGCGGCGCGGTCGATGAGCTTGGCGCTGTCCACATACTTTTTGCCTTTCTTAGCCATTGCTGCTTCCTCCTTTCCCTTACTCTTCCACCGTCACGCCCATGGAGCGGGCAGTGCCGGCGATCATGCTCATAGCGGCCTCCAGGCTGGCGGCGTTCAGGTCGGGCATCTTGGTCTCGGCGATCTTCTGGCAGTCGGCCTTGGATAGGGTGGCCACCTTGGTCTTGTTGGGTACGCCGGAGCCGGACTCGATGTTGCACGCCTTCTTGATGAGCACGGCGGCGGGAGGAGTCTTGGTGATGAAGGAGAAGGAGCGGTCGGCGTACACGGTGATGACCACGGGGATAATGAGGCCCATGTCCTTCTTGGTGCGCTCATTGAATTCCTTGGTGAAGGCGGCGATGTTCACGCCGTGCTGGCCCAGGGCGGGGCCCACAGGGGGGGCCGGAGTTGCCTGACCGGCGGGGATTTGCAGTTTTACATATCCAGTAATTTTCTGTGCCATTTGAAACAGCACCTCCTACATGAAATGTGGTGGTGACGAAACCTCGTCGCCGCAAGCGCCATATCTCTCACTTCGCCTTGCGGCGAAAGCTCGTTCATTTTGCTGCGGCTCCTCTCCCCACGAAAGCTGAAAACCGCTTTCGCGGGGACCCTATGAGGGTTCTCCCACTGGCAGGTCTTTGTCCTGCCTCTCGTTTTTTAGATGGTCTCGACCTGATCCAGATCCAGCTCCACAGGGGTTTCCCGGCCGAACATGGACACGACCACCCGGACCTTACCGCGGTCGGTGTCCAGCTCCTCCACCGTACCGATGAAGGATGCCAAGGCGCCGTTGGTGATCTTTACGCTGTCGCCCACGTTGTAGCCCACCACAACCTCGCGCTTTTCCACCCCCAGAGCGGTGATCTCCTCGTCGGTGAGGGGGATAGCCTTGTTGGCGGCGCCCACGAAGCCCGTGACGCCCCGGATGTTACGCACCAGGTGCCAGGTTTCGTCGGTCATAATCATCTTCACCAGTACATAGCCGGGGAAGACCTTGCGCTCGACGGTCTTGGGGCCGTTATCGGTGATCTCGGTGACCGTCTCCAAGGGGATGGATACCTCGGCGATGAGGTCGTGCATATTGCGGTTTTCCACAGCCTGCTCAATGGACACGGCCACGGTATTTTCGTAGCCGGAGTAGGTGTGGGCCACATACCATTTCAGTTCCTCAGCCATAGGATGCCTTAACCGAAGAGCTTGAGCAGGGCGTCGATCACCGCGCGGGCCAGGAAGTCGAACGCCCAGATGAAGATGCCCACGATAATGACGCACAGGATGACGATGCCCACGTTTTTCACCACGTCCTTGAGGGAGGGCCAGGTGACCTTTTTCAGCTCGCCCTTCAGGTCTTTGAGCCAACGCAGGATGCGGTTGGGCTTTTTCTCCTTCTTCTTCTCCTTGGGGGCCTTGGCCTTCTTTTCGGAGCTTACGGACTCCTTCGGCGCGTTGTCCCGCTTTTCCTGTTCAGACATTTACTTTAACCCTTCTTTCCTTGTGAGCGGCGCTCATTACTTGGTTTCAGTGTGCAGAGTGTGCTTTCTGCAGAAGGGGCAGAACTTGTTGAGCTCCAGACGCTCGGTGGTATTGCGCTTGTTCTTCTTGGTGTTGTAGTTGCGCTGCTTGCACTCGGAGCAGCGCAGCACGACCTTTACACGGTTTCCGGCTTTCGCCATTCTCGGCACCTCCTTATTGAATTTGGCCCGTCCAACGAAAAAGCGCCGGACCGGCCGTTGCCGACTCCAGCGCCTGAAACGGACGTGATACGCCCATTATGGCTACGGGAAGCCGGCTAATTGCCTCCCTGCGGTCCTCCGGGGAGGGGCCAGGGTTTTTGCGGGTATCCCGTAAAAATACGCACAAAAAGAAAGCCCTGCTCACAGGTGGTAGCAGTATATCACGCTGGGAGGGGCTTGTCAAGCATTGTTTCCCGATTATTTTATTCATATTATTTTATTGATTGAAACCGGAAACGGGCCGTGATATAATCGGAGCGGTCCATTAGACTCAGAGAGAAGGGGGACTATCAAATACATGACAAGATATCTGGTCGATTTTGGGGCCTTGTCTCTTTTATATGGGCTTACCCTTTTCAAAAAGTGGAGGGCCAGGGGCAGGGATGTACTGCTGGTCAACACGCTGATGTATTTGTATCTCTCCCTTGTGCTCTATTTTACGATGATGCCGGTGGTCACATCCATCCCGTTTATCCTAAATCACCGCTATGTGCCCATGAATCTGGTGCCGTTTATCGATGTGTCCATGAGGCGGGGAGACTTTTTCAGGCAGGTGGTACTGAATGTTATCATGACTATGCCCTTTGGCTTCCTGTTCCCGCTGACCCAAAAGGGAGCCGGAAAAATTGGCAAAACCGTGTTGTTCTGTTTTTTGATGAGCCTTGGGATTGAGTTATTACAACCATTTTTCAACAGATCCTCAGATATCACGGACCTGATTACCAATGTGGCCGGTGGGATATTGGGCTATGTTTTTTATATGATATTCAGGCCGGTCACGTTTTGGATTTTAGATCATCTGTGTGCTGGGAAGGGGGAGAGATAACATGCGTGTGATGGCCATTGACTACGGCGATGCCCGCACAGGAATTGCAGTCTCCGACGCCGCCGGGCTGCTGGCGGGGTATACCACTGTGATCCAAAGCCGTCAGCCTGAGCGCGTGGCGGAGGAGATTGCCAAATTGGCCCGGGAGCGTCAGGCGGACGAGCTGGTGATGGGCTTTCCCCGGAACATGGACGGTACGGAAGGGCCCAGGGCGGACCTGTACCGCGACTTTGCCGCGCTGGTGGAGGAAAAGACCGGGATGCCCGTCCGCCTGTGGGACGAGCGCCGCACCACCATTGAGGCCCATCAGATCCTCCACGCCTCGGGGAAGAAGATGAAGGCCCATAAAAAGAATGTGGACGTGGTGGCGGCAAGCCTCATTTTAGAGGGCTACCTCACTTGGCGGGCCAAAAATCCATAAGGCCATTCTTTTTCTTGAAAGAAAAAGAACCAAAAAGAACTTTAAACCGCTGACGTGGCCGGACAGAAACTAAAACGTTTCCGCCCGGCCACGAAACTCATCAAATTATAGAAGATAGTCTAAAAGTTTCTTTTTTCGCTTCCTTTTTTCTTTTCAAAGAAAAAAGGAAGGGCGGGGTCAGGCAAGCTCCGCGGTATCCAGCGCGATCATGAGTTCCTCGTTGGTGGGGATGAGCAGCACCTTCACCTTGGAGTCGATGGCGGAGATGATGGCCTCCTTGCCCCGGATGTTGTTGGCATCGGCGTCCATTTTCACACCCATGAATTCCAGTCCGGAGGCGATAGCCAGACGCTGCCGGGCGTCGTTCTCGCCCACGCCGGCGGTAAAGATGACGGCGTCCACCCCGCCCATAGCGGCGGCGTAAGCGCCGATGTACTTCTTCACGCTGTAGTTGAACATATCCAGTGCCAATTCCGCCCGCTTGTTTCCGCTGTCTGTGGCGCTGCACAGGTCGCGGAAGTCGGAAGACACGCCGGACACGCCCTGCACGCCGGACTTCTTGTTCAGCACATTGAGCATCTCTTTGATGTCCATGCCGTGCTTGTTCATCAGATATTCCATGACGCCCGCGTCGATGTCGCCGGAACGGGTGCCCATGGGCACGCCCGCCAGGGGGGTGAAGCCCATGGAGGTGTCCACGCTCTTGCCGTTTGCCACGGCGGCGACGGAGGAGCCGTTGCCCAGGTGGCAGGAGATGAGCTTCAAGGACTCGATGGGCTTGCCCAGCATGTCCGCCGCCCGCTGGGTGACGTAGCGGTGGCTGGTGCCGTGGAAGCCGTAACGGCGCACCTTGTCCTGCTCGTAGTATTCATAGGGCAGGGCGTAGGTGTAGGCCACGGGGGGCATGGTCTGGTGGAAAGCGGTGTCGAAAACGGCCACCTGGGGCACGTCGGGGCCCATGACGGCGATGCACGCCTTGACGCCGGTGATGTTGGCGGGGTTGTGCAGGGGGGCAAGGGGGATGTTCTCCTCGATGGCGGCCATCACCTTGTCGTCAATCCGGACGGAGCGGGAGAAGGTCTCCCCGCCGTGGACGACGCGGTGGCCTACCGCGTCGATCTCCTTCATAGAGGCGATGACGCCGTTAGCCGGGTCCACCAGAGCGTTGAGCACCGCCTGAATGGCTTCGGAATGGGTGGGCATGGCTACGTTCACCGCATCCACGGTGCTTTTGCCGGGAGCTTTGTAGGTAAACTTTCCGTCGATGCCGATGCGCTCGCACAGGCCCTTGGCCAGGACTTCCTGCGTGTTGGTGTCCAGCAACTGATATTTCAGGGAAGAGCTGCCGGCGTTGATGACGAGAACCTTCATGTTCCGCACTCCTTTGTTTCGGGCCCCGCGTGCGGTGGCCTTCTTTTATGATAACTGGGTATTTACTTTGGCATGGCTCCTGATATATAATGGAGTATCATGAACCGTGCCTCGGTCATATTAACAGACATATTATACTACGAGCCCGATGATACCGCAAGTATTTTTCTCGTTTTTGACGAAAGCAGAAGCGTGAGCGTGACAAAGACGGGTATAGGTGAGGTAAAGGAGGACGCCGGATGGACGTTGCAGGTATTGTCGCCGAATATAATCCCTTTCACGCCGGGCACGCCTTGCACATCCGGGAGACCCGTCAACTGGTGGGTGAATGCACCGTCATCGCCGTGATGAGCGGGAACTTTGTTCAGCGGGGTGAGTGCGCCGTGCTGGATAAATGGACCCGGGCCCGTGCTGCCCTGGAGGGGGGCGTGGACCTGGTTCTGGAGCTGCCTACGGTGTGGGCGGCGTCCTCGGCAGAGCGCTTTGCTCAGGGAGCCGTAGGGATTCTGGCAGCTACGGGCGTGGTGACCTGTCTGTCCTTTGGCAGCGAGTGCGGCGATGTGGACAAGCTCAGACAGGTGGCCGCCTGTCTGGACGGCGATCTCTACCGGGCCGGGCTGCGCCGGTTTCTGGATGAGGGGATGCCATTTGCCGCCTGCCGCGAGGCGGTGGCGCGGGAGCTGCTGGGGGAGGAGCCGGCCGGTCTGCTGTCCCGGCCCAACAACAATCTGGGAATTGAGTATATCCGGGCGCTGAACGCTTTGGGGAGCGGTATCCAGCCCGTCACTGTCCTTCGGACAGGGGCGGATCACGATGGCGGAGATCATCCGGACTATCCCTCCGCCTCCTTTGTGCGGGGGCGGATTTTGACAGGAGAACTGCCCTCAGAAAACCCCGCTAGCCTGAAATATGGTGAACGTGGGGCGCTGGCCGTTTTACGGGCCATGGACGAGGGGGACTTTGCCGCCCTTCCCGACAGCGGCGAGGGGCTGGACAGGCGGCTATATGCCGCCGTCCGCCGGGGGCGGACGCTGGAGGAGGTGTACGTATTGGCCAAGACCAAACGCTATGCCCATGCCCGTATCCGCCGGGCGGTGCTGTGGGGAGCGCTGGGCTTGAAGAAGCAGGACCGCCCCGATAGGCCTCCGTACATCCGGGTTTTGGGAGCCAACGGGCGGGGCAGGGAAGTATTGAAAGAGATGAAGAGCCGCGCTGTCCTGCCCGTCATTACCAAGCCAGCCCACGGCAAGGGAGTGCCTCTGCTGGAGTTGGAGGCCCGGTGTACGGATTTCTACCAGCTTTGCCGCCAGACGCCCGGCCCCTGCGGTGAGGAGTGGACCCATAGTCCCGTTATGATTTGAGCGCCTCCACGGTTGCGCTTCGGCTGTTGACAACGGCGCCGGGTCTTTTTAATTCACAGTTTATTGATTATTTTTCCACTACGACGGGCTATAATGCAGACAAAGCCAGCAAAGGAGACGATCCTATGATATATCGCAACGACCATTACGGTCTGATTGACCGCTTCTGTGCCAAGCATCCCCGTTTCGGCGTCCAGAATCTGATGTTGTACGTCGGGATTGCCCAGGTGTCGGTCTTTTTCCTGGACCTGTTTACCAGGGGGCGGCTGGGCGGGCTTCTATGCTTCTGGGGACCGGACGTTCTCCGGGGCCAGATATGGAGGATGGTCACCTTCGTCATTGCGCCCAACAGCTCCAATCCATTTTACTTATTGCTGGGCTGCTATGTGTACTATTGGACGGGCCAGATGCTGGAGCGGGAATGGGGTACCGCCAGGTTCAATCTGTTTTACCTCTGCGGGACGGTGCTGTCCTCGGTGTTTGCGCTGGTGCTGACGCTGATTCAGCCGGAGCTGATGTCCGTGTTGGAGCGGGCGGGGCTGTCCGCCATCAATCTGGCGTATTATCTGAACCTGTCCATCTTCCTGGTTATCGCCACCCTGTTCAGCGAGGCGCAGGTGCTGTTCATGTTTGTGCTGCCCATCAAGATGAAGTGGCTGGCGCTCATTGACGTGGCGCTTATTTTGGTGGAAGTGATCCAGTACGGCCAGAGAGGCTGGTGGTCCTTTGCGCTGTTCCCCCTGGCCAGCTTTGTGAACTACTTCATCTTCACCTGGCCCTTCTGGTCTGTGAAGCTGGGCTTCGTCCGCCGCCGGGCGGACCCCCAGGTTATCAACTTCAAGCGAGCCAAGAGGCAAGCGGAGAAGAAGGCCCGGGAAACCGGCGGGTATATGCACAAGTGCGCGGTATGCGGCATCACCGACCAGGACGATCCCAATATGGAGTTCCGCTACTGCTCCAAGTGCGACGGGTACTATTGCTATTGCGCAAACCACATCAACAATCACATCCACATCCGTCAGGATTGAAACGGGAGGGAGCTTGATGAAACTGCTACGCCGTGCGTATGGGCTCCTGCTGGCGATTTTGCTGGTACTGGGGTTGGCCCTGCCCGCCCTGGCCGACGCGCCGACCATCCCGGCCACAATTCTGTTCACCCATGACATGCACTCCCATCTCCTGCCATCTACCGACGAGACAGGGGCGGAATACGGCGGCTACTCCCGGCTGAAAACCGCCATCGACGCGCAAAAGGCTGTCCACCCCGCCGCCATTCTGGTGGACGGCGGCGACTTTTCCATGGGCTCCCTGTTCCAGACCGCCTACGCCGACTCCGCCCTGGAGCTGCGGGTGATGGGGACCATGGGTTACGACGCCACCACCTTCGGCAACCATGAGTATGACTACCGCCCTGCGGGGCTTGCCAGTATGCTCAACGCCGCCGTGGACAGCGGGGACCCGCTGCCCGCCATCGTGGAGGCCAACTACCTGCTCCCAAACCGGGAGGGGGAGTTCGCGGCGGTGGGGGACGCTCTTGAGCGCTACGGCGTGTCCGACTATATCCTGCTGGAGCGGGGCGGCGTGTGGTACGCCATCCTGGGCATCATGGGCATTGACTCCGACGAGTGCGCCCCCATGTCCGGCATGGTGCTTCAGGACCGGGTGGAGACCGCCCAGCGGGTGGTGGATGAGGCTCGGGCGAAGTGCTGGGACGAGCATGGCGTCCAGCCCCTGGTGATCTGCCTGTCCCACTCGGGCACCGACGGCCAGGGCAAGGGCGAGGACTATGAGCTTGCCCAGAAGGTGGACGGCATCGACCTCATCGTGTCCGGCCATACCCACACTACCCTGACCCAGCCCATCCAGGTGGGGGACACCTGGATCGTGTCCGCCGGGGAGTATTCCAAGAACCTGGGCGTGGTCACCATGGACTACCGGCCCAGCGGCGAGGTGACGTTCACCGGCTATGAGCTTATCCCCATCAACGACACGCTGGCGGACGATCCCGGGATCGCGCAACTGGTGGAGGGGTATAAAAAAGAGGTGGACGAGAACTACCTCAGCCGCTTCGGCATGACCTTCGAGCAGATACTGGCCTATAATCCCTACACCTTTGACAGCGTAGACGAGATGTACGCCACCCGCCATGAGTCCACTCTGGGTAATCTGTTGTCCGACGCGTACAAGTGGGCGGTGGAGGAGGCTACGGGGGAGCCGGTGGACCTGGCCCTCACCGCCTCCGGCGTAATCCGGGAGTCCTTTGCTGTGGGGGACATCACCGTGTCCGACGTGTTCAACGCCGCTTCCCTGGGCATCGGGGCGGACCGGGTGCCGGGCTATCCTTTGGTGGCGGTGTGGCTCACCGGGGCGGATGTGAAGAACGCCTTGGAGGTGGACGCCTCGGTGTCTGAGCTCATGAGCGCGGCGCGGCTGTACTATTCCGGTGCGGGGGCGTACTACAATACCAACCGGATGTTTTTCAACAAAGTGGCGGCGGCCTCCATATTCCGGGACGGCGTGAGGGAGGCCATTGACGACGACCGGCTCTACCGGGTGGTCACGGGCCTGTACTGCGGCCAGATGCTGGGGGCGGCGGAGAGTTCTTCCTTCGGTCTGCTGACTATCACCGCCCGGAACGCCGACGGGACCCCCATCGACATGGAGCGGCTGGAGGACTATATTGTCCATGACGCCCAGGGGAACGAGGTAAAGGAGTGGTACGCCATCGCCAGCTACCTCCAGTCCATGGGGGGCGAGGTGGATGAGCGCTACGCCCAGCCGGATGGGCGCAAGCTGGTGGAGGCGAGCTGGAACCCGGTCAAGCTGTTTATGAATCCCAACAAGTTTACCTTTATTGCCGGAGCGGCAGTGCTGGTGGCGATCCTCCTGGTGGTGGTGCTGGTACGGTTTATCACACGCCGGATGCGCCGTGGGAAGCGGATGTAAAGATGCAAATAGGAGCGGAGCGGCCGGTGGGCCGCTCCGTTTTTTCCTTGAAGAGAGGCACGAAGGGATCCTGTCCGCCATAGGATAACTTGCGGACCGTCCGCAGAGACGCTCCGCGCGGGAAAGGAGCAATTGAACATGTGTGAAGCATTGTGTTTATCCGCTCTCCGGGAAGGGGAGAGCGCTTATGTGACCGAAGTAAAAGCAGGGCCCGCCATGGACCGGCGGCTCACCGATCTGGGGCTGGTGCGGGGGACCCGGGTGACCTGCATATTGCGCAGCCCTGCCGGTGACCCATGCGCCTATCTCATCCGGGGAGCGTTGATTGCCTTGCGTCGGGCGGACGCGGACGGAGTGTCCTTGGAACGGCAGACTCAGGCTGTGCCCAATCAGGCGGTGGCAACATGAACCGGGTGGCGTTGGCGGGAAACCCTAACGTGGGGAAGTCCACCTTGTTCAATGCGTTGACAGGCCTCAGGCAACATACGGGGAACTGGGCCGGCAAAACGGTGGCCACCGCCCGGGGGCAGTACACATTTGATGGAGAGGAGTACCAATTGGTTGACCTCCCCGGCACCTATTCCCTGGCTGCCCACTCCCAGGAGGAGGCGGTAGCCAGGGACTACATCGAGAGCAGCCAGGCAGATGGAGTGGTGGTGGTGTGCGACGCCACATGCCTGGAGCGAAACCTCATTTTAGTGCTCCAGGTGCTGGAGCTGACGGGTAAGGTGCTGGTGTGCGTCAATCTGCTGGACGAGGCGGAACGATTGGGGGTAAAGGTGGACCTACCTGCCCTGTCCCGGCGGCTGGGGGTGCCGGTGGTGGGTACCGCCGCCGGACGGCAGGAGGGGTTGGACAACTTGAAAGCCGCCATAGCCAAGCTGGTCGGATCGGAGGCCCGTGCCGCGCCTAAGCGGGCCCCCTGTGAACGGGTCACCTTGGCGGAGCGGTACGCTGCCCAAGTGGTACGCAGTGAAGAAACGGACCGCCGACGCCGCCAGCAGCGGTTGGATCGCTTGCTGACCTCCAAATCTACCGGAATTCCGCTCATGCTGTTGTTATTCGGGTTGGTGGTGTGGTTGACGGTGGCGGGTGCGAATATCCCCTCGGCCATGCTCACTGCTCTGTTTGCCCGCATCGGAGAGCTGCTGGAGGGCTGGCTGGCCGGGGCTCCGGCGTGGCTGTCCGGTGTGCTGCTGGACGGAATGTACCGGGTGACCGCCTGGGTGGTGGCGGTGATGTTGCCCCCCATGGCCATCTTTTTTCCTCTGTTTACCCTGCTGGAAGACTTGGGCTATCTGCCCCGGGTGGCCTTTGTCATGGACCACGCGTTTCAAAAGTGCCGGGCCTGCGGGAAGCAGTGTCTGACCATGTGTATGTCCATTGGGTGTAATGCCTGTGGCGTCACCGGGTGCCGTATCATCGACAGCCCCCGGGAGCGGCTCATCGCCATCCTGACTTCATCCTTGGTGCCCTGTAACGGAAAATTTCCCACCCTGATTGCCCTCATCACCCTGTTCTTTGTTGGCGGGCGGAGCGGTCTGATGGCCTCCGTAGAGGGAGCGGCGATGCTACTGGGAACCCTGGTGCTGGGCGTGGCGGGGACGCTGGCCTGTTCCCGGCTGCTGTCCGCCACGTTTTTGAAGGGGATGCCCTCCTCCTTTGCCTTGGAGCTGCCGCCCTTCCGCAAGCCCAGGGTGGGGGAGGTTGTCATCCGCTCGGTGCTGGACCGCACCCTGTTTGTGCTGGGCCGGGCGGTGGCGGTGGCCGCCCCGGCGGGTGTGGTAATCTGGCTGATGGCCAACGTGACGGTGGGGGATGCCACCCTGCTTGCCCACTGCACCGGTTTTCTGGATCCGTTCGCCCGGCTGTTCGGCCTGGATGGGGTGATCCTGATGGCCTTCATCCTAGGGTGGCCCGCCAATGAGATTGTGCTGCCGGTGATGCTGATGGCATACCTCGCCACGGGGAACCTGGTAGAGTTCGACAACCTCACCGCGCTGGGCCAACTCCTGACCCAGCACGGCTGGACTTGGCTGACGGCGGTGTGCACGATGCTGTTTTCTCTTTTTCACTGGCCCTGTTCCACCACCTGCCTGACCATTTATAAGGAGACGGACAGTTTAAAGTGGACGGCGCTGTCCGTTGCCCTGCCCACGGCGTTAGGGTTGGGGTTGTGCCTGTGTGTGACGACCATGGCGCGGCTTTTAGGGCTGGCATAAAAGAATCGCGGTGGGGGAGTCCCTGCCGCGATTGCTTTTTGACGTCCGTTGTGTTATGATACCTATGCCATATGGCAATAAAACAAAAGAAAGGTATGAAACGTGATGCTTTGCATTGGCCTCGCTCCACGCGAAGTTTGAGGACGCCGCGTGGAGGATGATCCCAGTCCTCAGACTTTGCGTTTTGATTCACAATAATCAAAAGGAGCAAAGTCAAAATGGAAAAAATAAAACAAACTCTTTCCGGGCTCGGGCCCTACCTTCTGCTTTGGAGTACCCAGACCCTGTCCGCCCTTGGCAGCGGAATGACCAGCTACGCCCTGGTGCTGTGGCTGTACCTGCGTACCGGCTCGGCGCTGCAAACCGCCCTGCTGTCCATCTGCTCTTACGCCCCTTACGTGGTGATGAGCGTGTTCGCCGGGGCCCTCAGCGACCGCTGGAACAAAAAACGCACCATGTTGGTGTGCGATCTGCTGGCGGCGGCCACCACGATGGTGGTACTAGTGCTCATCCGTGCCGACGCCCTGTTGCCCTGGCATTTGTATGCGCTGAACGCCCTTAACGGGTTGATGAATACTGTTCAGCAGCCCGCCGGTGAGGTGGCGGCCACCCTGCTCATTCCCAAGGAGCGCTACCAGCAGACCAGCGGCCTGCGCTCCCTGTCCCAATCGCTGAGCTCTATTCTGACCCCGGTGCTGGCTACGGCGCTGTTTGCCTTTGCGGGGATCGGATGGGTGATTGCGGTGGACCTGGCCACCTTTGGGGTGGCGTTTCTCACCCTGTGGTTATTGATCCAAATCCCGGAGACTGGAGGAGGGGAGAAGCCCAAGGAAAAGCTCCTTACGTCAGTGGGGGAGGGGCTGGGATGGCTGAGGCGCAACCCACTGATCCTGACCCTCATCCTGTTCCTGGCCGCCATCAACCTGGTAGCCTCCACCTATGACGCCGCCCTGCCCGCCATGGTGCTGTCCAAGACCGGAAGTGAAACGGCGCTGGGGATGGTGAACGCCTGTGTGGGGTTGGCCACCCTGGCGGGAAGCGTGCTGGTCACGGTACTTCCTGCGCCGAAAAACCGTGTGCGGGTAATCTGGCTTGCCCTGCTGTTTTCCATGAGCACGGAGAATTTCATGCTGGCCTTCACCGATTCGCCCTGGGCCTGGTGCGCGGGGGCGGTGCTGGGCTGGGTGGCCATCCCGGTGATGAACGCCAACATGGATGTGATCTTCCGCAGCACCATCCCGCTGGACATGCAGGGGCGGGTATATTCCTGCCGGAACACCCTGCAATTTTTCACCATCCCGGTGGGCTTCCTGCTGGGCGGGGTGCTGACGGATCAGGTGTTTGAGCCGCTGATGGCGGCTCAACCGCCGGACAGCCCGCTGATCTCTCTGTTTGGCGCGGGGAAGGGTTCCGGTGCGGCCATGCTGTTTGCCGCCATTGGCGTATGCGGGGTTCTGGTGTGCCTGGTTTTTGGCTGGGTACTGAGAAAGTATTCTTGGAGCGAGTGCACATAAAATCAAAATGGGACGGACGGCGTATGCCGTCCGTCCCACATATTTTGAGGGTGCTTTATTTGCCTTGGAACAGCCTGTTCTGCTCACAGGTCTGGTCCAGGAGCTGGAAAGCCACCACCAGCAGAAAGGTGGCTACAGCGGGAGCCACCAGGGCGTGGCCCGCGATGGTGGAGATGCCGAAGCCGACGAGGGTGCAGTACAGGGCGGTACAGTAGCGCAGGCTGGACATGCGTTGGCCGATCCGCTTGAAGAACTGTCCGATGGCCCATCCCAGGAAGCCCAGGTAAGGGACATAGTACAGCAGGAAACCAACGATTCCGTGGCGGATCAGCATGGACAGGGGGTCCATCTCCACCATGAAGTACATCGGGCGGCTGTACGCTGCGGCGTTGGCGTAGCCGATGCCCAGCAGCTTAGCGGCGATACCTTCCTCCGTGTACACCTGCACGGCAGGGGCAGAGGAGAGCATGCGGCGGCTGAGAATCTGGTCGATGCTTTCCAGGAGTTCGTTGGAGTTGAGCAGATTCATAAGCCAAGTGCCCTTGGCGGCGGCTTGGATTTCCTCGCCCCAGGAGGCGATCGTAATTTCCGGTTCGTTATGCAGCAGAGGGAGATAGACTTGAACCAAATAGCGCAAAAGCGGGGAATTGAGTAGGAAGATACCCAGGGTGAGGAACAGCATCGCGCCCATGGTGACGGTTTGGATTTTCCGGGTTCGCGTGCGCTCTTTGCGTAACTGGACCAATTGCCAGATAAAGACGGCGGCGCAGTACAGAGTGATGGCGGCAAAGATGATTTTTGTGCCCAGGAAGTTGGCGCTGTACGCCACTGCGAACAGGGCCCAGCAGGCCAGCGCTCCCTTCCACCAGGTCTTTTTGGTGACGGTGGGGATGATTTTCAGGCAGTACCATATGGTGAAGGGGGCGGCCAGCGCGATGACGCAGCCCACCTCGTTGGCGGCATAGAACCAGCCCCGCTGTCCGTAGCCGGAGCTGCCGTAGGAGTAATAACCGGATTCGGTGAATTCGGAGATGGGAATGACGCTGACGTAAAGGGCCCCGGCCCAAGCGATGGACTCGGCGGAGACCAGATAGCCGTATTGCCGGTATACCGACCATAGGAAAACCAGCATGAAGGGGGCGAAAAAGGTTTTGACCACCTCGCGCACGTTGCTCACGCAAAGGGAGAAGCCGCCCACCATGAACATGTGGGCCATGAATAGAATCAGATAACCCACCAGCGCCCCTGTAAAGATCATAGCCCGCCTTTTCCCGGGAAAATCACTGAGGAATACCGCATAGAGAAAGACCAGCACGATCACCACGGAGCGGACGATGACCCCCGCGGTAATGGGGTGGTTCCACTCAGCCCCCAGGCCGGTGAGCACGTCCAGCAGGGGCTGACAGAGGATATAGACGGTCAGGATCATGGGTAGCCGGGCTTTGGAGGCATCCTGGAGTCGGGCGCGGAGCTGATTCATAATAACACATCCTATTTTCAAATGAAGCAGACCGGAAAGGCCGCCCATGTCAATTTTTTCAGCAGCTTTCTTAGTATAGTATAGCGTACCGGATTTTGCAATAAAAAATGTCTGAAAAGAATGTTAATATTTTGCAAAGAAAAGGGCTCCCGCCATGCACAGCATGGCGGGAGCCCAGTATATACGGATAACGGAAATTACAGCGCCGCCTTGATGACGTCCACCATATCGGTTTTCTCCCAAGGCAGGTCCAGCTCAGGGCGGCCGAAATGGCCGTAAGCGGCAATCTGGCGATAGATGGGCCGACGCAGGTTCAGCCGATTGATGATGGCGGTGGGCCGCAGGTCAAACACCTTGTCCACGGCGTTCTCCAGCGCGTCGTCTGCCACGGTGCCGGTGCCGAAGGTGTCCACCCGGACGGATACGGGCCGGGCCACGCCGATGGCGTAAGCCAACTGGACTTGGCACTTGTCCGCCAGCCCAGCGGCCACGATGTTCTTGGCAACCCAGCGGGCGGCATAGGCGGCGGAGCGGTCCACCTTGGTGGGGTCCTTGCCGGAGAAGGCGCCGCCACCGTGGGGGGCGGACCCGCCGTAGGTGTCCACGATGATCTTGCGCCCGGTAAGGCCGGAGTCGCCCTGAGGACCGCCCACCACGAAGCGGCCGGTGGGGTTGACCAGAATGCGGGTATTCTCGTCCAGCAGCCCGGCGGGGATGGTGGGCTTGATGACCAGCTCGGTCATATCGGCGCGGATTTGATCCAGGCTGGCCTCAGAGGCGTGCTGGGTGGAGATGACCACGGTGTCCACCCGAAGGGGCTTACCGGCCTCGTCGTATTCCACGGTGACCTGGCTCTTGCCGTCGGGCCGCAGATAGTCCACCAGGCCCTGCTTGCGCACGGTGGTTAGCTTCTGGGCCAGCTTGTGGGACAGGGAGATGGCCAGGGGCATCAGCTCTTCCGTCTCGGTACAGGCATAGCCGAACATCATGCCCTGGTCGCCGGCGCCGTTGTCCAGGTTGTCCTCCAGCTTGCCCTCTTTGGCCTCCAGAGCCTTGTCAACGCCCAGGGCGATGTCGGGGGACTGCTCGTCGATGTTGGTGATGACGGCGCAACTGTCGCTGTCAAAGCCGCCCTGACCATCGACGTAGCCGATGTCCCGAACTACCTGGCGGGCGATCTTGGGAATGTCTACGTAACAGGAGGTGGTGATCTCTCCCATGATGTGGACCATGCCGGTGGATACGGTGGTCTCACAGGCCACGCGGGCGGTGGGGTCCTTTTCGATGATGGCGTCCAGGACGGCATCGGAAATCTGGTCGCATACCTTGTCGGGATGGCCCTCGGTGACGGATTCAGAGGTAAATAGTCTTTTTGCCATGATTTTTGTTCTCCTTTCTTTCGTTGGGACGGAAAGAGGCTGAAAAAGCCCCCGCCGGAACTCGGCGGGGGCTAGGATGGTTCAGTTCTCTCCTCATCTCGCGTTTCCGCCGGACTTGGCACCTTGCGCTGCAGGTTGCCGTGGTTTCATCGGGCCGGTCCCTCCACCACTCTTGATAAGGGTATTCAATTGTACGCTCCTATTATAGCATGCCGCGCTTCGCTGTCAATGGGTAATTGGAAAAAAGTAAAGATTTCTTCATGATTTCTGAATCTGGAGCGGCAGGATGTCCCGCTGATATACCCGGCGCATGAATATGGCGCACAGGATGGCGGAGAAGAACTCCGCAAGGGGAAAGGAGAGCCACACCGCTTCCATCCCAAAGTTCCGGGAGAGGATGAAGGCCACGGGCAGCAGCACGATAAGCTGACGCACCAGAGAGGTAGTCAAACTGAGCACGCCGTGATCCAGAGCCTGGAACACGGACCCGGACACGATATCGAAACCCGCCAGCAACCAACTGAAGGAGATGATGCGCAGGGCGGGAATGCCGATGGTGAGCAGGTCTCCCGCCGTATCCTTCTCCGAACGAAACAGATCCAACAGCGGGCCGGGGATGAGCTGGAATACAGCAAAGCCGATGGCCATCAGTATGGTAGCGTATATAACGGCAAGCTTAATGGTCTTGATGATCCGGTCCGGCTTGCGGGCACCGTAGTTGTAGGCCACGATGGGCACCATGCCGTTGCACAGGCCGAACACCGGCATAAAGAAGAAGGATTGGAGCTTGAAGTAGATGCCGAACACCGCCGTGGCCGTATCGGTAAAGGCGATGAGGATCTGGTTCATACCAAACACCATCACTGAGCCGATGGACTGCATGATGATGCTGGGCAGACCCACGCTGTAGATTTCCCGGATGGTCTGCCCGTGGGGGCGGAAGCCTTTGAAGGACATGGTAACCTCCGGATTCCGGGTGGCGTTGAAGAAGATGGACACGCAGCAACCGAAAATCTGACCGATGACGGTGGCCAAGGCGGCCCCCGCTACCTCCATCCGGGGGAAGGGGCCCAGGCCGAAGATGAGGATAGGGTCCAGGATAATGTTGGTGATGGCCCCCACCGCCTGGGCGATCATAGTATAGAAGGTCCGGCCGGTGGCCTGGAGCAGCCGCTCCAGGAGAACGGCGAAGAACAGGCCCACGCTGGCGCCGCACACAATGCTTAGGTAGTCGGTGCCGTAGGAGATGATACCTTCGATATCGGTCTGGACGGTGTAGAACAGCCGGGAGCAGGTGAGTCCCAGCACCACGAACACCAGGCAACTCAGCGCCATCAGGAAAACGCCGTTCACCGCCGTGCGGTTGACCTTCTCCTGATCGCCCTGGCCCAGGCTCCGGGCCAGCAGGGCGTTGACACCCACGGCGGTGCCCACGCTGACGGCAATCATCAGGTTCTGTACCGGGAAGGCCAGGGACACCGCGTTGAGCGCGTCCTGGCTGAGCTGGGAGACAAAATAGCTGTCCACTACATTATAAAAGGCCTGGACCATCATGGAGATCATGATGGGAACGGCCATGTTTAGAAGCAGCCGGTTGACCGGCATGACGCCCATTTTGTTTTCGCCTTCGGGCCGTTGCACAGAGAGTTCCTCCTTTTCCGCAAGACGTTGTCCTGCCGACATAAGCTAATGGCAATTGCAATATTGGCTTATTATAGAGGAACCGAATTTTATTGTCAATGGGGGAAGCGCTATTTTGTCTGTTTTGCATGATTTACTGGGTAAAATGTCGGGGAATTCCATCCGTTCCTAAGTGTCATAATGAACGATTGAAAAAAGTTCAATCCTTTTCATATGCGATACGCAGCTTCTCCAGGGCTTTTTTCTCAATGCGGGATACATCACGCCCCGGATATTGTAAACGATGACCTCTAAGAATTCGCCTCCAACTGACGGAAGCGGAACTTGATGATGATTTGCTTGTCGCTGGTCAGCTCCACCCGTTCGATCAGGCTGACCAGCAGCTCCCGATTGGTGGATGCGGTTTCCAGGAACCGTTCCACCAGTTTTTTTGCCAAGTCCACCTGCTCCGCTGGAGAGTAGTCTGGACGGTCCAGCTGGCTGAGGCGTTGCTCCAGGGCGGCGCGGTCAGCCTTGACCTTGGTGTAGATGCGTTGGAAGTCGGCTTCGTCCAGGATGCCGCCGAGCTTATCCATGTAAACCTTGTCCAGGTGGATGGTCAAACTCTCTATTTTGGCTTTCAGCGATGCAATCTCCTTTTCGTTGCTGGCCTCCGCCAGCGCCT
>CAJTTS010000056.1 GCA_910579155.1 uncultured Oscillospiraceae bacterium | reverse complement strand
ATCGCTATTTTGTTGATTTAGCACACCTTCCTTGATTTTTCAAACAAGGCCTAATCTCTGCAAGAGATATCCTTTCTTTTTCATTCTATCCTCCATCCTCAAGAGCCGGGGCACATTGTGGCCCCGGCTCCCTTTTTGTCCAAACAGCAGTCCGCATTTGCTGGTATATGAGGAGACTCCTCCGATTCCACTATTGGACTGGTGTGACAGATCTGATGCTTGATTCCAGAAAAACGGGGATCATCCGTTTGCGTGGGCGGGTGATCCCCGTGGCATCTGAAATCAAGAGACCGCTCGAAGGACGTTGTTTTCCTGTCCTTCGTCCGCCTGTATTTGACACTACTCCCCCAGGCGTGGGCGGCAGACTGAAACCGCGCGGTGCGCGTCACGGGAATTTCACCCCTCCGAGGATCGCTCCGAGCCGCCCGCAGGCGGGAGTATCATTGTAATCTGACGAGGTCGTGGCAAAACAGCTTGTCCGCTGTTTCTGGACGGGTGGGGAGCGCTCGCCGCCTTAGTTGGCCGTCTTTGATGGGGAAACCCCACAGGCGGGTCTTGGCGCACCCTCCAGGGTCGCTTGCTCGTCAGGGAACGTATTTCAGTCGCCGGATGTGATCGGGTTGGCCCGGTGTTTTTCAAGGTTCACCGGGGGCAACGGACAGCCCCCTCACTACTAAGCCGAGTTCGTGAGGGGGTTGCACCAAATTATTTTTACTTTTCCAGCATTTTTTCAACTGACGAAGCAGGCACGTTTTTCGATTGTGGACGGTCATATAATGAAGCTCCGCCTTCGTAGCGTATTCCCGCTCACTCAGGTTCTCAAAATAGAGGGCCTGGATGAGCTGCCGGTCCGGCTCGTCCAGCAGGGCCAGGCAGCGGCGCAGCTCACCGCGCAGGATGTTGGCGATGGCGGCATCCTCCACGCTGACCGCGTCGCGGTCCGGGATCATCTCCTGGCCGGACAGCTCCGGGGTGTCCAGCCCGTCATAGGAGACGGCGCCGTTGCGCTCATCCTTTTCTCTCAGGGTGCGGCCACGCCGCTTTTCCTGGTAATAGGCAAAATAAATGTCCTCGGAGACCTCGACCAAGGCTCCGGGGACGTTTATATAATATTTTTTATGTTCTGCCATAGGGCAGACCTCCTGTTCTTCTGAAATCTTGGAAAACCTTGATTTCAGAAGCGGAGGCCCGCGGGGCAGTTGTGTTCTGCCGCAGCGTGGGCATGGGGCGGCGCATAGGGACAAAAAAAGCACAGGCAGCTTTGCTGCCTGTGCGGCTGGGGGTGTGGGGCGTAAGACGGGCCGCCGCCGCTGGCCGTGTTTCAACGGTCAGCGGCGGTGGAACGAACTGACTGCCCCAAAGGCTGCGGGCAGATGGGCCTTGGCATTTCTTCTCCCTTCAGAATAGCGTGAGATGAGACGCGAAATCCGTAGGTCAAACGGACGCGGAGGGGATTCAAGCCCTCGTGCATCCAAAGACACATGGGGGCTTGGGCGCGGATCCTATTGCATGGCTAACAGTTCCTCAGAACACGGGTCGGATCAGCGCGCGAAGATTCGGATGAGTTCCATGATTCCCGCGCTGGCCAAATTGGCAAAGGCAGCCGAGGAAAACGCGGCGGCATACTTCCCGATCACCTTGCGGATGCTCGATTTATCTTCTCCTTTAACAGCGGTTTCCAATTCTTCTACCGCAGGGACCAGCTTCGGATCTTCCTTGGCTGTTTTGCGCTTCAGCGCGGCGAGTTCCTGTTCCAGATTGGGCCAGCTGATGTTGTACTCATTCACTGTGCCAATGCCGGTTCCGCCCACTTGGACGCTGTTGGGCTCAAAATTGATCTGTACCATCAGCGCGGACCTCCAAACGTGTTGATCTCATTCACTGTATCAATGGCACTGCCGCCGGGCCCAATGATGTTGTCCTTGATATTGATAATGACGTCGCTATGATGTCCGGGATGGGCGATGGTTTCTTTGAGGGTGTCAATGACCGTGGCAAGAAATTCTCCTTTTTCGAACAGGATAGAAAAGGTCTGGCCCGAGTTTGTGGCAATCACCAGCTTTTTGAGCTGCTTTTCCCGCTCCATCTGCTGATTCCACGTATAAATAAAAAATCCGCCGACACACAACAGAACGACCCCAAAAAATTTGACGGCTCCCTCCTCCACAAACAAACAGGCAAAGCCAAGAAGCAAAGCCGCGATGGTCCATAGGGGGAATTTGGGGAGCGTGAGGGGATTGTTTGCCACCAGTGACACATTGCTGAGCTGGATGACGGTGTCCTTGAACTCCAGACAGTTGCCATAGATTTTCAAGGAGTCCGTGTTTATCTCCCTGTTGTTGGCAACGCTGTTTTTCAGGATATCGGTATTCATATGTATATTCTCACTTTCTGTAAATTTTTGCAGGGCGTTTGCCGCCGCTGGCCGTGTTTCAACGGTCAGCGGCGGCGGGACGGACGGACTGCCCCAAAGGCTGCGGGCAGGTCGGGCTTGTCATTTGTTCTCCTTTTAGAGGTGTGGGGTGAAAAATGGATATGCAGGAGCTATGGATTAGAGTAAAAAGACATTATTGTGTTATACTTCAGAAATTCCGACAAATTATTCGTTTACCTGATATGCCCTATACGCCGCATCTAACTTTTGCAAGGTAAGATATAGTTCAGTAGCATTAAACATATCCCAGTCCCAGCACTTAAAGGCAGTCCAAAATGAAGTGACATGTCGATCTTTGGGAATATTTCCAGATATAATACATTGCTTTATTTGCTCCATATCTGGCAAAATTACTTCTTCAACTTGGAATCTTGTAGCTTCTCCAACATACCCTGAATTCTGCTCCTCTTTGCATAAATCAACACATTTATTGATTAATTCTAAAAGACTATCTTTTGACATTAACAACCTCACCTCAATAAGTTAAGGTAAAACAACTGAAGGATTTGGGACATATATTTGGTATCCTCCGCCAGGTTGACCCCACTTAGGCATAGGAGCAACATGCCCTTCAAGTACAGTTGTGCCCGCCGGGATAACATTTATGGAAATTTTATCTGCCATGTTTTCTGGAGGCAACGCAAGAGAAGATATAGGGTCTGCATATTGGTACGGTGTATACCAATAGCTTGACGGCTTTGATTCGCCGCCATAGTATCTGTAAACGACAAGATCTTCTGTAAGCGTTGTAACCCTCATATCTGATGAAAATGCCTCTCGAACATTTGCCTGAAAACTTTCGGGTATCTGTGTGCGTATAAAGTTATCTACAGATGCCTGATTCATTACAGTTGCCAGATCCATGGCTTCTTGACTCATTGCCACGTTCTCGGGCAACCCGCTGATTTGCTGCAACCCGGCAGTGCTGCGTGGGTCAATACTGTGTGCGACAATACCCTTAGCCGTATATATTAACCCACCTTCAACTGTGAGCGCGGTATAAAATGCCTTCCAATGTTCAACGGAATTAGATTCAATACCATAGGCTCTTGGATTAACAACCGGCCCAAAAACGTCAGGAAGGCCATAAAATATTCTGTTGGCAGCCGTATATAGGGATGGATTTTGCAAATACGCATTGTAGCGGTTTTCAATTCCTTTTGCGAATGCGTCCACGCTACCTATGCTTATAATATTGGCCGCAGATTCGAAGACGCCTCCCAGATCCAAGCTCATAAACGAACTGCCGAAATTATTGAACCATTTGATTTCATTGCCTATTGCCGTATTGAAAACGTCACTTACCGTTTGTTCAAACGCATCAAAGGCATTGTTGGTCGTATCAATCAAAAGGCTTTGGAACGGCCCATAGGTTGGTTGACACTGTACCTTTTCTTGATAACTTGTGACTTCCCTTGGAATGTTATTCGTGCGGTTGGAACTTATTGTTTTGATGGTATTTGTTATAGAATCCGCAGTTCCCTTGAGCGCCCGCTGCATTTGTACGTTGAAAGCAGCCGCCGCAGGATTCGTTACGCTTGTTTTCACGGATCTAACTACCTGCTGTGTCTGTTGCGCCTGCTTTTTGACGGCATTAACGGCAGAAATTGCAGCCTTTGCAACAGGAGATGCATTAGTCTGAGAGGACGCGGCCTTTTGCGGCACAGGAGCGCTGGGAACTTTTGCAGAGGACTTAGCGCCGCCGGCAACACCCGCATGCTGCTCGTATCTCTCTCCGGTCACATCAATGTTGATCAACGGGTTGTCCACCACGTACAGATACTGCACCATGGTCAGCGGATTGGTGATCTCGCCCTTCAACGGGTCCATGGCCGCGAACCTGCGGTTCTCCGCGTCGTAGAACCGGGCCTTGGCGTAGTACATCCCCAGCACCGCGTCATAATCGTGGGTGGCGTACCGCTTCACCAGGTCGAGCTCCCGCTTGCCGCTCTTGAGCACCGCGTTGTGGGTGATCTCGCCCCACTCGTTGTAGTGCGTCCAGCTCTCCACCTTGCCCGTCACGGGGCTGGTCAGGTAATCCGCCGTGCCCAGGTAGTCCATGTGGTAGTACAGCCGGATCTGATTCCCGTTCTCGATCAGGTTGCCCGAGCTGGTCTCCACCCCGGTGATGTTCACGCTCAGCCGGTCGTTGCCGTACACGTAGCGGTAGTCCAGGCCGTTGACCTCGTGCTCCATCAGCGGCTCGAAGGTGGGGCTGGTGTAGTCCACCACGAACTCCTTCACCACGGTGCTGAAATTGGTCACCAGGCTGCCGGTGGGCTTGTCGCCGCTACCGTTGCCATTGCCCTGGCCATTCCCGTTACCGTTGCCCTGACCGTTGCTGCCACCGCCTCCCCGGCCATTGTTGGGATCGGCGTCGCCCAGCCCAGCGTCCACATCGTGGTAGCCGTAGCCGTTCTTGGCGATCTTCCAGGTGTCCTCTACCAGCGCGCCCAAACCGTTGTACAGGTACGCGCTGCTCTCGCCGCTGGAATTGACCCCCAGCACCATCTTGTTGGTCTCATCATAGGTGTACTGACCCACGGTGGAGCGCTGGCCGTTGCCCTGGCCATTCCCGTTGCCATTGAGCTTGCCGTACTGCTCCAGCACCAGGTTGCCCCGGCCGTCGTAGGTGTAGGCGGTGGCGCGGCCATCGTCCTCGGTGACGGTCTTGAGCTGGTGCAGCAGGTCGTAGGTGTAGTCCACCCCGGTGCCGTCCGGGTAGTCGATGGAGGTCTGATTGCCCACCTCATCATAGGTGTACTCCACCACGTTGCCCTTGCGGTCGGTGACCTGGGTGATGCGCCGGAGCAGGTCCACCTCGAAGGAAGTAGTGCCGGTCCAGTCCTCCATCTCCACCAGCTCGCCCACCTTGTTGTAGCGGTAGGAAGCCTGCTTGCCACCATTATAGTTTATCTGCGTCACAAAGTCCAGGGCATTGTAGGTATATTTTGTCACATAGTCGTCCGCGTCCGTCTTGGACACCAGGTTGCCGTTGCCGTCGTAGGTGTAGGCGGTGACGGCGCCCAGGGCGTTGGTCTCCTTGGTGACCAGGCCGCGGCCATCGTACTCGTAAAGGGTGATCTCCCACTCGTCCACCTTGTCCTGGGCGTCCACCCGGTGGAGGGAGGTCTTGGTCAGGCGGCCCATGGGGTCGTACTCAAACAGGGTGGAATTGCCCAAAGCGTCGATGGTCTCCACGATCCGTCCGCAGGCGTCCAGCACATGGCTGGTCTTGTGGCCCGCCTTGTCCGTCCTGGAGGTCACGTCGCCCTCGCCGTTGTAGGTGATGTGCTCGCTCTTGCCGTCCGGGGTGGTGGTCTTGATGAGCCGGTCCAGCGGGTCGTACTCATAGGTGGTGACGCCGTCCGGGGTGGTCATCTTCACCAGGTTCTGATTGCCGTCGTACTCGTAGGAGGTGACATACCCCTCGGCGTCGGTGACGGTGGCCACATCGCCCCGGTCGGTGTAGGTGTAAGCGGTCACGCCGCCCCTGGCGTCGGTGGCGGTGAGCAGCCGGTCCAGCTCATCGTAGGTATAGGTGGTGGAATTACCCAGGGCGTCGGTCATCTTCACCACCCGGCCGCAGCCGTCGTAGACATAGCTGGTCTCGGCGCCCTCCTCGTCCACCGCCTTGATCAGGCGGCCGTCGGCGTCGAAGGTCTGGGTGGCCACGCCGCCCTCCTCGTCGGTGCGCTGGGTGATCCGGTCCAGCCCGTCGTAGGTATAGCGGGTGGTGTTGCCGTTGCCGTCGGTGGAGGAGGTGATGTTGCCGTTCCCGTCATAGGTAAAGGAGAAGGTATATCCCTCGGGATCCACATAGCTGGTGAGCTGGTTGCAGGCGTCGTAGGAGTAGGTGATGGACTTGCCGTCGGCCTGCACCACCTTGGTGATGTTGCTGTTTGCATCGTAGCCCACCCGGGTCACGGCCCCTTCGGGGTCGGTGATGGAGGTCACCCGGTTCAGCTTGTCGTAGGTATAACGGGTGACGCCGCCGTCCGTGTTGGTCTCGGAGAGCAGGTTGCCGTTCTTGTCGTAGACATAGGCGGTGACGCCGTCCATGGCGTTGGTCATTTTCACCAAATTGCCCACTTTGTCGTAGGCGTAGGCGGTCTTGAAGCCCCGGGCGTTGGTGAGCTGGGTCATGCGGCCGTCCTTGTCGTAGACGTAGGAGACCACATAGCCCTCCTCATCCGTGACAGTGAGCACATTGCCGTTGGCGTCATAGGTGATGGCCACCTTGGTGCCGTCCTTGTTGGTGAGGCCCACAAGCTGGCCCTTGGCATCATACAGGAACGTGACGGTGTGGCCCATGGGGTCGGCGGTGGAGATTACTCTCCCCATGGGATCGTACACATGGGAGGTTTTCAGGCCCAGGGCGGTAGTTGTGCTCAGCAGATTGCCGTTGGGGTCGTAGGTATAGGTGGTCTTGTTGCCCAGAGGATCGGTCTTAGCGATCATGTGGCCATCCGCGTCATACTCATAGGCCCAGACATTGCCGTTGGCGTCGGTCTCGCGGACCAGCTGGCCGATGGCGTCATAGGTTTTGGACGTGTTGAACTTCAGCGGATCTTTGGTGGACACCAGGCGGCCCTCGCCGTCGTAGGCGTAGGTCCAGGTATTGCCCCGGGCGTCGGTCATGCCGGTCTGCCGGTCCAGCAGATCGTAGGCGTAGACGGTCACACCGCCCTCCGCGTCAGTGACGCGGGTAAGGTTGCCGTCGCCATCATACTGATAGCTGGTGGTCCCCTTCTCGGCGTCGGTGACAGCGGCCACCCGGCCCATACTGTCATAGGCATAGCTGACCACGCCGCCCTCCGCGTCGGTGGCGGTGGCAACTTTGTTCAGGGAATTGTAGGTATAGGTGGTGACGAAGCCCATGGAATCGGTGATGGTGAGCACGTTGCCCATGCTGTCGTAGGTATAGGCCGTGACCCCGCCCATGGGATCGGTGGCGGTGAGCAGACGGCCAGCGGCGTCATAGGTATAAGTTGTAGTCTGCCCTTTGGCGTCGGTGGAGCTCACCAGCCGGTTCTCGGCATCGTAGGCATAGGTGGTGGTGGCCCCGGTGCGGTCGGTCACAGAGATCAGGTTCCCGTTGGCGTCATAGGAGCGGGAGGTGGTCTTGCCCAGCGCGTCGGTCTCTCGGGTGATGTTGCCCACGCCGTCATAAGTATAACGGGTGGTGCCGCCGTTGGGCGTGGTAGAAGACGATGTCCTGGTGACGTTATCATAAGCGGTAGCGGCGACACCGCCTGCGGGGTCGGTAATGGAAACCACCTGGCCGTTCCTGTTGTAGGCGTAGCGCCAAGTGTTGCCCGCCGCGTCCGTCATGGAGACCATGCGGCCCGCTGCGTCATAGGTATGGCGGGTGGTGTTGCCGTTGGCGTCGGTGGAGGTCACCCGGTTTCCCCGGTCATCGTAGGTGTAGGTGGTCACGGCCCCCAGCGGATCGGTGACAGAGGTGATATTGCTCTGGACATCTCGGGTATAGCGAGTCACATTGCCCATCCAGTCGGACTCGCTGGAGTTGAAGCCGTTGCCGTCCACAGTGAAGGACTGGATACTGCCGTTGGCGTCAGTGATCTTCACCAGTTTGCCCGCCTCGGTGTACTCGTAGGCGGTGACGCCGCCCTGGGCATCGGTCATGGTGGTCAGGCGGCCCTGCTCATCGTAAGTGTACCTCGTGATGTTCCCCTCGGAGTCAGTCATGGAGGTGCGGTTACCCGCCCGATCATAGGTATAGGTAGTCACAGCGCCATTGGCGTCGGTCACAGAGGTCAGATTGCCGTCCGCGTAGACAAAGGTGCTGGTATTGCCCCGGCCATCAGTATAGCTGGTCATATGGCCGTTGGCGTCGTAGGTGTAGCTGGCGGTGGCGCCGTTGCGGTCCCGCACGGAGGTGACCATGCGGTTGCTGTCGTAGGTGAAACTCTCCGAGGTGCCGTCGGCATAGGTCACCTGGGAGATGTTCCCCTCGGCGTCGTGCTCATAGGAGGTGGTATTGCCCTCCCGGTCGGTGCGGCTGGTCACCTGGTTAAGATCATTGTAGGTGACGCGCTGGGTGCCCTGGGCGTCGGTGGAGGAGAGGATACGGCCCACCTCATCGTAGTATATCTCCAAGAGGTAGCCATCTGTGCCGGTGCAGACGTTGTGGCGGCCATCGAAATCATAGGTAAAATCGAAGGTGCCGAAGTCCGCGGCGTACTGATGGGTCACGCGGCCCGCGCCGTCATAGGTGTTCTCTACGTAGACGTCGCCCTTGAAGTTGGCCACCGTGGCCAGATAGCCGTTGCCATCGTAGGTGTAGCGCAGGCTGTCCCCATCAGGGTTCTCAGCGGCGGTGAGCAGGTCGCCCTCGTAGGACAGGGTGACGGTGCGGCCCACGCTGTCGGTGACAGAGGACAGATTGCCGCTGCCATTATAGGTGAAGGTGAAGCTGCCGGTGTCGCTGGACACGCTGGTGAGCTTGTCCCCGGAATAGGTAAAGCTGGCCACGTCGCCGTTGACATAGGCGATGTGCTGAATCTGTCCGTCCGGGGTGAAGCGGTACTGGTTCCCGGCTTTGTCTTTCATGACGTAACTGCCGCCGGCCCACTCCAGGGAATAGTCGCCGCAGTTGGCGTAGCTTCCATCGAAGTCCAGGTCGAAGAACAGCTCTGTGCCCTGGGGCAAGGTGACTTGGGCGTATAGGTCGCCAAATTCCAGGGAATAGGTAAAGTTGGACGTCCAGCCGTTGCCCAAGCCGTAGTTTTTGTTGGCTTTGACGGACTCATAGTAGCGGGTGAATTTCAGGTCGTTCTCAGAGCCTGTTTAACATCTCTCAAAACGCCATTTGGCAGGTCTTTTTCTGCCATGCTTCGTTGTGATCTCTTGAAATAAACACAATTATTCCTACGAAATCCCGCCTCGCCTGGCGGAAAATTCCCTCGCCAACTGGCATTCCTCAAGATATTAAACAGGCTCTCACCGTACAAGGCGAAATCTGTGTAGTTCCAGGTAAAGCTGCCGGTGAGCAGGTCAACAGGATCGCCGGGCATGGCCAGCTCATCGCGGATCTTCTTCAATTCATCGTAGCTGTCGATGCTGTCGAAGGAGTCCACATTGCTGTCGCTGCCCTCTACCGCGAAGGCAAGGAAGCTGTTATAGTCCACCAGCTCGGCGTGGGCGGCGGGATCGCTTTCCGTGCCCCGCATATCGTAGCAATACCACCCGTCCGGCACCGTTTCCCGGGGAATCAGCCAGTTGGTGGTCAGCACGGGTTTGCCGAACATCTGGGCGTGCTGCAGCTCGTCCTTAAAAATATTGACTGCCATTGTGTTTTCTCCTCCTTCTGTCAGTTTTACTCAACAAATACCACACCTTTGTACGGAAATCTACTTTTCAGCACATCGTTTGGCCCATTTCCGGCTCCTGCCGGGGCCAGGGGGCGCTGAGGCGTTTGACGGAGCCGAAGCTGGTTTCCCGCACGCCGTCCGATTCCATCTCGGCCCGGCCCAGCGCGTCAAAATCGGTGAAGCCGTCCAATACCTCCAGAATCTCATCCCCCGCACCGGCGTACCGCAGGGCAGTGATGGCGTATTCCCTCTCGCTGCGATCCAGCAGCTCGTAGTCATAGATGTCCATGGCAATGGTGCCGGCTTCATGGAAGGAACGGGGTTCCTCTACCTCCAGAACCGCGCCAAACACCCTCAGTTCTTCCCCCGTCATCTCCCGGACGCATTCGGCCAGGGTGTTGGCGTCCTCCAGGGTGATGGCGTCCGTGGGCAGAAGGTGCGCCCATGGATAGTCGATCTCCACACCTTGAATGGCGGCGCTGCTCAGGCTGTCCAGCCGCAGCGCCCTTTTTGCCTGTTCCAGCGCATCGTCCGAGGCAGGCAGGTCCAGACGACAGGCGCCGGCGGGGAGACCAGCGTGAGGACGAAGGCAGGACGGTCTGTCTCTTTCTGCGTCTGAACCACTTCCCGGCGTTTTACAAATCCCTGCTCCGTATGGGCTCCGCCCAGCAGCTTACGCTGTTCCGCGCCGATCTTGGCGTAGTCCAAGTAGGGCTTGGCCTCCTCAGCAAAAGCGAACTTGCCGGTGATAGGACCAGTATCCACGAGGAAATGGCCCAGTTCCTCATCTGTTTTGATGCTGGGGAACAGCTCATAGCTGTCCAAACTGCCCGCCACGCGCAGCACATCATCCAGGCATCTGGCGTGTTCCACCATCAGCGCACCGGCAAAAACCTTCTGGGCGTCCGCATCCATGGTATCTACCAACCCGGCCAGCTGGTTCAGCTTCTGGACGCCGCCTTCGCTGAACAGAGCGTCGCGCTCGATATAGCTGGCGGCGGCTTTCGCGGCACCGTCGCCGCCTATGACATACGCGGGGGCCCAGCCGCCGAACTCCTCCACGGCGAACACGTCGTACCTGACCTTGTTCGCTTCTGCTGGAAAGCTGATGTGCGCCACATCATTGCTGAACGAACCCTTTGCCACGTGTAGCACCATTATGCCATTCCCCCATCTCCTGGTGCAGCTCTGTGAGATCGTCCCCCATCAGCTCCTCCAGCGCCAGACTGCCGTGGTAGGCCACATAACCCAGCTCGGTCACCTGACCTGCCGCCTTCGGGCTGACCGATTTGGGCACGAAGTCAAACTGATCCAGGTTTTCCGCCAGCTGGCGCACCTCGCTGGCATATGTGGGATGGGCCAGCAATACTGTCGCCTCCAGCTTTTCCCGCTGCGCCGTGTCCAGCGGCTCAATGGCCCGGCACAGTTTGTTGAGGTCGTCGAGGCCATCCCGGGCGGCGCTGACCACAGCGGACACCTGCGTGGGCAGCTCATCCAGGATGATTTCCATTTGGAACCCCTGGGGGCCGATTCCAGCCCGAGCCAGCGTCCGCTGGATCTGTTTGTCTGGACAGGGCAGGTAGAGACAGCCGGTGGTTTCGCGGTTCGGCCCGGACTTGATCTCAACGGCCATCAGGCTTGCTTGATAATAGTATTCTGGGAAGTGCCGCCCATCGTAAATTGCCTCCAGCTTCATGCCGTTGTCATACACCACGCCGTAGGGTGTGACCGCTCCGATGCCACGCCGGATCAGGTCCAGGGCCACCGCCCGGCCATCCACCTTGTCGTACTCATCGGAGGGCATTGAACCGCCGTTGACCGTCAGGCTGTGTGCTTTGCCCACTCTCTCCAGCTTGGAAAAGTCGGTGATCACCGTGGCCTGCTGACAGCAGGAGGTAAGGTTGATGAAGTCCTTGATGTCCGACAGGCCCAGCTTGCTGGCCATGGCCTCAAATTGGGTATCCTCTCCTTGGCAGAAACTGGCCAGGCGCTTGGCCAGATGATCCAGTTCATCCACATTGACGCTCTGGGACACTAGCCGGTTGAGGATGGGATGCTTGCTGTCCAGCTCGTCCACCCGGCAGTCCTGGGCGGTGGGGGAGCCGATGCCCATACCTTCCAGCAGAGCGATGATGTGGTCGTAGTCACTGTCCGGGATAGGGAAGGGGATGGTGGTCTGCCCATATTCCGGGTGGGTCTTGCTGCTGATGGCTGCTTTCATGATCATATCAGGTGTCCCTCCTATGATTGGTTGGATTTGGTATGGGATGCGCCCCGGTCCATGGATGGATCGGGGCGCACCCTGTGCTTGGCCGGATGGGCACGGATATCGTTTCTGTCTGCGGGCGTGATGTTTCCGAAATACAGGTCTTTTAACAATTTCCGCACTTCTTTCACCTCCTCCAGCGCCACACCATACCACACTTGGGCGGGAATAGCTATGGGCGCAGCGTCGAGTTATCAGTTTATTATCATTTGGGAACCTTGAGTGGAGACCGTTTGCTAAAAGGTTCCTCCGGCCCAAGCCTGAGCAACAAAAAAGGCCGATATCTTTCGTGTGAAAGATATCGGCCTTTGGTACTTGATATGCGATTGTGCTACCGGGGAGCAGTGGTCGATTGCCCACCCTTTTCCTCTAGGGCAAAAACAAGAACTTATGCATTTTTTGAATACATAAGTCCCTGCTTTTTGGTGGAGATAAGCGGGATCGAACCGCTGACCTCCTACAATATAGATTACGGTGAAAGGCACGGCAGCCAGCCGTGTCTTTTGTCGTCTCAAAGCTGAAGCTGTAGAATGAGGGAGTAAATGGCCTGACGCCGCTGACCTTGGGCCAACACGCCCGATCAAGAGTCCGTCAGCCGCCTCTCTCATTCGCAGCATTCGATTTGCGCAGGTAGAGCCATCTCGTTGGGGGAACTCCACCCGCTTCGCTGGGCGGGTTTTGGTGAGCGTCCAGATGTGGTGCGTTCGGGTCAGTCAGGAGATTGAATAAGCGGCGAGGAACAGAGGCGGGAGCCATATCAACTACACAGGAGGGAAGTATGAACGCAGTAGGAATTGACATAGCTAGGTAGCGCCCTTTTTTGATTCTAAAAAGGGCACTATGCCCAGTAACCAGGAAAATGCCTAAAAATAGTTTCTGCTGGACAAAAGGACTTCTCATCAGCTAGGCCTTAGCGCCCCTTTTGAATGTTGCTTGGTGAGAGTTCAAATCCCCCCCCGTTTGGGTTTGATAGCAAAATTTCACAGCCTTCAGATTTTGCCATCCGAAGGCTGTGTAGGCGTTGAAAACACTGGCTTGACAGGCAAGATAGCGTTTTCACCCTATTAAGTTGGTGGACTCGAAGGGGATCGAACCCTCGACCTCCGCGTTGCGAACGCGGCGCTCTCCCAGCTGAGCTACGAGCCCAAATCATTTGCAACGGGTTTATTATACCAGAAAAAAAAGATTTGTAAAGAGGGAATCGCCATTTCCTCCAATATTTTTTGGAGGGACCCACCTGCGGCGGGTCCCTCCAAAAACGTCCTCATCCTCTGCCCCCGTCCGCGGCCGTAGCCTCCGGGGTGTTGGCGTAGTCCCACTGGTGGTCGCTGGCCGCCATATCATCACTGGTAACGTTGAAAAAGTCCCAATCCTCCGGCCTGCCCCGGCCTCCGCGCTCCCGGACGTTGGCGTCCCAGGTGGCATCCACACAGTACCACTCCCCATCCAGCCGCACCATGTTCCAGCCGTGACCCTCCCGGCTCTCAAAGGCCGCGCCGGGCACGGTGATGCACTCCACCCCGGCCAGGTCGCACAGCAGCTGGAACGTGGTGGCATAGCCCAGGCACACCGCCGTGCGGTCTACCAGACCGCCGTAGGGGGTGAAGGACTCCCGGGGCGTCTCCTTCCTGTGGTCCTGGTGGGTCCAGTCGTAATCCACGTTGTTGACCACCCAATCATAGATGACAAGCTCCTTCTCATAGTCGCTCATGCCGTCCTTGAGCACCTTTTTCAGTACCTTCTCTGCCGCCTCGTAGATCTTCCGGTCCTTCTTAGACAACTGCGATGGATCGCCTTTCTCCCAGGCAGTCCGGACCGCGGAGGTGTCATATACGGACATGTCGTCCTCATTGGGGGGTGTGAAGGCGCAGCGGTCCGGGAAGTTGGGGTCGGTGTCCAAATAGCGGTAGCGGGGCGACCAGCCAACCCCTGTGCCTGTCGCCCGGGCAAAAGCGTCCATCGCCTCCTCCTGGCCCGCGCAGACCAGCAGCACAGCATACCAGGTATCCCCTTCTCCCCCGCTCCCCGCTATAGCCCTGTGGAGCAGCTTCCCCTGGTCGCTGGCGGGGTCAAACTCCCCTTCCCTGACCGTCAGATAGTCATTCAGCTTCTCATCCATTGCTTCGCTCGCTTTCAAACCGCCGGGGAATATGGTCGGCGGATCACCGTCAAGCACCTCATCCCCATCGCTGCAAGCGCGGATGACCGCCACCTCAAAGGCAGTTTCCGGGTCCCGGGCAATGGCGGCCGCCGTCCACAGATCCTGCGTCAGGCCGTAGGCATCCTTCATATAAGCATTCAACGCCTCCGGGTCATCGCCGTCCAGCTTTACCAGCTCAGCTCCCTCCATCCCCTGGTCCTCCACCAGGAGGTCCCGCAGTTCCTTCACGTCGGTGATCGGCTCCGCGGGGCCCTCATGCCCCGGCACGGGGAGCTCGCCCCCGCTGAGGGCGGCCTCCACCGCCGCGCTGGCCCCTTTGGGGTCGGGACAGAGGAACAGCGCCGCGTAAGGCCCATCCTGAAGGATCTCCCCGTTGGCCGCCATGTCCGCCTCTGCGGGGGCATAGCCCACAAAATCCCCCTGGCGGGCGGACATGTAGCGCATGAACGCGGTGGCCGCCCGGACGGCGGCGCTGTCGTCCTCCATCCGCACCACGGCGATCTCGAAGGCGGAGGCCCCGGTGGCCCGGATCACCGCCGCGTCATCCCAGGGCAGTTCCGCGCTGTGGATGTTATAGGCGTTCTCCAGGTAAACGGTCAGGACCTCTCGATCGAAATAAACGGTGCGTCCTTCCTCACCCTGGACCTCCTCCGTACCATCCACTGTGGCCGTCAGATATTCCAGGCCCCCGCCCTCTCTATCATATCCGGAGGCCAGCAGCGCAACGTCCACCAGCTCTCTGGCGGCAAGGCCGGCGGCCCCGGGCCCCGCCGCCGGCGAGCGGCAGGCGGACAGCGCTCCCAGCAGCAAAGCGGCGGACAACAGCAGGCAAACTGCTCTTTTCATCGCAAAACAGCTCCTTGGACCGATCTTAAAAAAGCCGCCGGTCCCATGACCGGCGGCGTGCGCTTATTTTTCATGGAGGTAGCTCTTCAACAGCACCTGGAGCAGCTCGTCCCGGTCCAGCTGGCGGATGAGGGTGCGGGCGTTGTTGTGATTGGTGATATAGGTGGGGTCCTCGCTGAGGATATACCCCACGATCTGGTTGATGGGGTTATAGCCCTTCTCCCGCAGGGAGTTGTAGACGGAGGACAGGATGGCGCGGATCTCCTCATCCTTGTTCAAATTGACGCTGAATTTGCGCGTGTAGTCCATGTCGCTCAATGGGCGCACCCCCTTTTTCTTGTTACGCCTATTTTATCCCAGATGGGGCCAAATGTAAAGAGGCAAAATGATAATTTTCCGTAAAGAACAAGCCGCCCGGCCTGTTCGCCGGACGGCTGGAAGATATTGGACGTTCGATCAGCCGATGCGCTTGGCGCCCACGATATACGGGGCATAGTAGCCGGACACGCTGTCGTACTGCACCCGGTAGGAGGTGGTGGAGGCATGGATGAACTGGCCGTCCCCCACATACATGCCCACATGGGTGGTGGGCAGGGTGCCGCCGGAGCTGTCGAAGCGGCGGTCGAAGAAGAAGATCAGGTCGCCGGGCTGCATGGCATCGGTGGAGACGAAATAGCCGCTGTTATAGTACTGGCTGGAGGAGCCCCGGGCGATGGGGTGGCCCAGCTGGCGGTAGATGTAGTACATCAGGCCGGAGCAGTCGAAGGAGCTGGGACCGGCGGCACCAGAGCGGTAGCGGCAGCCCAGCAGGCTCTTGGCCATGGCGGCGGCGGAGGCGCCCAGGGCGCTGGAGCCTTCATAGTCGGCGCCCACCAGGGTGACATACTCGGAGGACACATAGCCGCCGTCCACCTCGTACCAGCCGTTGCCGGGGTCGGAGACGATATCCACCACGCTGCCGGCCTTCAAGGTGGCGACCTTGTCATATGTAGTGGCCGGGCCGGAGCGGACATTGAGCGCGCTGGCGGTGATGAGGCCCCGCTGCTGCTCGGGCTCGGTGCCCTGGGCGGCGGGGACCACGGTGCCGTCGGCCAGGGAAACGGTGAGCCATTCGCCGGACATGAACCCGGTCTGGCCGTTGTAGCTCACTTTGTACCAGCCGTTGCCCGCATCCTCCTCCACAGCGACCTGGGTCCCCTTCGGAGCCTGGACCAAGGTGGACGAGCTGGTGCTGGCCTCGCTGCGCATACGCAGGGAATCGGCGGTGACGGTGGCGCTTCCGATGGAGGCGAACGCCACGCCGGTGCACATGGACAGGACGATCCCGGCGGCGGCCACGGTCTTGACCGCCTTCGCTTTGAAATTCATTGGTATGACCCCCATTTTAGATTTTCATTGGTAAAGACGGCCCTTACTTACTTGCCGGCCAGGGCCCGCATCAGCCAGATAGACCCCATGTCGATGGCGGAGAACAGATCGGGCAGGTCGCTCTTCTTCACCACCCGGTCCCGGCTCTTCAGATCCGGGTCGGTGAACTGGAGCTGGAGATGCACCTTGTTGGCCAGCTCCAGGGAGCCGCCCTTCTCGGTGCTCATCACCTGGATCATGACGATGTACTTGTCGGCCATGGAGCCGTAATAGATCAGATTGTCCTTCCGCCGCAGCGGATGGCCTTTGTAGGTCAGGACGGTAGATTTCTCAGCCATGAGAGCCTCCTCAAAAAATTGTAACAGTTTGTAACTGGTTTGTAACTATTGCTATTGTAACCCCTGGACCGCCCCTTGTCAACAGGAAGTTGAACAAAATTTTCTGGAAAAACAAAAACCTGCCTGGCTCGCCGGAAAACGGCAGGGCAGGCAGGCCGGACCGGCGCTCAGGCGCCCAGCGCGGCCCAGAGCAGCAAAGCGGCGTGGGCGCACAGGCACAGGGGGACAAAGCGGCGGAACAGGGGCTTGCGGGTCTTGTGGCGGAACAGCGCCATGCCCAGGGCGGCCCCGGTGGAGCCGCCCAGCAGAGCGCACCCCAGCAGCGCTGCCTCGGGGACGCGGCGGCGGTGGAGTTTGGCCATCAGCTTGTCCCAGCCAAAGAGGACGAGGGCCAGGGCGCTGGCGACGCCCAGCCAGATCAGCAGCAGATAGACGGTCTCTCTCATAAGCGGTCCCTCTCTACATTATCAATGTAAGCTCACCGCCGCCACAGCGCTATGAAGGGCAGCAGGAGCAGAGTGACATTTCCAAGCAGCAGGGCAATGAAGAACGGCGCTGGGTGGCGCCGGCTGAAAAGCGAACACTTTTTACTTTCGGGCAGCCTGTGATGGAAATAGGCGGCCGCCCCCGCGCACGCCGTGGCGGGCAATAAGACGAAGGGAAGAACGGTCCGAAACGCGGGGACCTTGAGCGCCACGCCCACCACCACGACCGTAGCTAAACCGGCACTGTATTTAAAAATTTCGTATTTTTCCAAGCGTTCTACCTCCGCCGCAAAAAGAAAATCAGTAAAAATCGCCCCGGCGGCAAAATTTCTCTTGACGCGGGACGGCGGATATGGTACTATAAATTGCTTATATGCACATTAGGCGAGAAAATATCTTCCCCACCCGATATCGTCAGTATAGCAGATGTGCACAAAAAAGGCAAGAGGAAATTTTCAAAACCTTACAACCGGCCCGGGCGTGTCGGTCCTTTGGCGATCCGGCGGCCCGGAGATCTTGACGAAGTGGAGCGTGAACAGCGTATGGCCAGAGCGGTCAAAGATGTCTGGTACGGCAAGACCCACCGGAAAAGCTTCGCCCGCACCGACGAGATCCTGGAGATGCCCTACCTCCTGGAGATCCAGAAGAAGTCCTACAAGTGGTTCCTGGAGACGGGGCTCCAGGAGGTGTTCAACGATGTGGACTCCATCACCGACTACGCGGGCAACCTGGAGCTGTCCTTCATCAGCTTCTCCATGGACGACCCCCCCAAGTACACCATTGAGGAGTGCAAGGCCCAGGACATGACCTACGCCGCCCCCATGAAGGTGCAGGTCCATCTCCGCAACAAGGCCACCAACGAGATCAAGGAGCAGTCCATCTTCATGGGCGATTTCCCCATCATGACCGACGCGGGCACCTTCGTCATCAACGGCGCGGAGCGGGTCATCGTCTCCCAGCTGGTGCGCTCCCCCGGCGTCTATTTCTCCAAGAACGCCGACAAGGCGGACAACATCACCTTCGCCGCCACCGTGATCCCCTACCGGGGCGCCTGGCTGGAGTATGAGACGGATCTGTCCGACATCTTCTACGTCCGCATCGACAAGAACCGCAAGCTGCCCGTCACCTGCCTGATCCGGGCCATCGGCCCCCGGACCGACGCGGGCATCATCGACCTGTTCGGCGAGGACCCCCGGCTGCTGGCCACCCTGGAGAAGGACGCCTGCAAGAGCTATGAGGAGTCCATGCTGGAGATCTACCGCAAGCTGCGCCCCGGCGAGCCCCCCACGGTGGACTCCGCCGAGAGCCTGATGAACTCCCTGTTCTTCGACCCCCGGCGCTACGACCTGTCCGGGGTGGGCCGGTACAAGTTCAACAAGAAGCTGGCCATCTGGACCCGGCTGTCCGGCCAGAAGCTGGGCGAGCCCGTGGCCGATCCCGCCACCGGCGAGATCGTGGCCGAGAAGGGCGAGGTCCTCACCCGGGAGAAGGCCCAGATGCTGGACGGGCTGGGCGTCAACGAGGCCGTGGTGGAGGTGGACGATCTCCACACCGGCGTGCACATGGTGAAGGTGTTCTCCAACGGCATGGTGGACATGTCCAAGTTCGTGGACTTCGACCCCGTCCAGGCGGGCATCACCGAAAAGGTGTGCGGCAAGGTCCTCCGGGAGCTGCTGGACAAGCGGGAGGCGGAGGGCCTGTCCCAGGAGGACTTCCTCGACCTTCTGAAGGACAATATGGACCGGCTGATCCCCAAGCACATCACCGTGGATGACATCATGGCCTCCATCAACTACCTCAACTGCCTGGCCTTCGGCGTGGGCGTCCCCGACGACATCGACCATCTGGGCAACCGCCGCCTGCGCTGCGTGGGCGAGCTGCTGCAAAACCAGTTCCGGATCGGCTTCACCCGCATGGAGCGGGTGATCCGGGAGCGGATGACCATCCAGGACCTGGACATCGTCACCCCCCAGTCCCTGATCAACATCCGGCCGGTCACCGCCGCCATCAAGGAGTTCTTCGGCTCCTCCCCCCTGTCCCAGTTCATGGACCAGACCAACCCCCTGGCGGAGCTCACCCACAAGCGCCGCCTGTCCGCCCTGGGCCCCGGCGGCCTGTCCCGTGACCGGGCCTCCTTCGACGTGCGGGACATCCACTACTCCCACTACGGCCGGCTGTGCCCCATCGAGACCCCCGAAGGTCCCAACATCGGCCTGATCTCCTACTTGGCCTCCTACGCCCGGGTGAACCGCTACGGCTTCATCGAGACCCCCTACCGCAAGACCAAAAAGATCCTGGACGACAACGGCAGGTGCGTCGCCGTCCAGGTCACCGGCGAAGTGGAGTATATGACCGCCGACGTGGAGGACGAGTTCAACGTGGCCCAGGCCACCGAGCCGGTGGACGAGAACGGCTGCTTCGAGCGCGCCCGCGTGGCCTGCCGCCACCGCAACGAGATCATCGAGGTGGACCGGGACCGGGTGGACTTCGTGGACGTGTCCCCCAAAATGATGGTGTCCGTGGCCTCCGCCCAGATCCCCTTCCTCCAGAACGACGACGCCAACCGGGCCCTGATGGGCGCCAACATGCAGCGCCAGGCGGTGCCCCTGCTCACCACCGAGGCCCCCATCGTGGCCACCGGCCAGGAGTACAAGAACTGCCAGGACTCCGAGGTGGCCGTGCTGGCCGAGGGCGACGGCGTGGTCACCGCCGTGGACGCCACCCACATCGCCGTGCGCTACGACGGCCAGGGCGAGAAGGACTACAAGCTCACCAAGTACCAGCGCTCCAACCACGGCACCTGCATCCACCAGCGGCCCATCGTGTCCGTGGGCGACCGGGTCCAGGCCCGGGACACCCTGGCCGACGGCCAGTCCACCTCCAACGGTGAGATCGCCCTGGGCAAGAACATCCTCATGGGTTTCATGACCTGGGAGGGCTATAACTACGAGGACGCCATCCTGCTCAACGAGCGGATGGTGAAGGAGGACGTGTTCACCTCCATCCACATCGAGGAGTACGAGACCGAGGCCCGGGACACCAAGCTGGGCCCCGAGGAGATCACCCGCGACATCACCAACGTGGGCGAGGACGCCCTGAAGGACCTGGACGAGCGGGGCATTATCCGCGTGGGCGCGGAGGTCCGCGCCGGCGACTATCTGGTGGGCAAGGTCACCCCCAAGGGCGAGACCGAGATGACCGCCGAGGAGCGCCTGCTCCGGGCCATCTTCGGCGAGAAGGCCCACGAGACCCGCGATACCTCTCTGAAGGTCCCCCACGGCGAGTACGGCATCGTGGTGGACGTGAAGGTGTTCTCCCGGGAGGAGGGAGCCGAGCTGTCCCCCGGCGTCAACCAGGTGGTCCGGGTCTACATCGCTCAGAAGCGGAAGATCTCCGTGGGCGACAAGATGGCCGGCCGCCACGGCAACAAGGGCGTGGTGTCCCGCATCCTGCCCCAGGAGGATATGCCCTTCCTGCCCGACGGCACCCCCCTGGACATCGTGCTCAACCCCCTGGGCGTGCCCTCCCGCATGAACATCGGCCAGGTGCTGGAGGTCCACCTGGGCTACGCCGCCAAGGCCCTGGGCTGGAAGGTGGCCACCCCCATCTTCGACGGGGCCAACGAGCAGGACATCGCCGACGCCCTCCAGCTGGCGGGCCTGGACCCGGAGGGGAAGAGCTGGCTCTACGACGGCCGCACCGGCGAGCGCTTTGACAACAAGGTCACCGTGGGCTATGTCTACTTCATGAAGCTCCACCACCTGGTGGACGACAAGATCCACGCCCGCTCCA
>CAJTTS010000055.1 GCA_910579155.1 uncultured Oscillospiraceae bacterium | reverse complement strand
TCAAGTGCGTCAAATTCTGGTGTAGAGAAAAACTCGCCCAATGTTATTTCAAAGCCATCGCAAAGTTTTTTAATAGTTACTGTACCGGGATTCTGGCTTTCTCCGTTAAGAATACTTTTAATCGTCGCTTGCGGAACAGCGGAAATGTTGCTCAATCCGTTAGGCGTAATTCCGCGTTCTCTGCATAACTGCAAAATTCGGGCCGCAATTGCTTCACGAGTATTCATATTGCGCCCCCTTCAAGTGATTTATCACTATGATAAATTATTTGAAGTTTGCTTGTTAGTGATACTTCACTACAAACGAGATTTATGATAATATAGTGATATATCACTATATTGGAGGGAAATAGTAATGAGTACCTGTTTTTTCATCGGACACCGCGAGGCTCCGGATAGTCTCCTACCTCAATTATCTGCTGAAATTGAGCGGCATATCACTGAATACGGTGTGACTGAGTTCGTTATAGGCAGATATGGCCGCTTTGATGCACTGGCGGCAAAGTGCGTCAAGGCAGCAAAGAAGCGCCACCCGGAAGTGATGCTTACGCTATTGCTACCTTACCATCCCTATGACCGCCCTACTCCAACACCGTCCGGTTTTGACGGCACGTTCTATCCGCCGGGGATGGAAACTGTCCCCAAACGTGCCGCCATCATTCAGGCTAACCGCTACATGGTAGAGCACAGCGATTATCTGATCGCCTATGTACGGCATTCAGTCAGCAATGCGTGGGATTTGGTAGAGTATGCCCGAAAGTACGAAAAGCAAGGGACTATTACGATTACCGCATTGCCAAGGTCATAAGCAAAGTGAATATAAACGCTTTGTGGGAATTGAAATTTTCGGGGAAAACTGATACAATACTAGAAAAATGGTTCCTGGGAACACTCTGCATGAACTCTACTATAATAAGTATCTTGATGAATGTCCTAGAATGCCTAATAAATAAAACGAGCAGAGGAATGATGGTATGAGAAAAACTAAATTTATCGCAATAATTATTTCAATAATTCTAGTATCGGTGGTCGTAATTCCAATAGCGATCAATGAATCATATAAGCATGGCGTTGTCTATGTAACAAAATGGGATGCCACAGATGTGCTTTCCTTTTATGGGACACTTTTGGGTGCAGCGACTACAGCAATAACACTTATAGGTACGATTCAATTCACTAGAAAACAAATACAGCGCAATCAATTCTTGGAAGACAACCGTAGGAAATGGGAAAAAGTTGAATCAATTATCACACAGGCATTGATTGATGTTTCTCCACTGAGAATACTAAATGGTTGTGAAATGGACATGAATATTTCACCAATTGCTAATTTACACGTCATTATTTCAAAACTTCAATCGTATGCAGCTACAGCAAAAACATCGTTAGATATGATTAGCTGTTATATTGATCCAGTTGAATATACATATGTCGCTAGTTATGTGAAGGAGCTCCACAATGCTATAAAGCAATTTTGCGAAATAGAATATGCACTTGAAAGTCAGTATACACATTTGCGGTTACTTGGCATGACCAACGGTGGGAATATTCCTGATACCGCAATTCTTTTTTGTTCCAGCCAAACCAGTGAGATCATAAAAAAGATTCCTGTTGCACACGATGAAACGTATCAACGACTTCTTAATATGACACGGGAAGTTTTTAACGGAATATATGCAGATGTAGAAAAACAGGCAAATCAGATATTAAGATTTTGGACGAAATGAGGGAAGGATAATGCCCACACTTGAATGGATTGGAAAAGACAAAGTAGTCAACCACCACTTGGAGGTCCCTTACCGGATACTGGAGAAGCAGTATACATATAACGCCGAGGCAAGCGACAACATGATTATCTGCGGGGACAATCTGGAGGCGCTCAAGGCCCTGCTGCCCCGGTATGAGGGAAAGGTTAAGTGCATCTATATTGATCCGCCTTACAATACGGGCAACGAGGGCTGGGTCTACAACGACAACGTGAACGATCCAAGAATCAAAAAGTGGCTAGGCGAGGTCGTAGGCCGGGAGGGCGAGGACCTGAGCCGACATGACAAGTGGCTGTGTATGATGTATCCACGGCTGAAGCTGTTGCAGCGGTTGTTGTCTGAGGACGGTTTTCTCTTTGTCAGTATAGATGTATTCGAGTTTTCAAACTTAAAATGTATTTTGGATGAGATATTTGGTTCGGCAAATTTTAGAAACTGCATTGCCGTCAGGCGGGGAATCAAAAACGTTCAAGCTCAATTTGACGAAGTGCAGGCCCTTTCATTGGGCCATGAATACATATACCTATACTCTAAAAATCCACAAGCAAAATTACCTAAACTTTCAAAGAATTTTGAGATTGAGAAAGCTGGGAAATGGGACACATTTTGGAGAGGCACGGATCGCCCCACAATGCGCTATGAAATTTTTGGGACTTGTCCGGAGAGGGGACAGTGGCGCTGGGAAATTGGAAGGGCAACAAAAGCAGCGAAAAACTATGAAAAATATCTATCTGAATATGCTGATACAATGTCTATTGATGACTTCTATTTGGAAAATTTGATGGCTACTAACGAGAAAATGGACTTTGTACGCAAAAATGACAGCGGTACAATTCAATACTATGTACCGCCTCAAACAGGGAAACTACTTAGCGATAACTGGATGGATATTTTGTTGTCCGGTTCTTATGCGAACTTCGACACAGAGAAAAACGTACTACTAATTGAACGCATTATAAACTGGATTACATCAGAAAATGACGTTGTTTTGGATTCTTTTGCCGGTTCTGGAACAACAGCCCACGCAGTATTAAATGCAAACAAAGCAGATAATTACCACCGCAGATTTGTTCTTGTAGAGTTGATGGATTATGCCGAGGACACTACCGCACACCGTGTCAAAAGAGTTATCGATGATGTGGGCGGCGACTTCACCTTCTACGACCTCGGCCCCGTCCTGCTCCTGCCTAACGGCAATCTGAACGAGGACGTGGGTGCGGCAAAAATCCGGGAATACGTCTATTTCATGGAGACAAAAGCCTCCATTGAACCGGACAAAGCGGATGAGCCCTATTATATGGGCGTCCACTTGGACAGCGCCTATTACTTCTATTATGAGCGTGACAGTCTCACCACCTTGAACCGCGATTTTCTGGGGAGCATCAAAACCAAGGCGGGCCGGTACACCATTTACGCTGACCAATGCACCCTGAGCCAGGCGGAGCTGGAGCGGTGGCACATCACCTTCAAAAAAATCCCACGGGACATCTCAAAGCTGTAAGGAGGCGGCGCTATGGAACTGAAAACCTATCAAAAGCAGGTCATGGATGATCTGTCCGCCTATCTGGGCCATCTGAACCGGGACCGCGAACTGTTTGCCGCCTGGAAGGGCTACTGGATGGATCAGGACATCCCTGTTGGGCTGGGCGGCGTTCCGGCGTACCAGTCCGCCATTCCCGGCGTTCCCCATGTCTGCACGAAAGTCCCCACTGGCGGCGGTAAAACCTTCATGGCCTGCGCCGCCCTCAAGCGCATTTTTGATACCATGCCTCTGGACAAGCCCCAGGTGGTGGTGTGGCTCGTGCCGTCGGATTCCATTCTGACGCAGACCATTCGGAACCTGTCCAACCCGGACCACGAATACCGCCTGCGGCTCAATTCGGATTTTGCCGGACGGGTGGGCGTGTATACGAAGGAAATGCTCCTGAGCGGCCATCAGTTCTCCCCCGATACCGTCCGGGAGATGCTGACAGTCTGTGTGCTGAGCTATGCCTCTCTGCGCATTGACAGCAAGAAGAAGGACGTGCGCAAGGTCTACCAGGAGAACGGAAACCTGCTGAAATTCGCCCAGTATTTCAAGGATGACTCTGTACTGCTAGCCGACACGCCGGACACGGCGCTGATTCAGGTGCTCCGGCAGTTGTCTCCCGTGGCAGTGGTGGACGAGAGCCACAACGCCGGGTCTGATTTGAGTGTGGAGATGCTGAACAATTTGAACCCGTCTTTTGTGCTGGATTTGACCGCTACCCCCAAAAAGAACAGCAATATCCTCTCCTATGTGGACGCACGGGAGCTGAAAAAAGAGAACATGGTGAAGCTCCCGGTGGTGGTGTATAACCGCACCTCTCGCCAGAGCGTGATCCAGGACGCCATCCAGCTCCGGGGCAGCATTGAGCGGCAGGCGATAGCGGAGAAAGAGGCAGACGGGGAATACATACGGCCTATTGTCCTGTTCCAGGCCCAACCCAAGATCAACGAGGACAGTGAAACCTTTGATAAGATCAAGACCATGCTGGTGGATATGGGGATACCGAAAGAGGAGATCGCGGTCAAGACCTCCAAGGTAGACGAGCTGGGGAAAACGGACCTCATGAGCCGGGATTGTCCGATCCGGTATATTATCACGGTCAACGCCCTCAAGGAAGGGTGGGACTGCCCTTTTGCGTACATTCTGGCGTCATTGGCGAATAAGACTTCCAAGGTGGATGTGGAGCAGATTTTGGGTCGTATCCTTCGCCAGCCCTATGCAAAACGGCACAAATCTCCGCTGCTGAATATGTCCTATGTGTTTACCTGCTCCAACGATTTCAGGAATACTCTGGACAGCATCGTGAGCGGTCTGAACATGGCGGGATTCAGCCGGAAGGATTTCCGGATGGGCGAAGTCCCCGACCCGGCTCCTGCGCCTAAGCCGGATGAAGCGGAACAGATGGAACTCGGCGGCAACGCTCCCGCCGCAGAACCAGATTCGTTTGACGATGTTGATACGGAGGCAGTAAAAAAGGCCCTGGAGGGCGGAACCGAGCAGCCTGATTCTCCCCTCGGAGAGATGGTCCAGGACGCGCAGCGTCAGGCGGACAGCTACGATGCGGAGATGAAGGAGAGCGGCAGCTCAGGCTTTTGGGGAGGAGAGCTGGGAGAGATGTTGAACCAGAATGCTATGCAGCCTCAGTTTGCAGCGGAATCTTCCGCTTTGCGTATCCCACAGTTTTTCCTTAAAGGTACACCTGATTTGTTCGGTGGGGAGTATGAACTGCTGGAAGCGGAAAATCTGTCGGAGGGGTTTTCTCTCAGCGGCCAGGACGCGCAGATCAGTTTTGAGTTGGCCACCGGCGAGATGTACCGGGTGGACCTCCAGGAGAAGGGTGAGGCGATCCCCAAATATATGCGGGCCTCCAAAGAGGAAAGTGAGTATATCCGGGAACGCTTGGCGAAGCTGCCGCCGGAGAAGAAGGTGCAGAAATGTGTTGATCTGATTTGCGGAAACCTCAACCGGAATGACCGCTATGCCGCTCAGGAGATCAGCGCATATGTCCATCGCGTGGTGGAGAACATGACGGAGGACGAGCTGGCGGCAATGGAGACGGCGATTCCCACCTATGCGCGAAAAATCCAGGACAAGATTGACGGACTGGAGCGTGCCTACCGGACGGCTCAATTCAAAAAGTGGCTGGACAGCGGGAAGGTGGTATGCAGGGAGTCCTATGTCCTGCCGCAGGTCATTACCCCCGCTGAGACGATTGATACGATCCCGTATTCTCTGTATGATGCTGAAAAGGACGATATGAACCAGGAGGAACGGAACCTAATTGACATTGTGGTAGGGCTGGGCAATATCAGGTGGTGGCACCGAATTATTGACCGCAAGGGCTTCCGGCTCAACGGAAATATCAACCATTATCCTGATTTTATGGTTATGACAAAGGCCGGGAAGCTGGTGCTGATTGAGTTTAAGGGCGATGATCGAGACAACAGCGACAGCAGGATGAAACTGGAATTAGGCCGTCAGTGGCAGGCGCAGGCAGGGCCAAACTACCGTTATTTTATGGTATTTAAGAATAAGGATTTTGGTATTGATGGTGCCTATAAACTTGAGCAGTTCGTAGAAATTATGAGAGACCTATAGTGTAAAGCGGCTCAAGCATATCTGCTTGAGCCGCTTTGTTCCTAATTTTTGCAAAAAATACAGTTTATCAAAAGAAAAAATGAAATTGCAAAGCAGTGTTTTAATAATCATCCATCTGTAATTCTGTCGAGAACCCTCTATTTTCTCCTCCAAGATGCGTAAATTAATTGGCGCCGATCAAATGCCTCCCGGCCTCCTTCCATAATATCTACAATTTGCTTGTGAGTATCTGCTTGATCAATGTTCCCGGAATTTACAATAATAGTTTTATCTTGGTATTCCATTGCAAGCACCTTTTCGGCATCACCAAGAACGGGAATATTTGCATTATGCGTAGCAAAAATGAACTGGCTATGATGCTTTGTCGAAAGTATTGCTCTAATAATTTCATCATAAATTATTTTATTATCAAGGTCATCTTCAGGTTGGTCAATTAGGATAACATCATTATCACTTTGTGTCAATATAAACAGAATGAGCGCCGAAGCCCGTTGCCCGATGGAATGTTGTTGGAGTAATTTTCCGTGGTAATAAATATCCACACGATTCTTTACCTGATGTTGAATAAGGTCAGGATATGATGTCTCAAGCTTTTGAACGATCTTTGCGTATTCAGATGCAGTAAGGATGGCGTGCAGTTTCTCACCTCTATGCAAGATATAATCTTCCATCAACGCAGTAAAGTCTGAAAATTCAGTACACATAGCTTGATATTTTGTATCCGTTATGCTAGTGCCTTTAAAAAACTGCTTCATGTCCTCCTTGAACGTAACGCGATCTCCCTTAAACGCTATTTCGATTTTGAGGTCATTTTTCCCATGATTAATCCTTTGTACTTCATTTTTATAAAAATTGAATTCATTTAAAAGAAGTTCATTTCTGGTGCGAATAGCTTGGGCAATAACATTTTCGATAGCAGATTTTGATTTCGATTGTTCCTCAAGTTTGTGACACTTTTCTTCTAGCTCACCCAACGATGTAGATAGTTCGACGTAAGTATCGGGATTTAATGTTGGATCATTAAACTCACGTTTAATCTCAGCAAATTCATCAGCCAAACTTTTAATCCTATCTAGTAGGACTTGTTCGATCTTATCATAATCACTCATTTTTTCAGCACATAATATGAGTATAGTCATTATTTGCTTTAGCGAGCTGTCAATTTCATTCAAAACTATTGCAGCTTGATCAATGATGTCCTGATTATATCTGCTTGCATAATTTGATAACTGCTCTAGGTTTGTCAATGCTTTTTTGCAATCTTCGGTAAGAACTGCTAGTTGCCCATTAACCCTCTTTTTAGCTGTTGCCAATTTTACTTTATCTGTTTCAACATCTGTTTGCTTTTGTAGCTTTTCAGCAATTCCTCGTTCCTGATAGATTGTCATTTTATGACTTGCTTCTGCGATTTTCCCCTTACAATCTTCGATTTGTGCTGGAATAGTTTCCAATTTTAATAGTAGTTTAATATTCTTAATCAACGTGGCAACAGTATCTTCAATGTTAGATTTGTTGGAAGAAAACCGTCCCTTAACGAGTTTTTCAAGAAGCCCATATTCATGATCTGCACTATAGGATAAATCTTTCTGTCCAAAATATTGCATATTGTCAAACAAACTCATGGGAGTAATATTCAAATCAGAGTCAGATCCCATCAGCACAGTTGGCCTCTCTCCTAAAATGCGACTTGCTGTATACCGTTTTCCATGCTTGTCAACTATTGCAAGGGTTACTTTCCCTCCAGAGCCAAGAATGCTCTCAACTAGTCCCTTTTTGTATTTTTCATCCACATAAAGAGGTAAATCAAATACGTATCGCACAGCCTCTAATATCGAGGATTTCCCGCTTCCTCGAACACCAATTAAAGAGTTAAGGCTGGGGGAGAAATTAATTGTTTGTCCGTCAAACTTTCCGCCTTGAAAGGCCACAGATTCTATATATCCATGGGTGATGGCTGTGACACCTTCATAGACGCGATTTTTGTAGTTTAAAAGTGCAAATTTCACACAATCAAAAGAGTATTCTCCGATTTGCAAGTATGTTTGGCGATCACCTTTTCCAATATCTACAATAGATTTTGGGTCAGAGCCATGAACTCGTGCAATTTCATAGCCGAGGTACTGAGAGAACATCTTGTAGTTGCTCTCTGATGTCGATTTCTGGAGGCCAAGTACGTGTTCTTTAAAAGACGGAAAAGAGACTAGTGTCTCAAGCATTCCACCTTTGCATTCAGAGAATAGACCACTGTTTTGGTCAACATGAGCAAATATGACAAAATAATCCATTCCATATCCGTCTAATACTTCAAACACAGATTTCAAGTCAAGTATGCTCTTGGTATTTCGGTTTTCCGGATTTGGAATAGCAGCAAAAGCAGTTGCTAAAAATGTCGCAATGTGGTTGTTACCCTCTCGTAACCATTCATCGGGATTAAAAACAATTAGTGCATGAACTCCGTTGGCACCCTCCTTAACCGTTAATTCAACCCCTGGAAGTATAAAAATATTTTGCTTTTTACCAGCCTTGCGCAACGCTTTATATTCGCCCTCATCAAATTTGTTATGATTAGTGATAACACCAATACTTATTTGTTTTGCTGATAAGGCAGAAATGTAATCATTGATAAATGAGTTTTCTTCCCCCGCATACTTAAATTCCTTATCCTTCTTTGTGTGCAAATGGAAATCTGCTCGCATACGCTCTAAACCATGTTCGAACATTTTGTAACCTCTCTTTTTTTAGTTAAATTTTAAGTTCATTAAATCAAGCTTGGGCCAATACTGCAAAACCAAACTTAGCATTAAACCTCTCTATTTGCAAACTATCGAGATGCAACTTTTTATCAAATTTCAAGAATTATGTTGCCTCCCGGGAACTGTTTTTTAATGTCGAGTTTTATGTCCATATGACTATTTGGCTCCCCACTTTATCGTGACTAGAGAATTGAGATTTGTTTTCTGCCACAAAAATTACGGAAAACGTCTTTTCTTGGAAAATATTATAAATCATGATTATCCAAATATCAACCTGAGTTGTCAAGTTTTTGTGCTGTAGTGAAAGAAGCCCAACTCCTTGAAGAAAGTTGGGCTGATCGGTGAATTTACCCTTGACAAATCGCGTCTCAAAAGAAGCTGCTCACCAAAGTCGCCAAGGAAAAAGGCTACACCAACCTTGTCCATTTTTTTGACGATGGGATTTCCGGCGTCACCATGGATCGTCCCGGCTTCCAGTCCATGCTCCAGGAGATCGAGAAGGGCAAGGCTGCGGCGGTGTTCGTCAAAGACCTCTCCCGCCTGGGGCGAAACTACATTGAGGTGGGCCGTCTGACTGAGGAATTTTTCCCGGAACACGACATCCGGCTGGTGGCGGTGTCTGACGCCATCGACACCGACGAGGGTGAGAACGAGCTGGCCCCGATCAAGAATCTGTTTAACGAGTGGTATGCCCGCGATATTTCCAAGAAGCGGCGCATCAGCAACAAGATCAAAGGAAACGCCGGTGAGCCGATGGGCCAGCCGCCCTATGGGTACGAGAAGGACCCGGAGAACCCCAAGCGGTGGATCATCGAGGAAACCGCCGCCGCCGTGGTGAGACGGATATACCGCATGAGCCTGGACGGGATGGGCGTAGAGCAAATTGCCGACACCCTCAGTAAAGAGGAAATCCTGACCCCGCGCTTTTACTGGCAGGCCAAGGGCGTCCGGCGGGCGGGCAACCCGCCAAAGTACGGCCCCTGTCATTGGAACAGCTCAACCGTCACCAAAATCCTGGGCCTGCAAGAATACTGCGGCGATGTACTCAACTTCAAGACCTACTCCAAGTCCTACAAAAACAAGCGCCGCATTGAGAATGACCGGGAGAACTGGGCGATTTTCAAGGATGTGCACGAGCCGATCATTGACCGGGCCACCTGGGAGAAGGTGCAGGAGAAGCGGGGGAAGATCCGCAAGCGCCGCACCCACGAGGGGGAGCGGAATATGTTCTCCGGCCTGCTGGTCTGCGCGGACTGCGGCAACAACCTCCACTTTCATTTCAACCAGGGCAACCCGGAGATCGAGTATTTCAACTGCTCCAATTACAAGGGCAACCGGGGAACCTGTTCCTCCACCCACTATATCCGGGCGGATTTTTTGGAGCAAGTGATGCTGGCCGAGATCAGGCGGTTGACCCGTTTTGTGTGCCGCTATGAGAAGGAGTTTGCCGCCATGATGATGGGCTTCACCCAGCAGGCGGCGGAGAACGAGCGCCGGGTGCTCCAAAAGGAGCTGGACGCCGCCATAGCCCGCGACAGGGAGCTTGATTCCTTGTTTGAGCGTATCTACGAGGACATGGTGGCGGGACGGCTGACGGAGGAACGGTTCGCCCGGATGTCCGCCAAATACGAGGACGAGCAGAAGGAGCTGCGGAGCAAGATCAAAGCCTTGCAGGAGGGCATTGAGCGCACCAAAAGCAAGGCTGTGACGGCGGATATATTTATGTCGGCTGTCCGCAAGTACACGCGGGCCAAAAAGCTCACGCGCCGGATGTTGGACGAGTTGGTGCAGTACATTGAAGTGCATCAGGCGGAGAAGATCAACGGGGCCTGGGTGCAACGCCTCACCATCCACTATAATTGCATCGGGGCAATCACCATCCCCGAAGAACTGACCCTCCCCATGCCGGACATCACCGTGAACACCCGCAAGGGCGTGTATGTCAGCTATCAGCCTGACACGAAAGCGGGGTAAGGGGATGGCCGGGAAACCTTCAAACGATTTGCAACTCGCTTTTGAACATAAAAAAGCGAGTGTTCTTACAGCATCTTTCAAATGCTGTAAGAACACTCGCCATGGTGCCGGTGGTGGGACTCGAACCCACACGGGGGATTAGCCCGGCGGATTTTGAATCCGCTACGTCTACCAATTCCATCACACCGGCACGTGGTTGTGCGCATCCTACTGTTTCGTTGCCTCGGTTCTCCCCCGCCACAACCGACGGGAGAGAACCAAAGAGAGAACCTACAAATCTGCCGGAACCATCATAACGCAAAACCGTTGAAAACTCAAGGGTCAAGCGGGGGTTGGAAACGGCAGGCGTACTCGCTTTTGAGTCCGTTGGACCCAGTTGTAATGCAACACATACCACACTGTTCCGCATCATGAATATCTGCCAAAACCCAAGAATATCAAGCTTTTTGGGCCTACATTAAATTTTCAAAACGTTTCATTTTTACTGCGGCGAGAACTATGGAGAGAACTGTACGGAACAACTCAAGAATGTAAAAACGCATAGGAAGGAACCGTACTAAGTAAAAACAGAGAGAACTTTTTTATCTTACATTATGAACACGGCCAAGTCAATATATAATTGCACAGTATCTCCTGCCAATGGCAAAATGTATAGGAGGACTGAGCATGGTAAATATGAGAATGTATTATGAAAAGAAATTTGCAAATTATCCGGATCTTGTTGATCTGATAACCTTCCGCAAAATGTTAGGGGGCATAGGCGACACCTTTGCCCGTCGTTTGCTCCATGAAAATCAGGTCAAGCATACTTTCGTCAAACCGCACTACTGGATTTCTAAAAAATCCATCATTGATTACATTTTAAGCGAAGATTATGCCAACCGGCGGCTGAAAGTGTGGGCTTGATGAAAGATGAATATATCAGCAAAGAGCAGTTTTGTAAAGAGTGTCATGTGGGGAAAAAAACTGCGCTATGGTTAATTCAAAGCGGCCTTCTGCCTGCTATCAATACTATGCGAAAAACAGACCGCTATTTGATTAGTAGGTCAGATGTTGCACGTTATTTGCGTAACCGGGAACTTGAGCCAGGAAAATACAGGTACGTAAAACGCAAGTGCCTGAAACATCAAAGCGTTATAGATGTCTCCGAGGGAACTGCGGATAGGTTATATCAAGCATTGATAGAAATTTGGGCAAGCATTCCCGATGTGCTGCGGTGCCGAGAAGTGCAAACACTTCTTGGCTACAACGAAAAAGTTATCACCAGATGGAGAAAAGAATTGGGTCTAAAATATATCAAGGTATCTCAGACCATTTATTACCCTAAAAAATACCTGATAGAGTTCCTTCTAAGCCCTCAGTCTCAAGCTCAGTACGTCAGGTCAGCAGCGCACATCCAACTAATGAGGAGAATAGAAAATGTGTAGAGTAATATCTGTTACAAACCAAAAGGGTGGTGTAGGCAAAACATCCAGCGCGTTGAACCTTGGCGCCGCCCTCAATATTTCTGGCATGAAGGTCTTAGTCATTGACAACGATCCCCAGGGCAACCTTACCGCCGCCCTGGGCTACACCCCCGCGGAGCAGTCCCGCACCCTCTCCAACCTGCTGCTGGCCGCTATCGACTACCCGGAGGATCTGGAGCTCCACTTACAGCGGGCCATCCTCCACACAGACAGCGGCATGGATCTGATTCCGGCCAACCGCCGTCTGGCGGACGCCGCCGCACGGCTCCAGGTGATGCAGCTCTCCCAGTATAACGCCGTGGGCGATGTGGACCGGGCCTGCGAAAAGGTCATGGCCACGCTGCTGGAGCAGTTGAAGGCACAGTATGATTATATCATCATTGACTGCGGATTGAAACATGAACTTTTGACAGTCAACGCCCTGGCGGCTTCGGACTACTGCATCATCCCGGTGCAGGCCCACTTCCTGGCCAGCGAGGGCATCCCCGATGTTCTGGAGTTGGTGAAGTCTATCCGAGAGAAATTTAACCCCAAGCTGAAAATTGCCGGCATCCTGCTCACCATGTACCAGTCCCGCCCCCAACTGTGCCAGAGTGTCAGGGCCAGTGTGGGCGAGGTCTACGGCGAGTCCTTTCATGTGTTCCAGCGGCCCATCGAATACTCCATCAAGGTAGCGGAGTGTCCGGCGGCGGGACAGAGCATCTTTGAGTATGCCCCGAAAAACGCCGCCGCGGAATCCTACCGCAGTTTGGCGGAGGAGGTGCTGGGCCTTGGCTAAGAAATCCATAGATGATATGTTGAAACGCCGGATGTCCGCCACCCGGCAGGCATCCGAGCTCCAGGCCACGGATGAAGCCTACGCAAAGCTGTTCCGGGAGGCTCCGCCCGCTACAAATGTCCGTATTTGCAGTCTGCCGCTGGACAAGCTCACAGCTTTTTCTACGGCGGATATCGGGTTTAAGCCCTATACTGAAGCCCAGCTCAGTGCTTTCGCCGACCAGCTCAGGGAAGAAGGGCTGATGGTGCGTATCATTGTGCGGCCCATCCCGGGGTCAGACCGTTATGAGATTCTGGCAGGGCATAACCGCACCGCCGCCGCCCGCCTGGCCGGATGGACTGTGATCCCCGCCGAGGTCGTGGAGGCAGACGATGCACAGGCAGTCGTCATCGCTACTTCTACCAACCTGATCCAGCGGCAGAATCTGTCCATCATTGAGCGGGGTAAGGCATATAAGGCGTTGTTGGAGGCCAAGAACCGCCATGGGCAATGGTATGCGAATGGCAATGAAACTTTTGGCGATTCTCGCCAAAAGTTTGACGGGAACAAACCGCTGAAATCTGATGGCAGCCTAAGATATAACGCACGGAAGCTGGTGGCCGAGTTCTTCGGCGTCACCGAGTATGAGATCCGCAAAGCCATCAAGCTGACATACCTGATCCCGGAATTGGCCGATATCCTGGAGCGCACGCCCAAGCAGCTAAACCTGGCCTGTGCCGATATGATGGCGGATTATGACCCGGAATCCCAGCAGGCGTTCATCGAAATGTGCCGTATTGAGGGCTGCCCGATCAATAAGGCCGCTATGCAGCTTATCACTTCCAAATGCCCGCCCCTTTCCGCCAATCGCCAAGATATGTACGCGGCATGGCGGGAGGCCCGGGCCCGGGCTGAGAAGCGCCTTGCCGCCCCGCCCAAGAAGATATCCTTCAACCGGAAGCAGTTTGAACCCTATTTGAATGGACGCAGCGACAAAGAGATCGAGGCCCTGTTCCTGGAGTTCTTGCGGGAGCGGGTTGGCTGAATCAAATATTTTTAAGAAGGCTTGGCACCGCGCTGCGGCGTCAGGCTTTTCTTATGCCCAAAAGGAGGGAGCACACAGTATGAGAAGCAATCGACCCACCCACAGCCCCTTGACGACGCGGCTCTTGACCGTCTGCGCCGCATGGGGCTGGCCGCATCGGACGGCTCAGTGGAGCGGGACGCCATGGCGGTGTTCTGCTGCGTTTTCGCCGGACAGTTCTACGACGACCTGTGCGACTACCACCAGGACGATGCCCAGGCCGTCAAGGCAGCCATCGCGCCCCTGGTGGACGGCGCGGACACCGGCGATCCCCACGGGAAGTTCCTGATGATCTGCCTGCAATATGACAGCATCTACCGCGCCCTGCCTGACCCGGTGTGGTGGCTCAGCGGCAGCCCGGCCTTCGCCGAGGCCTTCGCGGACGGCTTCCTGGCCCATCTGAAGCGGCTGAATGAAACAGCGGGAGGTTGAAGCAATGGTACAGAACAACGCGATCTACCTTGTCCCGATCTCTTTGCGGGAGGCCAACGAGTTCCTGGAGCAGCACGGCTCCCAACACAAGCCCCTGCGCGGCTGTACGTTCTGTGTAGGCTGCGCGCTGGACGGGAAGCTGGTGGGCGCGGCCATTGTGGGCCGCTGCCGGGAGGACAGTCAGGCGGTGCGGATCGACCGCATCTGCGCCACCGGGGGCCGTGCCGCCTACGGGATGCTCTACGGCGCGGCGGCGAGGGCTGCCCAGGCCCTGGGCTACTGGCGGATCATCGCCTTCCTGCGCTCAGACAGGCCAGATTCCGCGCTACGCTCGGCGGGCTGGGCCCGCGCCGATCCCGTGTGGGGCAGCGAAATACGGCCCACCAATATCCTGCGCTATGAACGGCGGCTGATGCCGCGCCGCCGCTGGAGGGGGTGAGAACATGAAGGGTATCAAGGTCTACACGCCTCCCGAGCGGGCGGCCCCCGTGGCCCGGTTCATCGACAGCCTGGAGCCCCGGCTGCGGGAAAAGCTGATCCGCCAGCTCATCGAGCTGCCCCGCACGCCCCGCTCCGCCCTGCGGGAGCCCCACTTCAAGCACTTCACCCTGGAGCGTTACCGGGAACTCTATGAGCTGCGGGAGCGGGGGAAGGTGCTGGTGCGGGTCATCTTCACCATCCAGGCAGATGGCGGGATCCTGTTGCTCCATGGGTTTGTCAAGCGGCAGAGCCGGGACACCATGCAGGCCCTGGAGCAGTCGCTGAACATCCTGGCCCGGCTGCGGGAGTATCCGGAGCTGGCCGCGGAGTACATCGTAAAGGAGGAGCAGCGGTGAACCGGCATACGCCCATTCGCGGGCCCCCCACCGGGGCACGCCCGTGCTTATTCCAGCACCCAATTTGATGAAAGGAGTTTTTGGACCCAATGAAAAAGATTTGCCTTTGCCTGCTGCTGACGGCGGCGCTGACCATGAGCGCCAGCGCCCTGGAGGTGCCCACCAACACGGTGGTGCAGAACCTCAACGGCAGCCAGCAGGTGGTCAAGACCTATACCGTTTCCCCTGAGGTGGACGCCCAGACGCTGATCGAGGAACCCTTCCATCTGGAGGGCTTTCTCTATACCTATGCGGACATCGTGAAGGAGGAGAACCGGGTGTCCGAGCGGCAGTCCCACACCGAGACGGTGACGGTGGAGACGGCCAAAAAGGATCTGAACGTGATCCTGGAACAGCTGGCCCCCACCATGGAGTATGATGACGGCGTCTGGGCCGGTACCCTGGCCCTGGACCACACCAGCATCCAGACCCAGGCGGCGGGCTATACCACCGGCAGCAGTACGGTGACCGCTACCAAGACCATTGGCCCGCTGGACCGCAACGATATGTCCTATGTCCCGGCCACCACGGTAAAGAACGGGGTAACGCTGAACCTGTCCAATGTGGAGTGGCAGGTCATCGGCACCGAAGTGGTGGGGGACATGACGGCCCCCTGCTCCTATCAGGCGGTGGCCACCTATAGCGGGAAGAGCTATTATAAGGCCGCCACCGGGTACGTCACCACCGCCAGCTATGTGGGCGAGGTCGCCCATGAGGGGGTGGAGAGCGTCACCTACCGGGTGACCTACCTGGGGGAGGAGCATGAGCCGGAGCCCAGCCTCGACCCTGCGGAGGAGCAGCCCAACCTGTTCCAGCGGGCGGTGTCCTCCCCCAACCTTCTGCGCAACGTGCTGGGCGGCGCGGGGGTGGTGACAGTGGTGGTGCTGACCACACTGCTGATCCTGTCCCGCCGGGAGGTCAAGTCACTGCGGACGGAGGACGGCGAGACAGATGACGAACAGGAGGAACGTGAAACATGAAAAAGATGAGAAACCTGTTGGGGCTGGCCCTGGCGGCGGGGGCGGCGCTGTCCCTGACGGTCCCGGCCTTCGCCTCGGACTACAGCTTTTCCACCACCGCGCCCCAGGACTACTATGGCAGCACCAGCTATGAGGACGTGTACGGCGCCCAGTACAACTACGGCGGCAGGAACGCCGTGGACTACGACGTGCCCGAGCTGGAATACGGCCGGTTCAGCACCACCATGACTGGGGTGATGGAGCGTACCATCCTGCCCGGGCTCCAGGGTGCGGTCTCCACTGCGGGCGATCCCGGCGGCTATGGGGTTGGCGGCGGGACCGGCGGCCCCCTCACCGAGCTGGTCATCGACGGCACCGGCACAACTGTCACCCCCACCCTGCCCAGCGTCCAGCAGCCCGCCTACACCAGCGTACAGGGCATGGCCTACAAGGACGGCAGCATCGGCACGGTGAAGATCCCCAAGCTGGGCCTCAGTGTGCCGGTGTGGGAGGGCGAGACCACCGCCAGCATGGCCAAGGGGCTGGGACACTACAGCTCCACCGCCGCATGGCAGGGAAATGTCGGGGTGGCGGGCCACAACCGGGGGGCCAAGTATAACATCGGCTCCATCAAAAACCTGGTGGCCGGCGATATTATCACCTACACCACCATCTATGGCACCCGCACCTATCAGGTGACTATGGTGAAGACCATCGCCAACGACGACTGGAGCTACCTCCAGGGGACGGCTGACAACCGCATCACCCTCACCACCTGTCTGGAGAACCAGCCCGCAAAAAGAATTTGCGTCCAGGCCGTGGAGAAAAGTGCCTGAAACAGCCCTAAACACAGAAATTTTGGAAGGTGGTGACGCGGAATCGTTTTATCGGCGCAGGGAATTTAAATAATCCTTTGACAAAACCACAATATGGGATTATGCTCGAATCAGAAAGAATCAACAAAGGAGCGTGAACCCATGAAGAAAAGGAACATGGAGCATACTGTTGTGCGCTGTGCTGGCCCTGTCCCTGGCTGTCCCATCATTCGCGGCCTACCGCGATGTGCCCGCTGGCCACTGGGCGGCGGAGGATATCCAGTATGTGACCGAGCGGGGGCTGTTCAACGGTACCGGCACGGACATCTTTGGCCCGTCCACCGAGATGAGTCGGGCCATGCTGGCCACGGTGCTGTACCGCTACGCCGGGAGCACCCCGGTGACCGGGACGGCACCGTACAGTGACATTATCGCCGGGACATGGTACACATCCGGCGTGGTGTGGGCCAATCAGAACAGAATTTTCCCCAGCGCGAACCTGGAGAGAGCCCTACTGTACCCCAGTGAAAATGTCCGGCGGGCGGAGTTCTGCGTCATGCTCTACAACTTCGCAAAAACGCTGGGAAAAGCCAGCGCCGACCCTGCCGCCATCACACAGGCCCCGTTCACCGACATGGACTGGAACCGCTTTTCCATGGCGGGCTTCGGCCCCCTGTATAGCGAGGCCAAGGAGGCCATGCTGGGGTGGGCCTGGCCCAATGAAATCATGGAGGGCACGTCGGCCACTACGATCAACCCACTGGGCACCATCACCCGGGCGGAGGTGGCCGCCATGCTGGCCCGCTTCGACCGCAATGTGCTGGGAGGGACGGAACCCACAGCGCCGCCTGCCCCTTCCACCACCCCAGATCCGAGCCCCACTCCCAGCGGGAACGGCTATACCACCGCAGATGGGAAACCGCTGACGGAGGAAAATGTGCGTGATGCCATTATGGTATTGAAGGAAACTTACCCTACAAACACACCTTATCCGGCACCTTATATATCAAATAGTGGTGGGCCATATGGTGTCAGTAGCACTTATTGTGCTGGCTGGGCAACACTGTGCTCCGACAGGGTTTTCGGCAATCTCCCTTGGAGCCGTATTGTCAAGCCTGATTGGACTCAAATTCGAATTGGGGATCTAATTCGGTATGACAACGATGACGGCGGTCACGTAGTCGTAGTGGTGGGTAAAACGGACGAATACATCAAAGTCACAGAGAGTGGTACCCACAACAAGGCTATTTGGGGTGGGCAGTATTTCAAGCAGTGGTTGGAGGAAAGAAGCGGATATACTTGCTATACACGATATCCTCAATAGCCAAATATCAGTTAATAACCAACAGGCCAGACTGCTTTTGCAGTCTGGCCTTCGTCATGTAAGGAGGAACTAATTTGAAAAACAATATCATCAAACGAGGCTTATCCCTGCTTCTGGCATTGGTGTGTGTTCTGGGCATTTTGCCTTTGTCGGCCTTTGCTGCCACGGGGCTGTCCAGTGCCCCCGGTTCCATCACGCAGAAGTCCTCGGACTATATGTACATCGGCGGCCGCCCTGTCCGCTACCGGGCCGCCAGCGAAACCATCAACAGCAAGGGTCTGCCCTATGTCTTCGACGAACAGGTCACGGTTCCCGGTCTGGAGGCCCCCACCCGCGCCCTGTGTGCTTACCACAAGGGGACACTGGGCAACGGGGCCAACGGGCAGAAATGGAACTTCAAAACCGAGGTGACCGACCCCTCGCTGAAGACCCTGCTCACCTATGTCTACGCCCACACCTACGGGAACTTCACCGATGCCGGCAACGCCCGCGGGTTGGAGACCTGGGGCTCCTACTGGTCCGACATATGGTTCATGGTGGCCCAGGCGATGTCGTGGTACTATGAGTACGGCATCATCATCGATGTCACCGCCAACCGGGAAGGCTTCATAGAGCAGGCCGCCGAGGAGTTCGTGGCGGCCATGAAGTTGTACCACCGCACCTACGGCCAATCCTCCTGGATCAAGGACTGGGACGCAATAGACACCCACAGCATCATCGACAGCTCCGATGGTGGTAAGACTGGCTACTCCGCCTACGACTACATCAAGACCGGCGTGGATCTGGTGCTGGATCATCCCGAGTATTACCACAAATATCACCTGTGGGAGTATGAATGGGATAAGAGCCAGCCGTGGAAGTTGCCGGGCCAGTCCGGAGTACCCATGCAGCGGTTGCTGATTGCTGTACCGACTCCTAATGATATATCTGAGCCCGTCAGCCTTACAGTAAAAAAGCTGGAGGCCGGCACTAATAGGCCGTTACCCGGTGTTTCCTTCAAAATTGAGAGCGCAGATGGATCGGGTGATTTTTCTGTAACTCGGGACACTGGATCTGATGGTACTCTGACGCTGACACAGACAGCAGATGGCCTCGCCCCGGGCCAGTACCTCATCACCGAGGAGGCTGTCCCGGAGGGCTACGTGGCCCAGACCGCTTCCCAGGTGGTGACGGTCATGCCCAACAGCTCCACCTCCAACACCTTCACCTTCTACAACCAGCCAACCACGACAACGACTACCCCCGGCACCGGCTCCATCCGCAAGGTGGACAGTGACAACCCCACCGTAGGCATCCCCGGCGCAGTCATCCGCATCACCAGCGTCAAGCTGGATGACGGCGGCAGCTTCTTCGGGGAGTACACCACCAAGGACGGCGGGTATATCCTCAAAGAGGATCTGGACTTCTCCAAGCTGCCCACCGGGGCATACCTCGCGGAGGAGATCACCCCGCCCCAGGGGTTCATCCTCAGCTCCGATGTGTCCAAGGTCAAGCAGCCCTTCGTGTGGGACGGGGAACATGATGTGTCCCTCGTTTTTGAAAATTCCAGCAAAGTAAAAATCCAACTGAAGAAAGTGGACGAAAGCAGCAGTCCCCTCCCGGGCGCTGTTTTTTTGATCCTCCGGGACGGCCAGATCATCGGCACCGAGGAGACCCAGGCCGACGGCACCATAACGGTGTCCAATGTGGTGGAGGGCCACTATGAGTTTGTTGAGGTGGCTGCCCCGGCGGGCATGGACTGCGACAAAACCCCCGTGGGCGTCCATGTGAATGCCGAAGACCTCCAGGGCGAGCAGACTATCGTGGTCACCAAGATGAACCATCACAAAAGGTCTTTGACCATTCAGAAGCGCGATGCGGAGAGCGGCGACCCCATCCCCGGCACCAGCTTCCACATCCGGGGCGTCAACATCGGCTACGAGAACGATGTGGTCACCGGGGCCGACGGCAAGGCTGTGCTGGAGTCCATGCCCAGCGGGTGCTATGAGATCACCGAAACAGACGTGCCGAAGCCCTATCTGCTGGACACCAACAACCGCAAGACGGTGTGGATCGACAGCGAGAAGGACAAGGACATCGTGGTGGATTTCGTCAATTCCACCCTGCCCGGATTGCGGCTGGTGAAACGGGACGCCCAGACGGGCGAGTTTGTCAAGGGCGTCACCTTCAAAATTGAGGAGGTGGACGGCGGGTTCACCGACCAGCGCCAGACCGGGGCCGATGGGGTCATCTTCTGGGAGAATTTGCGTCCTGGCGCCTATAAGGTTTTTGAAGTGGAACCGGCCCCCAATTACGTCCACGATGACACGGTTCACATCGTCCAGTTGGAGGAAAACCACACCACGACGCTGGAGCTGACCAACATCATCAAGCCCACCCTCAAAATTTTGAAGGTAGACAGCATCACCAAGAGCCCCATCGCCAATGTCAAGTTCCAGATATGGCGCGGGTCGGATGATACCATCACCGGCGAACTCAACGACCTGGGCGTGTTCTACACCAACGAGGCCGGCGAGATCATCCTGGAGCACATCGACACCGGATGGTACCGCATCCGCGAATTGGAGAGCGCCCCCGGTTTCACTATCAAAGCGCCCGATACGCAAGATATTTACCTGAAAGCGGGGGAAACCCACGAGGTTCAGTTTGAAAATGTGCCAAAAAACGCGATCGTGGTCGAGAAATACGATTCCGTCAGCCATGAGCCGCTGAGCGGCGTCACCTTCCAGCTGCGCTGGCTGGGCGGTGCGTCCGGCACCGGCGGCACCGTCATTGGGCAGAAGAAAACGGGCCCCAACGGGATGTGTATGTGGACAGGGCTCAACCCCGGCACCTACATCGTGGAGGAGGTCGATCCGGGGGACAATTACACCATCCTCCAGTCCTCCGAGACGGTGTTCCTGGCGGACAGCGGCGAGCAGTCCGTGGTGACGGTGCGCTTCGAAAACGCGCCGGACGGAGGTTTGTTAATTAGGAAGGTTTGCGCCACCAACCCCAGCATCACCCTGCAAAACGCCGAGTTTAAGGTAATGTACTCCGACGGCACCCTCATCGGCGATTCCAACGGTATCTATCGCAGCGATGAGAACGGCGAGGTGCGTATCAGCGGCCTCAAGCCCGACAAATCCGTGGTGGTGACCGAGGTGGCCGCACCGGCCGGGTTCATCAAGGACACCCAGGCGCAGACCATCCAGATTAAGGCGGGCAAAACCGTCACCCTCACCTTCAAAAATCAGCCCATGGGCAAATTGATCATCCAGAAACGGGATTCCGCCACCAACAAGCCGCTGCCCGGTGCTGAATTTATAGCAACCTTCAAAAAAGCTAACAATAAGCAGAAGCGGCAAACCAATGCC
>CAJTTS010000054.1 GCA_910579155.1 uncultured Oscillospiraceae bacterium | reverse complement strand
TTTAACTTTGGATAATTTCGTATTATCCTGTGCTTTATTATAGGTCAAAGAAGGACAATTTTCAACACACATTTACCAGTTTTTTGACTTGCTGCCATGAGCGAGGGAGAAGAATTGAAAATACCTGCCCTAAAACGCAAAAAAGCGGGATACCCCTCGGCATGTGCCGGTGGGTATCCCACTTCTTTTATGATGGTCAACTGGGCCTATCTGCTATGCACGGCCAAGGCCGCATAGCGTTGTTCAGCATAGTCCCACGTCTGATCATCAATTCCCATCGTGCCATCGTCCAGCACGAGATTGTGCGCATATAGCTTCTCCTGAATGGTGGCCAGTGTTTCGGCGCCCAGGTTCTTGATCTGAAGCAGATCGGCCGGCGACAATAAGCACAACTGCCATACATTCTCAACCCGGCTGGTCACCAGGCAGTTATATGCCCGTATCGGCAGGCCCAGCCACTCAATCCGGTTCAGGCCGCCGCGAGCCATAATAGCGTCTATCCGGATATGTACGTCCGTAATGTCCGTAAGCGGTTCGTCAGGCCTCGGATCAGCAGGCAGAGCAGTGGGGACCTGCTCCCTTGGCAATACTGGCATTTCCTGTGCAACCTTGGCGCAGCCGTCCAAGAGGTATTTAGAACGGCTGGGATGCCGCAATTTCCGATGCGCCTTGCAAATAATCTGATGGATACGTGCGTTGCTCAGCCCATAGTAGGCGGCGATCTCCCGATTGCTCATATTCCTCAGATACCGCAGGATCAGGATAAACGCATCCCGCTCCGGCATCATATTTTCCAGCACATACTCAACGCTTTCATCAATGTCCGGGGGAAGCTTCTCGGGAGGCACCGATCTTCCGAACACATCACAGACAAGATTGTAGGGGAAGGGGTGCGTTGTTTTCTGCTTAGTCACGAAATTTCCTCCTCAATATCAAATCCTCATGTGGCCATCGCCATTGCAGCAAGGTGCTTCCGGGCCTTGGCCACCCAGGCGGTCACATGGTTGGCCGGGGCATGGAACTGCTCGCCGATCTCCCGGTTAGTATAACCTTGGGCCAGCAGGCGGATTGCCCGGATGCCTTTGGCCGTTGTCCCTGCCGCCGTGGCCTCCGCCCTGTCGAGCTGATCGAACAGCGCCCCGCACAGCATGTGCTGCTCCAATTCGTCGTCCAGCCGTACATGGGGCAGGTCGTCTGGGTCTGTTGCCTGTTCCCGACTATGGCGGGTGGAATACTCCAGCGCGTCGTAAATCTCGTTGCGGATCAACCGACTGGCGTATGTGGAGAATGCGGCGCTATGTCCGGCCTTGTCCGTCTGCACAGCCTTGCACAGCCCAATGCAGCCGATCTGATAAAGATCCTCCTCAGTATAAACACTGCCGGGCGGGGGCGTATGGACATAGTCCCTGAGCACCATTCCTACCAGACCCATGTTCTCCTCAACTCGCGCCTGCTCTTGCGGTGTAAGCGCCAACATTCTGAATACCTCCTTTGTCTTTATGTGTCCCTTTTTCAGGAAGTTGGTTTTTCTTCAGCAGCCCTTCGCTTTCCCGGATCACTTCTTTGCAGTAGTACTCGCCCAGGTGCCCGATATGAGCGTGGGACATAGGGGCGTGTACGATCTGGGCAAGCCACTGATAGGACTGCCGCTTTGTCATGATCCCTGCCTTATGGAGTTGGCCGAACAGCCTGTGGGCCTCGAACCTGAGCCTGCGCAGTTCTGGCCCGGCCAGACTGCCCATGGGCTCCAGCGTACCTGGATGTGCCAATACGAAAGAATCGCAGGCCGGGTATCCTGAACAGACATAGGCTTTCTCCCCTTCACGGCGAGTCCTGCACACCTCCTTCGCGTCACGCAGAACCGCCGGTCGGCCGCAGTGGCAGTACAGCTTGCATCCTGCTGCGGGCAGGGTGGATTTTGTTCGTTTACTCTTCTTCACTGTCAAATCCTCCATAGTCAGCTTCCTCTGGGCGCCGGATCCCCCCTTGCGAGGAAAACGAAAAGCCGAGAGGCCGCTAAAAAAGACAGCACAGAATCAAGCGCTGGAATAGTGGTGTCTCATCCAGCCATTGACTCTGTACTGTATTTCAGCAACCTCTCGGCTACATATTGTTAGAACAAGACCTGCGCCGTGTGGACCTGTCAAAGCACACAGGTCCGTAACGGTTCCCCATCCATTTTAATGGGTCTGACGCTGAGATGTCTCGACGTACCGAAAGCCTGAGCGCAAGGTCTTGCTATGGATATAGATTAACACATTTCTCCCAAAAAGTCAATAAAAATATCGAAAATACACATATTATTCACACTTTTTCGCCCGAAGTCAGTATGGGAGAGCAAAGTCAGTATGGGGGCGGCGCGGGCGAGGAATATTGCCGAATTTAATCGTAACGAAAATATTGAACGCTAACATTTGGCATGTTATAATTCTTTCGAGGTGAAGGCAAATGCTCTCTTAGGGACATTCAGAACAGTCTGGAGTTGGTGGATCCCGCATGGAGCATTGAACAGGATTATACTGAGTTAGAGATATGGAAATACGATCCGCGGCCGCTGGCCAGGCGCGGCCTGGTGGACGTGATCTCCCTGGCTGTATCCCTATCCGCGCAGACAGATGAACGGGTACAACTTGCCGTAGACGAGGTGTTGGAGGGGTATCTTTACACTGGGCTAGGCGATGGTGACCGTTTGGCAGGAATTTGACACTATTAGGATACTCCCCGGAGGGAGGTGGAGGTTATTCCACCTCGTCATCCGCCCATTCATCGTAGGAGTCCTGCTGACGGCGTTTCAATACCCAATAGACGATCATCCCGCCGCCTATCGCCGCGAGCCCGATCAGAAATACCATCAACGGGACAAGGGGAATGCTCTGCTGGCTGGGTGCAGGCGCAGGTTCCGGCTCCGATGTCTGAGGCGGCTGCTGCACAGGAGTATTGTCTATAGGGGGTGTAGGCTCACTGTCGGGTGCCTCGCTTGCCGCTGGGCCAGGTATGGGGACGGAGGACTCAATACAGCTCAGGGTATAGGTGGTGCTGCCTCCCAGATCCATCCGCAGCACACCGCTTTCATCCACCACAACGGGGGCGGGGAACACTCCGGCATCCGTCCGGAGTTCAAACTCCACACCGGCCCAACGGGCGCCAAGCTGCAGTACCAGTTGGTCGGGCTGCTGGGTTATCTTTGGGGTGGTATCGCCGGTGTCCGCCAAGGCGGCGGGGGCCAGGGCCAGCGAGAGGACGACTGCAAGCAGCAAAGTGGCCCAGTGCCGGTATGTCCGCTTCTTCGATTTGCACATAAATAGCATCAGCTCCAATCTGCAATAGCTTAAATGAGTTTGGGAATGCAAGGAGGACCGCCGTGCGTGGCGGTCCTCCTGTATTTACTGCCTGGATAGGTCCATTTGCCCTGTTACCGGGTGGTGGACATATGGGTGATGACGCCCCAGATGCGGTTGCTCTCGTTGTTGATGCCCAGGATTCGGACCGTGACACGGGCGCCGCGGGGCGGGCGGCCACGCTTGGGGTGGGTACACAGGCAGTCGATGCCGCCGTCCAGGGACACAAACACGCCGCTGAGATCCACCAGGCTGACGGTGCCCACATATCGGTTGCCCACCGCATACTTTTTGAGGGCCTTTTCATAGGGGTTTTCACTGGCCTGCTTGACGGAGGCGGTTACACGGGGCTTGTTGCGGTCGGAGCGGTCCACCTCCAGCACCTTCACCAGGACACGCTGGCCAGGCTGGTAGTGGCTGGCGGCGTCCACCCAGCGCTGGTAGGACAGCTCACGGAGCGGGATGTAACACTCGGCGCCGAACAGGTCCACAAAGATGCCCGCTCGGATGACGGACACCACCCGGGCCTCGGCGCGGATGCCTTCGTAGATCTGATAGTTGCCGTCCCGGTCAGTACGGAAGTAATACTCCCGGCGCTTCAGTGCCATCGCCTCCAACCGGCTGGCTGCCACAACCCCGCCTTCCTGGTCAATGCGCTTGACGATGTAATCCACCTCAGCGCCCAGCCGCTTATTGAGCAGGTAGTGGAGCACATCGCCCTTGGGCTGGTCGCGGTAGTCTTCGGGTTCCTCAATGGCGTCCAATACCGGGATGATAATCTTGAAGTCGCCATGGTAGGTGACAGCATAGCAAATCTCCGGATTGCTGGCCAGCCGCTCCACGCCCTGGATGGTGCCGGTGAGGATCTTCTTCCCCTTAAAGGACTCTACCAGGTCCAGCAGGTCATTGCGCAGCTTATCGTTCTCGGTTTCCACTGTGCGTTCGGCATCAATGGACACCACCCGGGGGCCGCGCCGCCGGGGCATCCGCAGCTTGGGACGCGCACCCGCCGCCTGCTTCAGCCCGCCTTCGGGATCTTCCGGGTCGGTTTCCCCGGTCTGACCAGCATCAGCAGGCTCCGGCGGCTGCATATAGAAGGGCGGTGCCACAGCTCCCACGGCCCCCGCTTCATTGAGGGCGTCGCCACCAGCGCCCGGCTCCCCTTCAGGCGGCTGCCCGCCGATGGTCTGCTCAGTCTCAGTCTTGGGGATACCGGCTTCAGCAGCTGCGTGCAGCTCGGATTCAAAGCCAGTCTGGGGGGAAGGCTCCCCTGAAGTGCCGCCTTCGATGCCCAGCGCCGGTTTGGGGCCAGACCCCGGGAGCATCTCTCCCATTTCCCTCGCCTCAGTCCCAGTCTGGGGGGCGTCCGGGTCCAGTGTGCCCGTGTGTGCCAGTTCCAGGTCGGACAGGCTGCCAGCAGAGATTTCTTTCTGCTCAGCAGCGGAGTCCGTCCTCAGAGCTTCGCCCTCAGGAGCAACACCTTCGCCGGCCATCGGCTCTTCAGCAGGGACCTGGTCTTTCAGTTCTTTCTTAGTGCGTGCCATAATAAGAGTCCTCCTTTAGATTGTTTGATATACGAATAAAGCGTCCTCCGGATGGAAGGACGCTGTTCGCCATAAATAAATGTTTCATGCAAGGTTAAAAATCCACCGGCGGCCGGGAACTCTCGTAGAGTGTCTTAGGACGCCTGGCCGGTTTGGGGGGTACGGGCTGTTCTTGCTGTTGTGATGATGCGGGGGAAGATGCAGCCTCCTCATGTGGTGCTGACTCCTCAGGGGTAGATGTATCCTGGCTGCTGGCATCTGGTGCAGGGGGAGGTGCAGCGCCTGACGCGACCGGCTTTTGGGATTGTGGTTTGGGCTGCTTCTTTTTGTCCGCTGCGGCTGGCTCTTCCTGTATGATTTCTGGCGCTGGCGGGGGGCTGTGGTTGGATTTGTAGTCCAGGATACTGGCTTTCACACAGTCCTTTGCATATGGGTGGCCGGTATAGTCGAATTTCCTGGCACGCAGTACCTTTTGCCCGCGAATGATAATCAGCAGTTCATCATTGGGCAAACGCAGCACTTCATCTGGGGTGAGCAGCCGGCGACGGCCAAGCCCCTCCGTATATCGGTACTGTGGGATGACCTGGGCCATTGCAATACTCTGCCGTGTCGTCATAGTGGAGTTCACTTCCACGGTCATGTCGCCGCTGCGGCTGCTGAAATACTCAGCTGAAACATCGTCTGTACAGCCGAGCATCAACTGAGTATCTGCATTGCCCACCAGTTCCGCCCAGAGGTTGTTGGGATACCGATTCTGGAGCTGGGGCAGGGACTGGCAGGCCATCAGGATCTGCAGCGCCCGGGACCGGACAGTACTCAACCGCCGCCCAAAGTCTGGAATGATACCGATGTTGTTCATCTCATCCAGTATAATATTCACGGGCACTTTACATCTCTGATCCGGCGTGCTGTCAGCATACCGAACCAGCTTGATGAACAGGAAGGCGAAGAAAAGGGATGAAAGAAATTCCAGAGAGGAGTTCTGGTCATCCAGGATGATGTAATATACACATTTGGTTTTGCCCGGTTCAGTAAGGTCGATGTCTGAGTGGCGGGTGATCTGACGCACAGCCTCACTCTGCAGTACCTGAAGCCGGGTTCCCAAACCCAGTATGATACCGGCGCGTACCGTGTCACTGCCCTGGCTGAAGAGGCTGTACGGGGCCTTTGCGGGATGGCTCATGGGCAGGCGGTCAAAGAGGGCGGTGAGCTGCTTTTCTGAGTTCTGGGTCAGCATCTGGTACACAGCAGGTAAGTTTCGCTCCTCCGGTTTGCGGCTGGCGTCCAGATCCACATAGAGAATGAGGCTTTTGAGCAGGTTGGACTCGCCGTTGTCCCAGAAATGGTCTCCCTTTTCACCGCTGCGGGTATTGGAGATGATGACATCTGTAAGCACCTGAGCCATTAGCGTATCACCGCCCAGGTCAAACATGCAGTTCCAAGAATCACTCAGTTCCGGCTTGAGCAGGTTATAGACCCGGACGGTATAACCGTGCTTACGGAACAACTCTACCGTATCTGCGTACATTTCCGACTTTGGGTCCGCCACAACGGCTGATTCCCCACGCCGGATGCACTGGAATAGGGCTGGCCGGATTACGCCACGGGATTTCATGGTTCCGCTGGAGCCAAACACAGCAATATGCTTGTTGAGCCTGGTGTTCTCTGGGAGGCAGATAACAGATCCGCGCTCGTTCTGGCCCAGTATGATGCCCCTGGCCTTGCCTGGGCTGGCCACTTCCAGTATGGTACGCATTTCCTGGTCTCCCATCCAGCCTGCAGTTCCGTAGGTGCCCCGCTTGCTGCGGGAGAAGTTGCGGGCGTCCCGATCCCGGCTGCTGAACCGGTCCTGGAGACGGAAAAAGGCATAAATGCCAATAGCCACAGCAATTATGAACAGGTCATACTTGAGGCCGGTAAGTGTGACTCCGTTAGCCCAGCAATCCAGTATACCGGTTTTGATTGGAGCTATCGTTGCTTCGCCAGTAATACCTCCGCCCGACATCCACTGCACATAATTGCAATGTACCTGGCAAACGAGGCCGCCCAAATAGAACAGCAGCGCCAGACCCAGAATTGCAGCCAGAACAATGCCAACAATTTTAGTCCAATTTGATTTCACATAGGAACCTCCTCCCGTCTTAGCAAGGCCAGTGAATTGAGCGGCTGCCTGTTCCACCTATGCCAAGCTAAGGAATTGGTTTTTCAAGGCGAGAAGCAGTTGCTTCGCTTCATCCTCTGTCAGCGTGATGCCCTTGCCGCATTTCTCCCAGTCGGGTGACCAGCTGCGAATATCGTACTTCGGCTTCGCGCCGTTCCAGGATATAAGGTTGATCTCTTTCGTGTAGCCACTGTCGCTCTCAGACAGCACAGCGATTTCAGTGACAATTTCATATTCGATATCCTTCACAATCAAAACGGTCCTTTCTTTGGTGCTATCGGCTGCCTGCAGCGGCCTGCGGCAAGGCCTCGCCAAACTCGACATATTCACCAATGATGGTCAATGCATTGAAGTAGCTGCCGCTGCTTAAAACGAGACGCCACATTTGCTCCGCCTGCTCCTGCTGCCCCGCTCCCCGCAAAGTGCGGTTAGCTATGCACAGCAGGTTATAGATGTCACCCTGCGCACCGAGGAGCGGAGCAACAGGTTTCCTGATTGGCAGCCTATCCGGGCATTCAATCTCCATGATCTGCAAAATGTAGTCCCGCATCCGCTGTTGAATATGCCACGGGAACTCTGCATGGATGGATGGCAGGCTGTCCATATCCGGATAAGACAGCCACTGCATCATCTGTCCAGCATTTTTAACCGTGATATATCGATATGGCTTCCTAGGCGGGCGGCCTATTCCGGTCGGGCACATGCAGCGAATCCCCATCGGCAGCCCATAACGAATGGCGATCTGCGACTGCGGTATTGTGAGATACACAAGCTGTTCATTCCCAGTATAGCCGCAGCCTTCCGACCATGAAGCTCTATGATAATGGATCAGCTCGCGGAGAGCATTCAAAGCCATCTCCTGTTCTTGCGCCACTGTAATCCCTCCTCAATCAAACGGTTCCTTGTCTGTGCCCGATGTCTCAATTCCAAGCGCAGACTCTAAAGCCTCCAAATCAATTTCCCGCAGTTGGACACGGTCGCCAAAGTATCTATGCAGGAACGTGGACTGCCAGGGGAAGCAAAGGACTTCATATGGGATGTGAATGTGTTCCAATGCCTGGCGGAGTCTGACAAGACGGGCGATATCACCATCAAGGTGGGACAGGATCAGGCTCGTATCTCTCTTCGCGTCACATTCTACCGTGCTGGGGGTGGGCAGCCTCCATTCCGGCGGAAACACTACTGAGAGCATTTGCTCATTCCAGTCTGGGAGCGTGAGGATCCGCAGCATCCGCATCCCCTGGCTGTTCATGGGGATGTAGTGGATATGCTGGTATATCCGGTCAAAGCGCAGTTCCATGCGTTTGCTCTTATCCGACTCCAACAAGGTCTGGAGCGCAATATCCATGCACTCACCCAAGAGCAGCGCATGGTCTGCCTGGGGAATGCCTGCATTCATCCTGGCCAGTTCGGCCAGATGATTGGCGGTCTTGAACTCGCCCATACCGCTCCACTTCATCACTGCACCCCGGGCATTGTAAACAGCGTAGCAGACATCGGGACAAAATAGCGCGCCGGTCAGTCTGGTGAAAATTGTCTTATTCATCTCAGTATTGTCCAGCCGTTTCAGACTGCGGGCAATATAAAAGCTGGGACTGCCGGGCACAACCTGGTGTATCCCCTGCTTCTGCAGTGAGGGCAGTGCATAAGGGCGGACCTCGGCACCGGCTCCCAGGCATATGGCCAGCGCCTCTGCAACCCGATGATTCCGCTGCACATGGGCGTCATTGCTGGAAAACCGATAAGCGCCATACATCGCCAGATAATTGCTGAGGGCTGCCGGGTGCAATGATTGGAGGAGGGGAAGCGCCCCCTTGCAAAGGCGAATGGTTCGCTTTTCCCGCCGGCCGCTCACTGTAAGCAGCTTGTACGATCCAAGGACAGCGCCATCCAATGAGCGGACCTCTTGGGGCGACTCCAACCGATGCACCAGCTTTTCAAGTGAACGCTCACTTCCAAGCAGATGCAAGGACTGGGCGGGGAACTCACCGGCTGCGGACAGCACCGTGAGAAGCCTCCACACACGGCTGCCGGGGCGCAGCGTCACCATTATCGCCCCTCCTCCAGATTTTCGGCAACAGTCAAGCTCTCTTTGCCGAAATCAGGCCGCTCCGGCCGGCCCTTTTTGCCGGATTTCTCAAGGATTTTCCGGCGATTGGAATGTGTGCGTGTAAAAGGCTTCAAAAAAGGCGCTTTCGCACCCATCTTTTTGGGGTTAAATCGGACGGGTTTCATACAGGTTTTCCTCCTTCAAATTGTTTGCTTTTTCTGCTTCAAGCCAGCAGGGAAACAGTTCTTTGGGAATCACATAAACCTCCGTCGTGTCCTGGTCCCCCACCGCGCTGCAGTAGTAGTGGGCGCAGCGGAGCGGTGCATCATCAGGCAAAAGATATAGAGCTATGATGTCTGTAACCATGTTCTGTTCAATATTGTCATGGTCGCGGCAAGCGCGTTCCGGCCGATTTCGGTCATAGACATGCCGGTAGGCCAGCACACAATCAACGTAGTGCGTAGGCGGCTTACCGGCAAAAAATTTCCGCATCGCGGGATATAGGTATTCCTGAATGTAGGTGGGTGAACCGCTGCCCTTTTTAGGAAGCAAGGCGGGGATGCGCAGACAGAACCATCCGTGTTCCCCATACCCCATCTCCACCGGGATCGTTTTCCCCATAGTTTCCTCCGCCATCTCCAGTGCTTTAGGATGTCCGGTATAGGCGGGCAGGACCCGGGCCAGTAAGGCCAGCTTTTCCACCTCCGCCTCAAAAGCAAACGCAGAGCCAAAGGCCTCGGGCATATTCTTCTGTGCTGCCAGCTGCTCAGTTCGGGCAAACTCCGCATTGGCACGGGCAAGGCGGCGCTGGGCAGCCTCCAGGCATCGCGCAAAATCAGAGCGAGGCATTTCGGCGTCCTCCTTCTTCCGTATAAAAGCGGACTTTCGGCACCTCTTGCCCGGCATAATCCACAGTAGCAAACAAACAGGGTACCGGAGGCAGAACCAGCTCCTGTGCCATGGCGATATGGGGAAGCACAAAGATGTATTTTAGCTCCTCCTGCGGCTGAAGCAGGCGTGCCAGGTGCTGCTCCCCGTCGTAAAGCACCACAATCTCATATCCGGTATCTTCTTTAAGGAAGAAAAGCTGGGACGGATAAGTGGCAGGGTAGTGGGCCATGGGGTCAACCCGGTCGATGAACTCCAACAGAACCCAGACGGCCAGGATGATGCGTTGATCCGGCTGGGTCAGGGAATCAACCCCCACATAGTAACCGCCGGCGACATCGGAGATCATCAGTTCCCGTTTAAGCCGGCGGATAATCCGTTCTGCTTTGTCCGGAGACTGGTCTTTAAGCAGGCGAATCACCTGCGTCTTGGCCAGCGCCCCATATTGGGTCAGCCAGCGTATGATGTGCTGTTCTTCTTGCAGTAGCATGGTGGTCACCTCTTTAAATCAAAAATAAGTATTCCGTTTGTAAATGTGTATTTTATCCGCTATACGCATTTACAGAATAACCTGCATCCAACACCTGTTTAAGATTGGATAGCAGCAAACGTATCGACTCTGCGTCCAACTGCGTTCCGGCACGTTGCTCCAGGTAGCACCGCACATCGTTATCCTCCCAAGATGCTTTACGGAATGTGTGGGTGTCGAACACATCGACAACAGTGATAAGTTTGGCATGGGGATGGATCTCTTGGCCGCGCAGGCCCCAATAACCGCTGCCGTCCAGATACTCATGGTGCTGGTAGGCAACGATGGATGCCGTACTCAGGATGCTCTCCGTTCCCTCAAGCAGCTCTTTACCAATGGTGGTGTGGGCCCGCAGGAGGGCCTGTTCACGCTGCGACAAGGGGCTGAGCGCATGGAAAATTCTCTGCGGCAGAGCTGACTTGCCTATGTCATGGAGTAGAGCGGACTGTGCAATGGCTGTTGCTTCGGGGGCCGATGCGCCAGCCGCTTCGGCCAGCAGTTTGCTGATGGCCGAGACCCGGCGGCAGTGCAATTGCTCCTCACGGCGAAGTGGTGTAAGAAAGTTCACGGTGTACCATCCTTTCATAAGTTCTATTCCGCAATATCAAGTTCCGGGTCTTCTGCGCCAGGGGGAATGACTCCGCGTTCTGCGGTTTCGGCTACCGACTGAAGTTCAGAGAGCATGGCCTCCAGCTCTGCCCGGTCAGTGGTAATCATTTGCTGCTCTTCATGGGAGGCCTTAATGATGACGGGGACTTTATTGCTGTTGCTGGAAAGCAGCGCTTCGCCGCGTTCAAACTGGGTGATGCTTCGCAGCTCGGTACGGGAGAGTTTTAGCACATCTTTGACATATTCCGCTTCATCCGGCTCCAGGTTCAGAATGAGCTTGGTCTTACTGTTATTGAGAATCGCCCGACCATAGCGGCCATCTTCCAGACCAAAGAAGTCGGACAGATCCTGGGTGGCGGCCAAAGCCCCTCCGCCATAACCGCGGATGATTTTGAAGATCTCCAGACAAAATTCAGCGGCCTGCTTATTTGCAGCGCCGCCAATCAGTTTCCAAATTTCATCTATGAAGACCATTTTCCGTTTGGTGCGGTCTGCCTTGACCTGGTCCCATACATAGTCCAGCGCGATCATCATACCCACTGGGAGCAGCTTGCCTTTGAGTTCCGAAATGTCCAGAACAACGTATTTGTTATCCAGGTTCACGTTGGTTTGTCTGTTGAAACTCTGAGCGCTGCCAGTGACAAAACGACTGACGATGGTGGCCAGCCGGGTGGTCATTGCGTTTTCCTTTAGATTGTTGTAGAGGTCACCCAAGATAGGCATGGGACGCATGGACCGCCTATCGGGGTCCGTATAGAGGGAGGTGTTGTCGTGGGTGATGCCAAACTGGGCATAGGTCTTGATCAGCGCCTCGTCCAGCATCTGCTCTTCCTCATTGCTCATATCAGGGATCAGGAGTGAGAAGGAGATCATAAGCTGCTGGATTTTCTTGGCCAGCATTGAATCAATGTCGCTGTAGTCCAGCTCGTCGATCAGCTCCATCTCCGGCGTGATGGTGGGTCTGATCTCCATCACGTTGATACAGGCTGTGGAGCCAGGCGCCAATTTGATATAGGAGCCGCCGACCTTGTGGCAGGCCCGCTTGAACTCATGGCCTTTTAAGGGTGCCAAAATAAAGCACTGGATTCCCCGCATCCGCATACGCAGCGCCATGACCTGCATGGTGTAGGTCTTTCCGGCCCCAGATGTGCCGCATATAGTGAAGTTGGCGTTTTTATTCACCTTCGTGTTGAACGGATCCACGATGCACAGGGAATTGTTGTGCCGGTTAAGGCCTAACAGGATGCCGTTGTCATCGGAGAGTTCAAAGCTGGTGAACATATAAGTGGAGGCGGCACCGCTCGTCAGCACATTTCGCTTGGACTTACGCTCCAAGCTGGCGTCTATATTGAGAAACGGCATAGTGGACCGCAGCGCGGCCTCCTGCTGGAACGCGCAGTCCGACACCTGAATGTCCATGGATTTCATTAGGTCAGTCATCTGCTGCTTGCGCCAAATCAACTCTTCATAGGAAGCACCGGAGATGGTGATGAACACTGACATATAGAACAGATCCTCGTTCCGGCTGGACAGACCCTGCTTGATGTAGTAGCCGGCCTGAATAGAACCGGCCAGCTCCTCATAGTCTGTGGAGGTGTCTTGCAGTTCACGCAGTTTGGTGCGGTTGAGCCGGATGCGCTGGGCCACCCGGTCGATGGTCTTGCCACGGATCTCCCGCCGCAGATGCAGGTCGATATCTACACCTTCGCCCGCATTGATCAGGGCGGACATCCAGCCGCCCCGTACCTGCTGCGGAAATCCGTTTTTGCGGATGTAGAGGTAGGTGTAGTAGGAACCGTCCATAACGACGTAGCCAGCATGGGTCAGGTCAAGTCCCCGGGGAGCAACAAAGTTTACCGCTCTGATCCTGGGTACAGGGTCTATGCCGATAACTCGCTTTTTAGCGGTCATTGCGTCCACAACTACGCGGTTGAGACGGTTTTGGAATGGGTCATCCACACAGGAACGGCGATTGAAGTACATATACAGCACCTCTGCCACAAAAGCATCTTCATCTTTGGGCTGGACGATACTGTTGCCGCACTGAGCAAAGTAGGTTCGGGCGTTCTGCGCCGCAGTCTGGAGCGCAGCATAGATTTCGCTGTAGTCTGCATCTACCTGCCTGCGGCTGGCGGCCTCATACTGGAAGATCAAAAAGAACCGCCGGGATAATGCCTCCCGGCTGCCTTCCTCCCGAATAAAGCGAATTGTCCCTTCACCAAGAGTGCGGCAGGCTGCCACCTCCTCCTGCTTCAGGTCTTCCCTCAATCCAGCGATATATTTATCCGAGTCCGCCCGGCGGGTAACAGATTTAAACTGCAGCCGCATGGGGGATATTTTCAACCAACTGGCGAAGGTGGAGATGATGCCCCACTGTTCTTCACTTGAGCGCAAGAGGAAGTTGATCGGTTCGATCTCCAATATTTTGATGTAGCGGCCATCGCTGGTTTCAACGATGCCGTTTTTGAGTTCTTTTAGGGGGATGAAGTCCTGTACGAACTCCAGCTTTTTTCCTTTTGGGGGCGGTGCCTGCTTTTGGGGATGCCGGGCCCTTTTGTGTTGTGGTTGTGCCATAGCGATAGCCTACCCTCCTATAATGAAGTGTCCTGCGCCGCATCCAGAATAGAGCGATGTGCGTAACATACTGGAGCAGTGAATCGCCGCCCAGTCCCATCAGCGCAAATATGGTCAGCGGCAACAGCGTGACTGTCATCACAGTCACCTTTGCAGTGACTGGCAAATGCAGCCACATCAGTTCCGGGTATCCCACTAAAACAAGCAGGACACCAGCTTCTACCGTGTTCCGCACTTCCAGCAGTCCGCCAAACAGCTTGCCGGAATCAGTGTAGTTGGGCGGTATCGTGTAGATATTGCTGTATTCTCTGTCATCAGCCATCGTTGACTCCTTGTTCTGAAATGGTGGGGGTGAAGTCCGCCTCCAAGTCGATATCCTTCCTGCGGCGGAACTGGGTTACATATGTCGGTGAGTTGAGCGCTACCCCGCCTGCGCTGCTGGAGCAGTGGACCCACAGTTGTTTTCCATCGGCACTTCTACCAGCATAAAGCAACACATGGTTGACGGGCACTGTCCCTGGCGCCGCCATGAAGCCGATGTCGCCGGGTAACAATTCCGCCTCTGTAATGGCATATGTGGTATCCCATTGGCTCCAGGACCCATTCAACAGGCTGACTCCAAGTGCTGTCTTATACACCCAGTCCGTGAACCCGGAACAATCCAGCCCATATGGACGGATCGTTCCAGAACTGCTGGAACCTGCCGCTGTCACCAGCCGGGGGGTATTCCATGCCTCGTTCCAGCCAGGGGCGCTCTTTCCACCCCAAAAATATGGAACGCGGCCCACCAGGGACAGGGCCGCCCGCATCAGCTCTTTCCGGGCGCCGCTGCATGTAAGACTGTTTAGATACGCATTCAGTTCAGCATCCGTGATAGGAGGCACCATACCATTGGTCAGCGTTCCGTACATGGTCATCTTCAATGCGTTCGACATATTTAGGATCGCTTCGCCATAGGTGATATTGAACTGGCTGTACTGTGCGTCTGTATCAATACCAAACGCAGTCAATATGACAGATTGGTCAAAGGGGTGGATTGTGCAGACGGCATATTTCACTGTCTTTGTTTCCGGGTCGCCCCCTTCTTCTGACGCAGGAACTGTTACCTGTGTCTCCTTCTCCTCATAGGTAACTGCGTACATTTGGCCGCGGACAGCTTGGAGTTTTGTTTGAAGATCGCCCTTGGAAGTGCCTCTCTGCTCCAGGGAGGCTGAATAGGCGGCGAGAGTGTAGCAGGTATCATAGTCTGTGGAAACAAGGCCGTTGTTGACCAGCGCTTCCATCGACAAGTCATAATCATATCCGCCAGCAGAGATGATCTGTTCAACTCGTGCCAGAGCGTCGTCATATCCGCTCTGGATGCAGGCTGAGACGGTCGTGGAAAGATTGTCAAAATTTGCGGCCAATTCCGTGGGACCATTGGGGTCTACCGTATCCGGGTCGAGATGGAAAATGTTGTTGGTCACAATGGACGGCAGGGAAACCACTGTGACGATGATAAAGAGCAGAAAGAGGCAGAGAAACACCAAGACCTTAAACAAGGTGTGCCGCAGCGACCATGCCGCAGAGAGCGCGGCGCCCCAGGGACCGCCTGCAGCAGTCCCTGCCGCAATTTCCGCCGCAGCCTTCCCGCCTTCAACACTGGCCTTTACCGTTGCTGCGGCCGCATTGGCTGCAGCTTCACCTGCCGCACTTGCCGCAGAAGCAGAACCTGCTTGCTTTGCCGCCTCTGCCATTTTTTGCGCACCTTGCAGGTAGTTGTCTTGGCCGTCACCCAATTGCTGCTGATCATCGTACATAACGGTTAGCCCTCCTTGCACATAAAATGGAGGCGGGCATATCAAAGCGATATGCCCGCCCTAACTTCAGGTCTTCTTCTTGGGTGCTTTTCGTTCTCGTGCCGGGCGGCGCACAGGCTCTGCGTAGCGTGCCGGCGTTGTTTTGTAGCGGATGGTTTCTACGTTGATGGTCTTCAGTTCATCCTTCTCATAGACCGGCTTGCCATCCTGATAGACCGGCCGCCGTTCCACTGCAGGCGTCCCGGGGATTGCATACCACTGACCGCCGCTGCTGTCTTCAAAGACATGGTGGTCGCCCCTGGGCGGCTGATACATTGTCCGGTCATAGAAGGCTGTGCCGGACCCATCTTCATGCCGCACTTCCAGAATGCCGTCTTCGGCCCTGGAACTGTCAATAGAAACCACTGGGCGATCATAACCTGGCATAAACTGTCCAAACAGCGCTTGGTTATAGGCCGCGATATTCCCTGTTACGGGGGCACCGGTCTGCCCGCCGCTAAACGCAGACGAATCAGGTATGGATGTGCCGCCAGACGGAATGGTGGAGCCCGCATCACCGACAGCCCCGCCTGAGAAACCGCCCTCGTGGGATGCCGCAGGTGGCATTTCACCTATGCCGCCGCCAGGAACTCCAGTCATCGAACCGACTGTACCACCGGCGGGAATATCAGCAGAAGCGTTGGAGGCTGGCCCACCAGGGATGCCGCCGGCAGGGGCGTCGAGAGGCGTTTCAGAACCATTGGAGCCGATAGGAGTACCGGATGTGTTCCCGTTTGTCCCGATACCTGCATCCGGATTGATGAAAGCTTCTGTTTCAGCACCAGTATCAAACTGCGGCGTGGCGGCATGGGGTGTCATGGCGTACCAATCCAAACCGTTGGCGCCCTGGATTGTTTCATGGGGTGCATCGGGCTCCTGATAATGGGCGCTGCTGTACCATGTGGCGTTGCTGCCGTCCGGGTAGCTGGCTTCCAGTGTGCCTTCGCCAGACTGGCGCAGTAATGTGCCTTCGGGGGCGTTGGGGAATGCCTCGGAAACCTGGGCGGCTTCAGACTGATCGCCGGTAAAGGCGGGAGGAGCATAAAATGCACCCATGCCCTCACCAGACGCAACCTGATACCACTGACTTCCATCTGCGGCATTCACCACAGTATGCGGAGTTTCAGGCCGGTCATACTGCGAGGAGTTGAACAATTCCACATTGGATTGCCGGCCGTCCGGCCCGGTGGCGGTAGTGCTGATGTGCCCGCCGGTGATTTGAGTATTCGAATAGTTCATACCCGAGGTCGGCCCGTTTGCAAGCTGTGGCATATAGTTGGGGAGACTGCGATCCGCAATTTCGCCAGCAATTGTCCCCGAGAATTTGGACGGTTTGTTGGCCACAGAGGAAATGGAATCGGAAGTCAGTGTGGCGCCGTTGCGGGCAGCTATCCCGCCAAAGGCCCGGCCCACGAAACCAACACTGCCGCCTGCGCCCATGCGGGAACCGCCGTCCACTACCGCGTCCCGAACAAAGCTGTTCGGTTTGTAGCGGTTTGCGAAACCGGAGAAGATGCCGCCCGAGCCAGCAGCAGTTCCAGCCGTCCCAGCAGCGCTGCGTCCAGCGCCCGCGAATGTCGAGGAAGCATTTTGCCCGCCGCCTTTGGAAAAACCAGTAATTATACGGGCTGCCATCAGCATTTCCATGCCCATGCTGCTGCCGGTTTGAGCGACGGAAAGCCCCAGCGCTGCCAGGTGACTGTCACACTTTTGGGCAATTTTCAGTAATGCCAATGCGCAGAACAGCCACAGAAAGATACTGCCTTTGCCGGTGGTCAGCGCTCCTCCATTGGCAACGAATTGCCCCACAGAGGAGTTGAACGCACGCAGGAACCAGACATTAAGTACCAGCAGAAGCAGTTGGGAGCCCACCATACGGCACCATGACTGGAATACGCGGGAGGTTGCCTTGGAGGCGCCCATTGAGTAGGCCAATGGCGAAGTGTAGCAAAGGACCCCCACCAGGACATAACGCTCTACTGTCTCTAATAGGAGCTTGAAATAGTTCCACGCCAATGCTATCATCATGATGATAAGCAGCAGCAGGCCAACGACCGACACCATTGACACAAAGGTGACCAGCCCATTGCTCAGCGCCTGCTCAATCCCCGCGAAGGTAAAATCGCCGGGATCCATTGCCGAGTCCATGAGCGCAAGGTATGGGGCTCTCGCAATATCCAGCACCATACTGAACACGGGCTTGGAATAAGCAATGAGCACAGCGAAAATGCCGCCTCGAATCAGTAAGTGCCAGGGGTTTTCAGCCTCAGTGAGCGGACCGCCAAACGCTCGGAAGAGCTGCCATACTACGGTCAGGAACAGGATGGCCCAGGCGGTATATTGAATGATATTATAGGCACTGACGATAAAGGGGAAATACTCCTCCATCGCCGTCATATCGGTGCCAAGGGCGTCCAGGAAGAGACCGGATACAGCGTCCATCAGCTGGGTCATGATGCTGGCGACCCAGTTTGCTATACCTTCAAATATCCAATCTAGCATATTCAGTTACCTCATGGGGCGGCGGGGACGGCCGGAGTGGCCATCCCCGCCAGGGGGTGTTTTGGGAATTAGTATCCAGTGCGGGGCAGTGTGGGTGTGGTAGTCTTGTTGTAGACGATGGTCACCCAACGATCAACTGCCATGACCCAGTTGCCTTGCCAGAGTCCACCCACATCGGTCTTATTGGCAAACCGATATTCATGGGCCAATCCCGGCAGGACTTTACAATAGATGTAGGGCGTCTGCAACTGGGTAAAGCCGGCCGGTACACGGCCGAAGAGGAACATGACTTCGGTGACATACTCGTTGCTGGCCAGTCCTAATGCTGCGGAGGACGCATCCAGGGTGTAGTTCTGGGCTGTGTTCAGGTTATCAGCCAGGGTACGGTATTCGCTGCTGGTATTTGTCCGATAAACCACCTTATAGCTGAGCCGCCCAGTCCATGTGCCGGTGATGATCTTTTCCAGCCGAACAGCGTCTGTGGGGAGCGTGTCCCGCCAATAGAAGTTGTCCAGAGGAACTGTGGAGTGGTTTGCGATGTCCGAGAATTGATAGCGGATCGACTGGCCAGGAACCACCTCTTTGTAGCCGCTCTTGTGGACGGATACATTGGTGAAGACACTGGTGTTCCGCACCTCGATCTGAACAATCTGGCCCTCATGTTCCAGGCAGACGGTAACGGGCTCGCTGTTTACAGAATAGTAGGGAGGTGCTGTGACCTCCTTCACGGTGTACCGCTCCAAAGGCAGAAGCTTAGACGCTGCCAGGCCATTCTTGTCGCTCTTGACTGTATCAACCAGGCGGTTGGCCTTGTCATAGATCTCAAACACAGCGCCCTCCAGCGGCGTGCCGGCGGGGAAACCGTTGATGGGGTTGTCGTCAGCGGACTTCTTCCAAATCTGGATCTGACCCATGATCGGCGTATTCTTCCAGGTGATCTCAGTGGTCTCGCCGGGTTTGATATAGAAGGTCTTGAGCTGGGTATCCGCGATGTAGCCCTTGTTCTCCATCTCACGAACAAAGATTTTGCCGGAGAAGTCCAGGCTATCCAAATAGATGTATCCGTTCTGATCGGTTGTCACCTGATCAATGGGTTTTTGGCTGCTATCATAGATTAGGAAGCTCACACCATAAATCCCCTTGCCAGTAACACTGTCGATTTTATGGATGATGAGCCCAGAGAAGGCTTTGTTCGTCACGGTCAGGGTTGTCGTCTCATTGTCCCGGATGGTAAAATAGTGCGGAGTGGCATCTACTTTGAAGCCCTTGGTGGTCTCAATCTCAACCGCATAGTAATTTCCGGCTTCCAGCGAGACATGGACACGCCCATTGCTGTCCGTGGTCACGGTGTCCACAAGGCCACCGTCCATCTTCCGAATCTCAAATGTCACATTGGCGAGCCGCTTGGTTTTGTCATTCTCGCTAACTTTGATCAATTCCAAACCGCCCACAGGGGAGTTATAAAATTTAAGGGTCTGAGCGTCCCCGACTTTGATCTGGATGGTCTTAGGCGTAGTGTCCAGCACATAGCCGTCCAGGCTGCGGATTTCCTTGGCCACGATGGTCACGCCGGGTTCCAGCCCTTCAATCACGATCCGGCCATTCTCGTCGGTCACATACTCGCCGTTGGCGCTGCCCAGCACCTGCCCGTTGGACTCAGTGACCAGGAAGGTCACGCCCTTCAGGGGAGTGGTGGTGCCGGTGATGTACTTCTCAATGATCAGCCGGGTCTTGGGATCATTCTCAAACGTGAGGTCATTGCCGCCGTTGTTCCCGCCACCAATACTGGGGTTGCCGCCAGGATTGACGTTGGTGGTCCCACCTGCGGTTCCGCTGTTTACGGTGTTAGAGCCGTTTTTGACAACGATGGTCTGAGGTGTGGAATTGAGGACATAGCCACTCGGCACCTTGGTTTCGGTGACCACCACGGTGCTGCCAGGTACAAGCCCGGTAACCGTTACAGTCCCATCCTTGCCGGTGGTATAACGGCCCAGTATAGTGCCGTTCCCATCCTTGACCGTGAACTCGGTTCCGGGGACAGGCTTCCCCGTGACAGAATCCAACTTGGTCAGCGTCAGGCTGCACAGAGGTTCGTTCAGGAAGGTGAGTGTCTGGGTATCCAGCGGGTTGACGGTGACCGTCTGAGTCTGGGTACTCTGGTCGATGACATAGCCTGGGGCGGGCCTGGTCTCCTTGACTACCACTGTCCCGGTGATACCATAGATGCGGATTTCACCTTTGTCATCAGTAGTATAGAGGCCATTGGAGGAAAGATGCCCGTTGTCATTGTCCACATAACCGCCGTTGGCATACGTCAATTGGAACTGCGCCCCAGAGATTAGAGCGCCGGTCACGCTGTCCTTTTTCTGGATTACCAGCGTTCCCGCTTTGGCGTTCCAGAAAGTGAGCTGCTGCACACGTCCACCCTCGATTTTGATGTCCTGGGGCGTGCCATCGAGAACGTAGCCCTCCACAGTCTTGATCTCGCGGGCAATGACGGTTGTACCAGGCTCAATGCCTTCCAGCACAATTTCCCCTGCCTTATCGGTGTAATAAACGCCATCATCAGGACCAATGGCTGCGCCGCTACCGTCTACAACCTTAAAGCATACGCCGCTCAAAGGCTCGTTCTCAGTGCCCTCGATAAACTTTCGGATTATCAGCGTAGTGCCGGGTTCATTGTCAAAAATCAGGCTGTTGGCCACGCCGGTGCGTACCACGATGCTCTTGGGCGTCTCGTCCAGAATATATCCGGTGGGGCCTTTTTCTCGGAGACTACCACAGTCGAATTGGGGGCCAGCCCGGTGACGGTGACGGTGCCATCCGTACCGGTGGTATAGAGGCCGTTGTTGGGGCCGATCACCTGGCCGGAGCTGTCCCGCACCATAAACTCAGCACCCCGCAGCGGCTTCTTGGTCACAGCGTCCCGCTTTAGGATGGTTAGGGTACACAGCGGATCATCATAAAACCGGATGGTCTGGGTGTCCCCAGTGTTGACCACCACAGTTTGGGGGGTGGGATCCTTGCGGTAATTGTCCGGGGCTTTTTCCTCAGACACCACATACGTGCCGGGGAGCAGCTTGGACAACACGATCTGACCGCTGACATCAGTGGTGTAGAGACCATTGGAGGAGGTCATGCCCTCGTTGTCGGGGGTCAATTCTCCGTTGGCTGTCATCACTTTGAACTGAGCGCCGGACAAGGGCTGCTTGGTCACGCTGTCGTACTTCTCAATAATCAGGCCACCCTTGCGAGTGTTTTTGATGATGACAGTCTGTGTGTCGCCACCCTGCCCAATGACCACGTTGGTGGACGGCGTGTCAATGACATACCCGCCGTCCGGCGCTTTGATCTCATTGATGACATACGCTCCGGGAGCCAGATTGGAAATGCGGATCTCGCCCTGAGCGTCTGTGGTAAAGATGCCATTAGAGGTCAAGGTGGATGTGCCAATCACACCGTCAAGACCCACTTCACAACCTGCGGCGGTCGTGATGCGAAACTCTGCACCGCTCAGGGGAGCGTTGGTCTGACTGTCGCGCTTCTGGATAATCAGGGCGCCTTTAGGCTGATTTTTGAAGGTTAAACTAACCGTTTTCCCCTCTTTGATCTGAACCGTTTGAGACTGGGTATCCAAAATGAAACCTGCAGGGGCTCGGACCTCAGTTACCACCACACTCTTGCCCGGTTTCAATCCGGGGATGCGGATTTATAGCGATAGGTAATCCTTTGATGTTATCTCCGGATTTTCCCCCGCTCTAAACC
>CAJTTS010000053.1 GCA_910579155.1 uncultured Oscillospiraceae bacterium | reverse complement strand
CATGAAAGACCCGGAGGACAAGAAACGCTGGATTGTGGACGAGGAAGCGGCGGCTGTTGTACAGAAAATCTTTGCGCTGTGTGTGGACGGTTTAGGGCCGACGCAGATCGCCAAGTGGCTGCAACAGAACAAGGTATTGAACCCTACGGCCTACGCCCACGAAAAGGGCCTGCCGGTCTGTAATGCGCCTACGGCCAATCCCTACAAGTGGACAAACGAAACTGTTTCCCGTATTTTGGAGCGCGTTGAGTACCTGGGCCATACGGTGAACTTCAAGACCTCCAAGCCGTCATTTAAGAGCAAGAAAAAGGTTTGGAACAATCCGTCTGAATGGGTGATTTTTGAAAATACTCAAGAAGCGATTATTGAGGAAAGCGTGTTCCTGGTCGTGCAGAATATCCGGCAGGCCAGACGCCGCCCGACCAAGATGGGGGACATGGGTATGTTCTCCGGGCTGGTGTACTGTGCTGATTGCGGCGGCAAGATGTACCTTTGCCGGGCCAACCACTTCAAGCCGGAGCAGGAATATTACATTTGCTCCACCTATCGCAAAGACCGTACCTTATGCACGACCCACTCCATCCGCCGGGTAGTCCTGGAAGAAATCGTACTGCGGAACCTGCGGGAAGCAATCTCCTATGTGACACAGCATGAGGATGATTTTATCCAGCGGGCGGCGGAACGGAGCCAGCAGGAGCGTGACAAGGCCCTGGCGCAGAAAAAGGCCGTGCTTGCACAGTCTGAAAAGCGGATAGCGGAATTGGATGTAATCTTCAAGCGGATTTACGAGGACAACATCACTGGCAAGCTGTCGGACGACCGCTTCATCAAACTGTCCCGTGACTACGAACAGGAGCAGGCACAGTTAAAGGCCGTTGTAGAAACGCTGGCGCAGGAAGTGAAACAGCAGGAGCAGAAGAAAACCAACGTCAGAAAGTTCATTTCTGTGGTGAAGAAGTACACGGACATGACCCAGCTTGACGCCACCATCCTGCGGGAGTTTGTGGAGCAGATCAGAGTGTCCGACACCTACACCACTGACGAACAGCAGAAGCGAGTGAAAATCCGGGAGATTGAGATTGTCTACAACTTCATTGGTGCGTTTGATTTTGAGGGAGCGCGGGAACAATCCCAAACTGCCCAAGTCAATGACAATGCGAAAGTCGGCGCAGCTTAACGCCACGCCGACCCTCGCTATAAATGTTTTCTTACGTCACCGCCCCACAACGCGGCAGGCTTTTTTACTGAGAACGTTACGCCTCGGCCTGGGCGACCACGTTGGTGGCGCGCACGCCCTTGGCGCCGCGGGGATCGGGCTCGGTCTCGAAGGTGACCTTCTGTCCCTCCACCAGCTTCTTGTAGCCCTCGGCCACGATGGCGGAGAAGTGGACGAACACGTCCTCGGAGCCATCCTCGGGGGTGATGAAGCCGTAGCCCTTTTCAGCGTTGAACCATTTCACAGTACCGTTCATTTCCTGATTCCTCCTAATTTGTAAAAAATTTCGTTTTGAAAGTAGAAGAAAAAAGTTCGCCCCTTTCGACTGTACGAAGGGGCGAACACAAATCAGTTCATACATCAAAACCATTGTTAGTATAACATTAGCGTCAGAAACTGTCAATGGATTTTTGAAAAAAATCCGAAAAGGGACACATTTCGGAACATTTTTTCATCAGCTTCCACAAAAATCCTTTTCAAACTCGTATCTGGAAGAAACGGCAGCCATTTTCCAGGGTTACTTTGGAACATTGCTCCAGATCCATCCCCTTGATCTCCGCCAGCCGCCGGCAGATGTGGACCACGTTTCCAGAGTGGTTTCGCTCGCCCCGGTAGGGGACGGGGGCCATATAAGGGCTGTCGGTCTCGATCATCAACCGCTCCATGGGGATGGCCTGGGCCGCTTCCACCGCTTTGCGGGCATTTTTATAGGTGAGCACGCCGGTAAAGGAGATCATCCAACCCAGCTTCACCAGCTCTCCGGCCATTTCCGCGCTGCCGGAGAAACAGTGGAACACCCCGCGAACCTCCGGGAATTCCCGAATGATATCCATGGAGTCCCCGTGGGCCTCCCGGTCATGGACGATGACGGGCAGGTCCAACTCCCGGGCCAGGGCCATCTGCGCCCGGAACACCCGCCGCTGGAGCTCTCTGGGCGGGTTTTCCGGCCAGTAGTAGTCCAGACCGATCTCCCCAATGGCAACCACCTTGGGCCGGGCGGCCAGCTTCCGCAACTCATCCACGTCCCCGTCGGTCCACCCGCCGCAGTCCTCCGGGTGGACGCCTACAGCGGCGTAGAGAAAGGGATAGCGGTTTGCCAGCTCCACCGCCGTGGCGGAACTGGCAAGATCGCAACCGGGGTTGACCACCAGCTTCACGCCCTGGCCGGGGAGGGCGGACAGCACCTCATCCCGGTCGGCGTCAAACTTGCGGGAGTCATAGTGGGCGTGGGTGTCGAACAGCGTGATGCTCATTCGCTGAACCGGACATAGAAGGCGTCCCCATACTGGCCCTCGTCGGTGCCGTCCTCAAACACCTCGTAGAAGGTGATGAAATAGTCCTGGGTGTCCACGGGAACCTGGTAGAGCAGCACGCCGGTCTGAGTCTTGTGGATGCCGAGATTGAAGCTTACCGGGATCTGCTGCTCGGATCTGACGAAGTAGTCTGTCTCGCCGTCGTCGCCCATCACCTCGTCGCACTCGGGCCAGGCCCAGGCGTCGTCGTCGTCCAAGTCCCAGACTACCTCGAAGTCGGTGTCGAACATGGGCTGGGTGTGGTCGGTGTAATTGTACAGGGTCAGGTCGGCAACCAGAAACTTGTAGCCCTCGGTGGGGGTGAGGCCGTCGAACTCCTCGCAGGTGCGGGGATTGTCGATGGTCATGTCGAAGAAAGCCGTGTGCAGGGTGTCGCCCTCATAGCCCACGGCAAGGCCGTCCTCGTCGGGGAGGATGAGACCATCCTCGCCGGTGTCATTGTTGTCGTCCTTGACCTCGTCCGTGCTGGGGGGACTGGTTTTGCTGTTGGGGTTCAGGGTCAAGCCGTCCTCCGAGCAGGCCGTGAGGGAAAACAGCATCACCAATGCCAAAAGGAGAGAGAGCAACCGTTTCATATCCATCACACTTCTTTCTCAAAAATGATCCCGCCGTGAAAACGGCTCCACGGCGGGATTTATTGTACCATGATTACAAGCCGTTTTACGGTTTACGGCCGAAATAGCGGCGCAAAATCGACCGCTGACATTATAACACAACCATACGGCAATGTCTACCGCTTTCAGGCGGTGAAAAGAGATATCAGCACAGCTTGGCCCCGGCGGGGATGGCGTCGTCCACCATGAGCAGGTGCAAGCACTCCTCGCCCTTTTCAGTATGCACGGCGGAGATGAGCATGCCTTGGCTCTCCTGTCCCATCATCTTGCGGGGGGGCAGGTTGACGATGGCCACCAGGGTCTTGCCGATGAGCTCTTCCGGCTTGTACCATTTGGCGATCCCGGACAGGATCTGGCGGTCTGTGCCCGTTCCGTCGTCCAGAGTGAACTTCAGCAGCTTATCGGACTTCCTCACATTCTGGCAGTCCTTCACCTTCACAGCCCGGAAGTCGGATTTACAGAAGGTGTCAAAGTCCACCTTTTCCTCCAACTGGGGTTCGATCTCGATGGCGGGCAGGGCGGCTTTTTTGGCCTCCTTCTGGAGCTTCTCCAGCTCCGCCAGCTCCTTGTTCATGTCGATGCGGGGGAACAGATTCTCGCCCTTGGCGACGGACACGCCGGCGGGCAGGACCCCCCACCGGGCGGCGCTGTCCCAGGTTCGGGCGGCTTCCGACCCGCCGATCTGGGCGAAAATCTTGTCGCAGCTCTCGGGCATGAAGGGGAGCAGCAGCACCGTACACACCCGGACGGCCTCCAGCAGATTGTAGAGGACGGTGGCAAGGCGGGAGCCGTTGGCGTCCATGTCCTTGGCCAAGGCCCAGGGGGCGTTCTCGTCGATATACTTGTTGGCCCGCTGGATGACCTTGAAAATCTCCTCCAGAGCATTGTGGAACTGGTATTTCTCCATCTGCTCCTCATAGCGTCCCCGCAATCCGGAGGCCAGGGAAATCAAGCTGTCGTCCAGCTCGGGGTCGGCCTGACGGGCCTCGGGCAGCATGCCGCCGAAATACTTCTCCGCCATGGCGGTGGTGCGGCTCACCAGGTTGCCCAGATCGTTGGCCAAATCCACGTTGATGGTCTGGATCAGCAGCTCGTTGGAGAAATTGCCATCGGAGCCGAAGGGGAAGGAACGCATCAGGAAGAACCGCAGAGCGTCCACGCCGTAGCGCTCCGCCAGCAGGTAGGGGTCCACCACGTTGCCGGTGCTCTTGCCCATCTTGCCGCCGTCCAGCAGCAGCCAACCGGAGCCGTATACCTTTTTCGGCAGAGGCAGATTCAGGCTCATGAGGAAGGCGGGCCAGTAGATGGAATGGAACCGGACAATCTCCTTGCCCATAAAGTGGACGTCGGCGGGCCAGAACTTTTCCACATCGTGATATTTATCGTTTTGATAACCCAGCGCAGTCATATAGTTGAACAGCGCGTCCAGCCACACGTAGACCACATGGCCTGGATCGAAGTCCACCGGCACGCCCCAGGTGAAGGAGGTGCGGGACACGCACAGGTCCTGCAAGCCGCCCTCGCAGTCGATGAAGTTGTTCACCATCTCGTTTACCCGGCTCCGGGGTTCCAGGAAGTCGGTGTTCAGCAGCAGGTCCCGGACCCGGTCCGCGTACTTGGACGCCCGGAAGAAGTAGGCCTCCTCCTCCGCGTCCGCCACCTCCCGGCCACAGTCGGGGCACTTGCCGTCCACCAGTTGGGATTCCGTCCAGAAGGATTCGCAGGGCTTGCAGTATTTGCCCTTGTACGCTCCCTTGTAGATGTCGCCGTTGTCGTGCATCTGCTTGAAAATCTTCTGGATGGCGGACACGTGGTAATCGTCGGTGGTGCGGATGAACCGGTCATACTTGATGTTCATCAGCTTCCACAAATCCAGCACCCCGCCGGGGGCGGTGACGATATCGTCCACAAACTGCTGGGGGGTGACCCCCGCCTCCTTGGCCTTGTCCTCAATCTTTTGGCCGTGCTCGTCGGTGCCGGTGAGGAACATCACGTCATAGCCGCTCAGCCGCTTGTACCGGGCCATGGCGTCGGTGGCCACCGTGCAGTAGGCGTGGCCGATGTGCAGCTTGCCGGACGGGTAGTATATGGGTGTGGTGATATAAAATTTCCTGTCATTCATCGGTGGTTTCCTCCTGTATGCTTGCTTCCCCGGGCCGGGGGGTGAGGGTGCGTTTCAGCGCGGATGGGTTTTCCAGGTTGGGGGGCAGCCGCCACAGCACGGCGATGGCCGTCATGGCCTGGGCTCCCAGCAGCAGCATATCGGCCGCAGTCCCCTCCGCCAATGCGGATACCTGCGCGGGGGCGGATATCACCAGGGTCATGGCTGCCACCCACAAAAGCCGCCGGGGCCTGGACGCGCCGGTGGACATCCCGGCGAAATCCATATAGAGCAGCATCCCGCACACGATGGCCAGCAGCAGGGGCGCGTAGTCCCACTGCACCGGATTGGCGGCGTGGGCCCGGAAGCTCTCCATCAGCCATATGCACCCGGCGATGCCGGGCAGAGTGGCGGAAAAACCGCCCTTGCCCCGCCGGCCGGCGTTCAGCCCGTCCCGGCCCATCTGGAACAGACCCAGAAAGGACAGCAGGGCTCCTACCGCCGTGGCGATGGTGAGCATTCCGTTGTTGCTGGGAAGCTGGACGCTGGGATTTTCAGCCTTGGCGGCCAGCGCCTCCCGGTAGGTTTGCCACTGGCCGATCCCGGTCTTGAGCAGGAAGGGCGCCGCCGCCAGGGCCAGAAACGCCGCCACAATGACCAGAACGGGGTATACCGGGTCCTCCGCCCCCAAAAATACCAGGTCCCAGCGCTTGGCGGGACCCGCGGGCCGCTTGGGCAGGGGCTGGTAGATGGCCACAATGGTGAACCAGGCCGCCGACATCACCAGCACACAGGTGAGGATCACGCTGGCCTGGGCTCCTGGGACGGCCAAGCCGGTGCCCTCCTCAAAAGCGGAGCCAAGCTGCCAATTGCGCAACGCGGCGCATACCAGGGCGACGCCCAGGGGGCACGCCAACCAGAGCAGCCGCCTGGATATATGTTTACTCATTAGATTCATGGAAAACCTCCCACGACCGCCGGAGCGTGAAATCAGACCTGACATGGCTTACAGCCCCTTCCAGTGGTGGAACGGGAATATCACCGCAATGCCGTGGCCGATGACGCACCGGGTGTCCACGATGCCGATGGAGGGGAAGCGGCTGTCGGCGGATTGGTTCCGGTTATCTCCCATGACGAAGATACACCCCTCCGGCACGGTGACGTGGTTGATCCCCTCGCCGTAGGAGGGCATGTGCATGGCCTCCTTGGTGTAATCCTCCTCCAGGGCCTTGCCGTCCACAAGGACGACGCCGGAATCATAGTTGATATCCACCCTCTGCCCCTCGGTGGCGATGACCCGTTTGACGATGGAGTCCTCCTGGTAGCTCTCCTGGGTGAGCACCACAATGTCCCCTTGCCGGGGGGTATAGCCCAGCGACCACACCAGGATCAGGTCTCCCTCGATGAGGGTGTTCTCCATGGACGGCCCGCTCACCACGATGATCCGGGCCACAAAGGTGAACATCAGCACGAACACCGTCATCATGACCGCCAGCACCCGGATATTCAGGTACAGCTCCTTGCCGCCGGAGGTATCTCTCCGGGCCTTTGCCCCGGCTTCCCCTTCGGGGGCGGCGTCCGGGGCCTGGCCGGCGGGGGAGGGCTCCCCTCCCAGGTCTTTCTCCACTTCGGATTCCCAGTTTTCCATGCGTCAGCTCTCCCGCGTGTCGCCGACGGCCTGTGTCAGGGCCGCCGGATTGTCATATACCAGTTGGAACTGTTTTGCGTCCATGGTCTCGTGCTCCAGCAGGAACCGGGCCACCAGCTCCAGCTTATCCCGGTCCCGCTCCAATATTTCTTTGCACTTGGCGTAAGCCCCGTCCAGCAGCGCTTTAACCTCCTGGTCGATGAGGTTGGCGGTCTGCTCGGAGTAGGGCTTGGCCTGGGCCATGGACCGGCCGATGAACACCTCGTCGTGGCCGGTGGTAAAGGTGGCGTGGCCCAGCTTCTCGCTCATGCCGTACTTGGTCACCATGTCACGGGCGATGGAGGTGGCCCGCTGGAGGTCGCTCACCGCGCCGGTGCATACAAAGCCCAGGGCGGTTTCCTCGGCGCACCGCCCGCCCAGAAGGGTGGACAGGGTTTCCACCAGCCGCTGGCGGGTGACGTGGTCCCGGTCCTCCTGGGGGCGGTTGATGGTCATGCCCGCCGCGTCGCCCCGTGGGATGATGGTGATCTGCTGCACCGGGTCCTGGGTTGGCAGGGCGTGGCTGACCACGGCGTGGCCCGCCTCGTGATAAGCGGTGATGCGTTTGTCCTCCTGGATCTTCACCCGGCTGCGCTTCTCCGGCCCGGCGATGACCTTGATGACCGACTCCTGCACGTCCGACAGGGTAATGAAGGGTTGGTCCTTCCGGGCCGCCAGCAGGGCGGATTCGTTCATCAGGTTCTCCAGGTCCGCGCCGGTGAAACCGGTGGTCTCACGGGCGATCTCCTTCAGGTCCACGTCCTCGGCCAGGGGCTTTTTCCGGGTATGCACCCGCAAAATCTCCTCCCGGCCCTTCATATCCGGCCTGCCCACATACACCTGCCGGTCGAACCGGCCCGGGCGCAGCAGGGCGGGGTCCAGAATGTCCTGACGGTTGGTAGCGGCCAATACGATGACCCCCTCGTTGGCGGCGAAGCCGTCCATTTCCACCAGGAGCTGGTTCAGGGTCTGCTCCCGCTCGTCGTGGCCGCCGCCCAGTCCGGCGCCTCTCTGACGGCCCACCGCGTCGATCTCGTCGATGAACACGATGGCGGGGGACTCCTTTTTGGCCTGGTCGAACAGGTCCCGCACCCGGGACGCGCCCACGCCCACATACAGCTCCACAAAGTCGGAGCCGGAGATGGACAAAAACCGCACCCCCGCCTCCCCGGCCACCGCGCGGGCCAGCAGGGTCTTACCGGTGCCCGGCGGCCCCACCAGAAGCACTCCCTTGGGGATGCGGGCCCCCAGGTCGATGAACTTCTGGGGCTCCTTGAGAAAGTCCACCAGCTCCTGGAGCTCCTGCTTCTCCTCGTCGGCCCCGGCCACGTCGGCAAAGGTGACGGTACTGCCGCCTTCCACGGCACGGGCCCGGCCGAACCGGCTCATGCCGCCCTGGCCGCCGCCTCCGTTCTGGGAGGACTGCTGATGGGCGCCCAGCATCATCCAGATCACCATGGCCAGCGCGGCGGAAACCACGGCGGGCAAAAGGACGATGAGCCACAGGGGAAGCTCGAACCCCTGCTTGAAATCGTAGCTTTTCAGCACACCCCGGTCATACTGGTCCTGGTAGAGGGGCCCCAGGTCCTCCCGGAAAGCGTCCACGTCCGCCAGCGGGTGGCGGTAGACGGCGCCGTCGGCCAGCTCCAGGGACAGTACGCCCTGGCCGTCCACCACGAACCGGGTGACCTGCTCCCGCTGGAAGCAGTCCGTCACGGTGGAATAGGACACCTGGTTCCGCCCGCCCCCGGCAAAGATGGTCAACCCCCACATCAGGGCCAGCACCACCGCCGCATAGAGGGCTATGCTGCTCAGTCTTACTTGCTTCAAAATCAGTGGTCTCCTTGTTTATTTTTCGTATACGGAGTGCTTGAGCACCCCGACATAGGGCAGGTTTCGATACTTCTCGTCATAGTCCAGGCCGTAGCCCACGATAAAGGCGTCGGGGATGGTAAAGCCCACATAGTCGGCGGTGATGGACTTGGTGCGGCGGTCCGGCTTATCCATCAGGGTACACAGCCGGATGGAGGCGGGCTTGCGGGCCTTGAGCACGTCCATCAGGTAGTACAGGGTATTGCCCGAGTCCAGAATGTCCTCCACAATGATGAGGTCCCGGCCCTCGATGGAATCGGACAGGTCCTTCTTGATCTCCACCTGCCCGGAGCTGACGGTGCCCGCCCCATAGGAGGATACCACCATGAAGTCCACGGTCAGGTCCAGGTTGATGGACCGGGTCAGGTCGGCCATAAAGATGTAGGAGCCCCGGAGGACCGAGATCAGCATGGGATTTTTCCCGGCGTAGTCGGCGGTGATCTGGCAACCCAGCTCCTTCACCCGGCTGCGGAGCTCGTCCTCGCTGTACAGGATCTGGTCAACGTCTGGATGAATCATAACTCATTCTCCTCTGTCTTTAAAATAATATGCAGGGCCGGCGTACCCGGCTCCGCGAGGTGCCGTTTGTCGGGGCCGAAGCCGCCGGCCGCGGCGGCCCGGCCGTCCCGGTCCAGGATGGGGACCCGGTTGCGCCGTCCGGCGGGGAGCTTCTCGTCGATCATGAGCTTTTTTACGGTCTTTTCCGGTCTTCTGCCCAGAATGAGCGCGTCCCCCTCCCGGCGGGGGCGGATGAGGTAACGCCCCGGCCTCAGGTAGAACTCCCGGGGGCTGACGTATTCCTTCTCCGGGCACACCGCCTGGATGCAGGTCACGCTCCAGCTACCCCAGCGGCAATTCCCCTCCACCAGCTCCATGGGAGCGGGCGGTCCAGGGTCAGGCCCACGCCCGGGGGAAAACACCAGCAGATCATACTGCCGCCGGACGCCGCCGCCGGGCACGTCGATGCGGGCGGAGGGATCGTCCCCGGTGGCCAGGGCCAGGACGGCGTCCAGATGGACCGCCTCGCCGCCCAGCCCCGCCCGCTCCAGCAGCAGGCCGCAGGCCCGCAGGCCCAGGGGCCTTGGGGCCTCCGCCAGCACATGGGCGGGGATAGCCGCGCCCTCGGGGATGTCCAGCCCCTGGTCGGCCAGCAACACCGCCTGCCGGGACAGCTCCTCCTCGTCCTCCCGCACCCGGCGGGCGGCGGCGGCGATGTGGGCGGCGGCCTGGGGGTTCAGCTCCTCCAGCAGGGGGAGCAGCCGGCGGCGCACTTTGTTTCGGGTGTAATTCAAATCGGTATTGGTCTCGTCCTCCACGTGGGGGACGCCGTTTGCATCCAAATAAGCCTCAATCTCGCTCCGGGTCGCCTCCAGCATGGGCCGGACGATGTTCCCCCGGCGCTGGGGGATGCCGGCGAGGCCCTTGAGCCCGCAGCCCCGGATCAGGTTCATGAGCACCGTCTCGGCGTTGTCCCCGGCGTGGTGGCCGGTGGCAATGAGGGTGGGGTTCTCAGCACAACCCAGTTCCCAGGCGGTCTCTTCCAGGAAGCGGTAACGCAAAATCCGCCCGGCCTCCTCTACGGAGAGTTTTTCCCGGAAGGCATATTCCTCCACGTTGTCGCGGCAGGTACACAGCGGGACGTTTTGTTTTTTGCACCAGTCCCGGACGAAGTCCTCATCCCGCTGGGCGGTGGGGCGCAGGCCGTGGTTCAGGTGGGCGGCCTGGACGGACCAGCCGTATTTCTCCGCCCCTTCCAGCAGGCGGCACAGCAGGTACATGGAGTCCGCCCCGCCGGACAGGGCGCACAGCACCCCGCTGCCGGGGGGGATCAGGTCAAAGCGGAAGGAATCCATCACAGCTCCTCGTCGTCGTCCCGGTAAGCCAGGCTGCGGAAGACGGTGAATTCCGGCCTCCACTCCAGCTCCACGGTGCCCGTCTCGCCGTGGCGGTTCTTGGCCACGATGCACTCGGCCAGGTTGGGGGAGTCGGTGTCCTCGTCGTAATAGCTGTCCCGGTGGATGAAAATCACGATGTCCGCGTCCTGCTCGATGGCGCCGGACTCCCGCAGGTCGGACAGCATGGGCCGCCGCTGGGTGGCGGCCCGGCTCTCGTTGGCGCGGGAGAGCTGGGAGGCGCAGATCACCGGGACGTTCAGCTCCTTGGCCATCAGCTTCAGGGAGCGGGATATGTCGGACACGATCTGCTGGCGGTTGTCGCTGGCCCGGGTGGGCCCGCCCGCCGAGGTCATGAGCTGGAGGTAGTCGATGATGATCAGCCCCAGATCGTCGATGCGGCGGCACTTGGCGTTGATGTCCGCCACGGACAGGGTGGCGTTGTCGTCGATATACAGCTTGGCTTGGCTCAGGTTGGCCGCCGCCATGGCCACCCGGCCCCACTCGTCCTCCCCGGCGATGCGACCGGTGGCCAGCTTCTTGTTGTCCATCAGGGACTCGGTGGCCAGCAGGCGCATGCCGATTTGGGCCTTGCTCATTTCCAGGGAGAACACCGCCACGCTCCTGCCCGAGTGCTTGGCTGCCTCCACGCCGATGTTCATGGCCAGGGAGGACTTGCCCATGCCGGGCCGGGCCGCCACAATGATGAGGTCGGAGTTGTTGAGTCCCGAGATCCGCCGGTCCAGGTCGATGAGGCCTGTGGAGATGCCGGGGAACTCGCCCCCCTGGGCCTGGAGCTCCTTGATGGTGTTGTACACCTCGTTCATCACGGAGGAGATGTGGCTCATGCTCTGGAGGTCCTTGCCCTGGCGGATGGCGTAGATGCGCTGTTCGGCAGCCTCCAAAATCTGGGCGGAGGTGCCGCTTTCGCTGCGCACCAGCTCTACCAGCTCGGCGGAGGTCTCCCCGATCCGCCGAAGCAGGGCCTTGTCCGCCACAATGTCGGCGTACTCCATCACGTTGGCGGAGGTGGGAGTGATCTCCATCAGTTGCTGGAGATAGGGCAGGGTGGCGGTATCATCGTACAGCCCGCTCAGCTTCATCCGGTCCACGATGGTCACCGGGTCGATTTTCTGATTGAGCTGGTTGTACATGGTGAATATGGTCAGGAATAGCTCCCGGTTCTGCCGCATATAGAAGTCGTCGGGCTTCAGCCGTTCCATCACCTTGGGGATGCACTTCTCGTCGATAAGCATGGAGCCCAGCACCGCCTGTTCCGCCATCACGGCATGGGGCAGGCGCAGGTCGTTCAGTTCTTCTCCGGGCATGGGCTCAGCTCCTCATACTAATGGTGTTGTCACGCTGCGAAGCGGCCAGGGCGCTCGGTCGCTTTCCCTCCGTCTCGGGCAAAAACCGCCGCTCGCCGGCGGCCGGGCTTTTCCCCTCGCTCCGCTCCAAGCTCCCTCGCTGTCCGCTTCTCCGCGCTTCTCATTTATCCTCGATCACCAGCACATTGATGACGCCGGACACCTCGCTGCCCAGCTTGCACTTGACTTCAAAAGCGCCGAAGGACTTGATGGGGTCGCTGAGCACGATTTTGCTCTTGTTCACGTCGATGCCGTGCTGGGCTTTCAGCTCGTCGCTGATCTCCCGGCTGGTGATAGAGCCGAACAGCCGGCCCCCTTGGCCCGCCTTGGCCCGGATTTTTACCTGGCAGCCCTTGAGCTGCTCCGCGGCGGCCTGAGCGGCGGCTTTCTCCTCGGCCTGGCGGGCGGCCTTGGCCTTGTCCTGCATCTTCATGGTGTTCACGTTCTCGGCGGTGGCCTCCACCGCCAGCTTCCGGGGCAGGAGGAAGTTGCGGCCGTAGCCGTCGGAGACCTCCACCATCTGACCCTTCTTGCCCTGGCCCTTCACGTCCTGCTGTAAAATGACTTTCATTGTAAGTTCCTCCTATTATCGGTATGGGTGATAACCCCCGGGGAATTTTGTTTTATGGCTGCTCCTGCTCTTCGCTGTCGCCGCCGTCAAAATAATTGTCCAGCGCGGCGTGAAGCTCGCCCAGCACCTGGTTCACCGTCTTGTCTGGGATCTGGGCCCCGGCGGCCCCGGCGTTGCCGCCGCCCCCCAGCGCCTCCAGAATGACCTGGACGTTGGTGTCGCTGAGGCTGCGCCCGGACACCACCACCCGTCCCTCCTCGGGATAGAGGACAAAGGACGCGCCGATGCCCGCAATGTTCAGCAGCTCGTCCGCAGCTTGTGCCGCCGTCACCCGGCCCACGGAGTAGGTAGAGACGGCGATGGCCACGTCCTGGTGATAGATTTTCGCGTTCTGGATGATGCCGTACTTGGCCACCGCGTCGGCCAGGTTGGTCTGGAATATTTTCCGTACCTGTCCGGTGTCGCCCCCCGCCCGGCGGAGCATGGCCGCCGCCTCGAAGGTGCGCCCGCCGGTGCGCATGGTGAAGTTCTTGGTGTCCAGCATCAGCCCCGCCATCAACGCCTCCGCCTCGCCGGCGAGCAGGTCGCTTGGTTCCATCAGGTAGCCGATCAGCTCCGTCACCAGTTCGCTGGCGGAGGAGGCGTAGGGCTCGTGGAAGTTCAGGTCCGCCCCCTCGATATAGGTAGCCGCCCGGCGGTGGTGGTCGATGACCGCTACCTTATTGCAGGAGTCCAGAAGCTCCTGGTTCTGCACCTGCTCGGGCCGGTTGGTATCCACCACCACCAGCAGCGAACGGGAGTCCGCCCGGAGCACAGCCTCTTGGGAGTCCAGGAACACGCCCTCGTACTGGGGCATTTTCGCCACCCGGTCGTACAGGTCGTCGGCGGGGGTGGACACGTGGTCCCGGACAATATAGTGGGGCACGCCCTTCATCCGGGCGATGGCGCACACGCCCACGGCGGCGCCCGCCGCGTCGAAGTCGGGGGCCTTGTGGCCCATGATGATGAGGCAGGAGGCGTCCGCCACCAGCTCGCCCATGGCGGATGCCATCACCCGGCTTTTCACCTTGGTGCGCCGCTCGGCCTCCTTGGTGCGCCCGCCGAAGAACTCGAAGGTAAAACGGTTTTTGATGACCGCCTGGTCACCGCCCCGGCTCAGAGCCATCTCCACAGACAGGTTGGCGAAACGGTACAGTTCCTCGAAGGTGTCCCCGTCCACCCCCACGCCGATGGAGACGGTGGCTGGGATGCCTGCGGGGGTCACCACCTCCCGGACGCTGTCCAGCAGCGAGAACTTCTCTTCTTTATAATCCGCCAGATACTGCTCCTCGAAAAGGAGGAGGAACCGGTCCCGGTCCAGCCGCAGGAATAATGCCTGGGACTGCTCCGCCCACTGGGACATGCGCCGGCTGATGTCGCTGAGGATGGCGGAGCGGATGTCCTCATCCAGGCCCTTGATGGCGTCCTCATAGTTGTCCAGCAGCAGCAGGGCCATCACGGGCCGGGTAGCCTTGTAGATGTCCCGGGTGTCGGCCAGGTCGGTGACGTCCAGCCAGTAGGTGGTAGCCAACAGGCCCTCGCCGGCTTCTGCGGCGGGCCGGGCCATGTCGCCGAACACCTGGTAGCGCCGCCCGTTCAGTTCCACCTCTTCCGGGCACTCGCTCTTGCCCTCCAGCAGCCAGCGGCTGTCGAAGCTGGGGGCCAGGTCGGCCAGGTGGGTGTCGAACATGGTCTCCTGATCTCCGGTGAGTCGCAAAAAGCGGTCGTTGGACCAGACCACCTCGTCGGTGTCCGGCCGGAACATCACCAGGGGCAGGGGGCAGTTGAGGGTGCTGTCCCGGGTGGCCTGGTCCATGCTGTCCATGATCTCCTTTAAATACCGCCCGGCCTCCCGCCGCTGCCGGAGGGCGGAGACCAGACAGGCCGCAAGCAGCGCCACGATGGCAACCAACTCCGCCACCGCCGCCTGCCGGTGGCCCAGCAGGGCGGTGACGCCGGCGAAGGCCAGCATCACGGCGAAGTACAGTCCGATGCGTGGGGCCAGCATCCGCGTCAGCTTCTGATACATCTCAACCACCTCTTTCTGCCAACCTCCGGAGCAGGGAGCGCGTTCCATAGATATTAGATTATACCAAAACAAAACGGCAAAAACAAGAGCGCATGACAAATCCGCCGCCTTGTTATTTTTATTTTGAAAGAAGGGTTGATAAGTTGAAAAAGGAATGGTAAAATCTTTAAGGAAAATGGGGGGAGGATTGCACTCTACCTCCCCCCGACAAGTTAAGAGAGGTGAAGTGTTATGTCTTTAGAGGCCATCCAAAAGGTCACTGAGGCGGAACAGGCCGCGAGGGAGCGGCGGGCCGAGGCGGCGGAGGAGGCCAAGCGCATCGTAGCGGACGCGGAGCGGGCGGGCAGGCAGCTCGTCCAGGACCAGCGAGCCCGTGCGGAGGAAGCGGCGAAAGCCATGCTGGCCGACGCGGAGCTCCAGGCCGAAAAGAAGGCGGAGCAGACCCTTGCCGACAACGCCGCGCGGTGCGAGGCGCTGAAGCAGGACGCCCGCAAGCGCCTTGACAAGGCCGCCGGGCTGATCGTCGGAAGGGTAGGGAGCAACTAATGGCCATTGTCAAAATGAAACGGCTGCGGCTGCTGGCCCTGCGCCCTGAACGGGAGCAGCTTCTGCGCAAGCTCCAGAGCCTGGGCTGCGTGGAGATCCGGGAACCTGCCATCGACCTGTCCGATCCCGAATGGGAGGGCCTGGCCAAACCCGAATCGGCGGGGCTGGAGCAGGCAAAGGAGCAGAGCCTGTTGCTCAACGGAGCCCTGGAGACCCTGCGGAAATACGCCCCGTCCAAGGACGGGCTGTTCACCCCGCGCCCCACGGTCACGGAGGCCGAGCTGTTCAGCGACCGCGCCTACGCCAACGGACTGGACGCCGCCCGCCGGGTGACGGAGGGGGAGCAGGCTCTGGCCGCCAAGGCGGCGGAGCGCGCCAAGCTCCAGACCCAGAAGGCATCGCTGGAACCCTGGTCCAGCCTGGACGTGCCCTTGGACGAGGAGGGGACGGCCACGGTGCCGGTACATTTCTGCTCAGTTCCCAGCAAAACCGATTTCGCCGCCTTGGAGGCGGCGGTGGGCCAGGCTACGGAGCTTGCCCAGCTTATCCGCGCGGGCAGCGACAGGGAACTGCAATACTTCCTGCTGATCTGCCACCACTCGGCCCTGAGCGAGTGTAACGAGGCCATGCGGCCCTTCGGCGCGTCCCGGGTCACCCTGCGGGGCTGGACGGGGACGGCGGCGGAAAACATCGCCAAGCTGGACAACCGCATCGCCGCCCTGGAGCGTGAAACGGAGCAGTGCAAGGCCGACCTGGCCGCCTTCGGCGGCAAGCGGGACGCCCTGCGCCGCTGTGTGGACCGGGTGAGCCAGGAGATCAGCCGGGAGCAGAATAAGGCCCGGCTCATTGACACTGACGCGGCTTTCGTCCTGGACGGCTGGCTGCCCGCAGAGAATGAGGCCGGGCTGGAGAAGGTGCTGGACGGCTTCAACTGCGCCTGGGAGATCGCGGAACCCACCAAGGACGAGTACCCCGAGGTCCCCATCAAGCTGAAAAACAACCCCGTCACCGCACCCTTCACCGCCATCACCGAGATGTACGCCATGCCCGCCTATGACACCGTGGACCCCAACCCGCTGATGGCCCCGTTCTTCATTCTGTTCTTCGGGTTTATGATGAACGACATCGGCTACGGCGTGCTGATGGTGCTGGGCACCGCCTTTTTCCTGGCCAAGGCCAGGCCCAAGGGTGGCATGAAGAACATGATGTCCATGTTCTTCATGTGCGGCATCAGCTCCATCTTCTGGGGCTGTCTCACGGGCAGCTTCTTCGGCGACTTCCTGGCCAAGCTCTTTGAGCTCACCGGCGCGTCCGTCCCCGGCTATCACGACGCGGCGGGCGCCTTCGTCTGGTTCTGGAAGCCCCTGTTCACCCCCATCAACGACACCATCACCGTCATGATCGGCTCCATGATTCTGGGCGTCATCCAGGTGTTCGTGGGCATGGCCGTCAGCGTGGAAGAGAAGTTCCGCCACGGCAACCCGCTGGACGCCGTCACCCAGGAGATTGCCTGGTATTGCATCCTCATCGGCACGGCCCTGGCCATTGGCGGCCCCATGATCCCGGGCGCTCCCGCCGCGCTGGGCACCGTGGGCATCGTGGTGCTGGTGCTGGGCGTGGTGTTGCTGCCAACGGGCAGCATCATCCGTTCCAAGAGCGCCCTGGGCGCCGTCACCTGGATCTGGGACGCTTATCAGGGCATCTCCGGCTACTTCAGCGACATCCTGTCCTACCTGCGCCTGATGGCCCTGATGATGGCAGGCTCCATCATCGCCTCGGTATTCAACACCCTGGGTTCGGTGTTCGGCCTGGTCCCCTTCATCATCGTGGCCATCATCGGCAACACCCTGAACCTGGTGCTCAACCTGCTGGGCTGTTATGTCCATACCATGCGCCTGCAGTGCCTGGAGTTCTTCGGGCGCTTCTACCAGGACGGGGGCAAGCCCTTCCGTCCTCTGGCAGTAGAAACTAAATATGTCGATATTTTGAAGGAGGAACACTAAAATGGTAGCGTTTTTTGAAATGGTAGGCGGCCAGGCTCTGGCCTTCATCGGCTTCGCTCTGGCGGTCGGCCTGTGCTGCATCGGCTCCGCCAAGGGCACCGGCATGGTGGGCGAGGCCGCCACCGGCGTCCTGTCCGAGACCCCCGAGCACTTCACCAAGTGCATGATCCTCCAGGCCCTTCCCGGCACCCAGGGCCTGTACGGCTTGGCCGCCGGCTTCTTCGGCCTGTTCACCCTGGGCTTCTTCTCCGGCAGCCCCGCCCAGCTCACCGTGGGCGACGGCATGGCCATCCTCTTCGCCTGCGTGCCCGTCATGCTGGGCGGCCTGCTCTCCGCCATCGCTCAGGGCCGCGTAGCCGCCGCCTCCGTCAGCGCCATCGTGGCCAAGAAGCCTGACGACTACATGAAGGGCGTCATTATGTGCGGTATCGTGGAGTTCTACGCCATTCTGTCCCTGGTGGGCACCATCCTCATGCTGATGTACGCCCTGTAATGGGTCACGATTTGATTTCAGAAAGGCGGTAAGCCAAACACATGAACGGAATTGAAAAGATTACCGCACGCATCGCAGAGGACGGCAAACAGGAGAACGACGCCCTGCTGGCCCAGGCCCGCGCCCAGGCGGCGGAGGTCGCCGCCAAGTACCAGGCCCAGGCCCAGGCGGCGGCGGATGAGGTGCTGGAGCAGGGCCGCAAGGCCGCCGAGGCCCGCGCCCGCCACCTGGACTCTACGGCCCAGATGGAGTGCCGCAAGGCGGTGCTGGCCGCCAAACAGGACGTGATTGAGGAGGCCTTCCAGGCGGCCCATAAGAAGCTGCTGGACCTGCCCCGGGAGGAGTACGTGGCCTTCCTGGCGGACCTGGCGGTGAAGGCGTCCGTCACCGGGAAGGAGAAGCTGATTTTCTCCGCCCCCGACCGGGCCCAGGTGGGCAAGGCAGTGGTGATGGCGGCCAACGAGAAGCTGGCCAAGGCGGTCTCCCCCAAGCTGCCCGAGGAGGTCACCGGCTCCAAGGTGGGCGCCGTCCTGGACAAGGTGGTCACCGGGGCCTCCGCCGTCCTCAGCGGCACCGGGATGCTCACCCTGTCCGAGGAAACCCGCCCCATGGACGGCGGCTTCATCCTCAGCGACGGCGCGGTGGAGGTCAACTGCACCTTTGACACTCTCATCCGGCTCCAGCGCGGCGCGCTGGCGGGCGAGGTGGCCAAAGTGCTGTTTGACTGACCGTCCCCCTTCAAGTTAAACGGAAAGGGGGAAAAACCTTGTCAAACGTGAAGAAAATCAAAGAAAACGACTTTCTGTCCATCTCCGCCCGGGTGCGGGTGCTGGAGACCAAGCTGCTCACCGCCGAGCGGATGGAGCGGATGATCGACGCCAAGGACGTGAACGACGCGGCCAAGGTACTGGGCGAGTGCGGCTATCCGGACCTGCCCGAGGTCACCTTCTCCGCCCTGGAGGCCATGCTGGCCGACGCACAGGCCGCGCTGTTCGCGGACATGGGCAAGGCGGTAGGCAACGATGCGCTGATCGACGTGTTCCGCTGCAAATACGACTACCACAACGCCAAGACGCTGGTCAAAGCCGAGGCCTTGAAGCTGGACCAGGACCGTCTGCTTCTGGGCGGCGGCCGGTACGCTCCCGCAGAGCTGGCGGAGGACTACCGCCGGGAGGACCTGCGGGCCTATGCCGACACATTCCGGGAGGCCATCGGCCACGCCCGGGAGGTGCTGGGCTCCTCCGGCGATCCCCAGCAGGCCGACATCATCTTGGACCGGGCCTATTTTGAGGAGCTGGCTGTACTGGCCAAGCAGTCCGGCAGTAAGTTCCTGGAGGGCTATGTCACCACCCTCATCGACGGGGCCAATCTGCGCTCCGCGGTCCGCGCTGCGAGGCTGGACAAGGCAGGCGAATTCCTGCGCGCGGTGCTGGTGGAGGGGGGCAGCGTGCCCCCGGACGCCATCGCCAAGGTGAAGGGCGCCGAACTGGGCAAGGTGTTCAAGAACACCGCGTTCAAGGCCGCCGCTGAGGCGGGTGCCGCCCTGGCCGTCCCCAACGGAGGCGCCCTCACCGACTTCGAGCGGATGTGCGACAACGCGGTGATGGCCTACCTTGCCAAGGCACGGATGATCCCCTTCGGGGAGCAGCCCGTGGTGGCCTATCTCTACGCCCGGGAGGCAGAGGCCACCGCCATCCGCATCATCATCACCGGACGCATGGCGGGCATCGATGGAAACACCATCCGGCAGCGCCTGCGCCGGGCCTACTGTTAAGAGAGGGGGAGGCATATGGCCGCAAACAGCTATCAAATCGCCGTGTTGGGCGATCAGGACAGCGTCATGGGCTTCAAGGCCCTGGGGCTGACGGTCTTCCCCGTGGACAACGTGGAACAGGCCCGCCACACTCTCCACCGCATCGCCCGCGAGGACTACGCGGTGGTCTACCTCACCGAGCAGTTCGCCGCCCAGATGGATGCGGACATCGCCCGGTATAAGGACGAGCTGACCCCCGCCGTTATCCTGATCCCCGGCAAGGAGGGCAGCCTGGGCATGGGCATGGCCAACATCAAAAAGTCTGTGGAACGGGCGGTTGGCGCGGATATTCTGTAAAAGCGTTGCGAGTTACGATTGAATAACGACCTTATGTATGAAAGAAGGTTTTGAAAGCCTATGGGAAAAGTAGTTAAGGTCTCCGGCCCCCTGGTGGTGGCCACCGGCATGGCGGACGCCAACATGTCCGACGTGGTCCGCGTGGGTCCCGAGCGCCTGATCGGTGAGATCCTCACCATGAACGGCGACTCCGCCTCCATCCAGGTCTATGAGGAGACCTCCGGCCTGGGCCCGGGCACCGAGGTGGTGACCACCGGCTCCCCCATGAGCGTGGAGCTGGGCCCCGGCATGATCGAAAATATTTACGATGGCATCCAGCGCCCGCTGGAGAAAATCATGGAGAAGGTCCACGGCAACAACCTCCCCCGCGGCGTGGAGGTGCCCGCCATCGACCTGGAGAAGAAGTGGGAATTCACCCCCGTGGCCAAAGCCGGCGACGCGGTGGTGGGCGGCGACATCATCGGCACCGTCCCCGAGACCCCGGTGGTGCTCCACAAGATCATGGTGCCCCCCACCCTCAGCGGCAAGCTGAAGAGCGTGGTTTCCGCCGGGCAGTATAACGTCCGGGAGACCATCGCCGTGCTGGTCAAGGAGGACGGCACCGAGGTCAACCTGACCATGAGCCAGCGCTGGCCCGTCCGCGTGGGCCGCCCCTATAAGCACAAGTATCCCCCTGTCAAGCCGCTGTCCTCCGGCCAGCGTATTGTCGATACGTTCTTCCCTGTGGCCAAGGGCGGCACCGCCGCAATCCCCGGCCCCTTCGGCTCCGGCAAGACCGTCATGCAGCACGCCCTGGCCAAGTGGTCCGACGTGGACATCGTGGTATATATCGGCTGCGGCGAGCGCGGCAACGAGATGACCGACGTGCTGCGGGAGTTCCCCGAGCTGGTGGACCCCCGCACCGGCGAGACGCTGATGAAGCGCACGGTGCTCATCGCCAACACCTCCGACATGCCGGTGGCCGCCCGTGAGGCGTCCATCTACACCGGCATCACCATCGCCGAGTACTTCCGGGACATGGGCTACGCCGTGGCCGTTATCGCCGACTCCACCTCCCGCTGGGCCGAGGCCCTGCGCGAGATGTCCGGCCGTCTGGAGGAGATGCCCGGCGAGGAAGGCTACCCCGCCTACCTGGCCTCCCGTCTGGCCCAGTTCTATGAACGGGCCGGTTCCGTCTCCTGCCTGGGGTCCGAGGAGGACCGCCGCGGCAGCCTGACCGCCGTGGGCGCCGTGTCCCCCCCGGGCGGCGACCTGGCCGAGCCCGTCTCCCAGGGCACCATGCGGATCGTCAAGGTGTTCTGGGCCCTGGACGCCTCCCTGGCCTACAAGCGCCACTTCCCCGCCATCAACTGGCTGACCTCCCACTCCCTGTATCTGGACTCCCTGAAGCCCTGGTTTGACGAGAACCTGGGCCGCGAGTTCCTCCAGAACCGGGAGCAGGCCATGGGCGTGCTCCAGCAGGAGTCCAGCCTGAACGAGATCGTGCAGCTCGTCGGCAAGGACTCCCTGTCCCCCGCCGACCAGCTCACTCTGGAAACCGCCCGCATGGTCCGCGAGGACTTCCTCCAGCAAAACTCCTTCGTGGACATCGACTCCTTCTCCAGCTACGACCGTCAGGAGAAGCTGTTGGCCATGATCCTGGACTACGACAAGCTGTGCCGGGTGGCCATCGAGAAGGGCGCCCCCGCCGCCAAGCTGTTTGAGATCCCCGCCCGTGAGCGCATCGGCCGCGCCAAGAGCGTGCCCGCCGACGAGTACGCCCAGGTGTACGCCGGCATCTCCGCCGCCATGGAACAGGAGATCGACGAGGTCGTCAGAAAGGCTGGTGAGGAACTGTGATCCGAGAGTATAAAACCATCCAGGAGATCGCGTCCCCGCTGATGATGGTCAAAATGGTGGAAAACGTCACCTACGACGAGCTGGTGGAGGTGGAGCTGCCCGACGGCGGCATCCGCCGCGGCAAGGTGCTGGAGGTCAACGGCGACACCGCCGTGGTCCAGCTCTTCGAGTCCGCCGCGGGCATCAACCTGGCCCAGTCCAAGGTCCGCTTCCTGGGCCACCCCCTCCAGTTGGGCGTGTCCGGCGACATGCTGGGCCGGGTGTTCAACGGCATGGGCGCGCCCATCGACGGCGGCCCCGCCATCCTGGCCGAGGAGTACCGGGACATCAACGGCCTGCCCATGAACCCCGCCGCCCGGGACTACCCCAACGAGTTCATCCAGACGGGCATTTCCACCATCGACGGCCTGAACACCCTGGTCCGCGGCCAGAAGCTGCCCATCTTCTCCGGCTCCGGCCTGCCCCACGCC
>CAJTTS010000052.1 GCA_910579155.1 uncultured Oscillospiraceae bacterium | reverse complement strand
GTGATTGTGGTGTCCTCGGTGTCCTGCATCTACGGCCTGGGCGAGCCGGAGGACTACGGCAAGATGATGGTGGCCCTCCGGGTGGGGACGGTCATGAAAATCGAAGATTTGCTCAAGAAGCTGGTGTCCATCCGCTACGAACGCAACGACATCGCCTTCGAGCGCAACATGTTCCGGGTACGGGGGGACACGGTGGAGATCTGGCCCGCCTACTGGAAGGATACCGCCATCCGGGTGGAGTTTTTCGGCGACGAGATCGACCGGCTCAGCGAGATCAACGTGGTGACGGGCACGCCTATCCGGCGGCTGAACAATATCCCTGTCTGGCCCGCCACCCACTACGTCACCCCCAAGGAGAAAATGGACGCCGCCATCCAGGACATCTATAAAGAGATGGAGGATCGGGTGGCCTTCTTTGAAAGCGAAAACAAACTCATTGAGGCCCAGCGCATCAAACAGCGCACCATGTACGACATTGAGATGATGCAGGAGCTGGGCTACTGCTCCGGCATTGAGAACTACTCCCGGGTGATCGAGGGCCGCCCCGTGGGCTCGCCCCCACACACCCTGCTGGACTACTTCCCCAAGGATTTTGTCCTGTTCATCGACGAGAGCCACGCCACCCTGCCCCAGGTCCGGGCCATGTTCAACGGCGACCGGGCCAGAAAAACCACCCTGGTGGAGTACGGCTTCCGCCTGCCCTGCGCCTTCGACAACCGGCCCTTGAAGTTTGACGAGTTTGAGAAACGGCTGAACCAGGTGGTGTACGTCTCCGCCACCCCCGGCGAGTATGAGCGGGAGCGGTCCGGGCAGATTGTGGAGCAGGTGATCCGTCCCACCGGCCTGCTGGACCCCAGGGTGGAGGTGCGCCCGGTGGACGGCCAGATCGACGACCTGATCGGGGAGATCACGGAGCGGACGGCAAGGGACGAGCGGGTGCTGGTGACCACCCTCACCAAGAAGATGGCGGAGAGCCTCACCGACTACCTGAAAAACGCGGGCATCCGGGTGCGGTACATGCACCATGACATCGACACCATCGAGCGCATGGAGATCATCCGGGACCTGCGTCTGGGCGAGTTCGACGTGCTGGTGGGCATCAACCTGCTCCGGGAGGGCCTGGACCTGCCGGAGGTGTCGCTGGTGGCCATCCTGGACGCGGACAAGGAGGGCTTTTTGCGCTCGGAGACGTCGCTGATCCAGACCATCGGCCGGGCTGCGCGCAACGCCGACGGCATCGTGATTTTGTACGCCGACTCCATCACCCCCTCTATGCGGCGGGCCATGGACGAGACGGAGCGCCGCCGGGAAAAGCAGGACGCCTTCAACAAAGCCCACGGCATCGTCCCCAAGACGGTGAAAAAGGCGGTGCGGGAGCTGATGGCGCTGTCCGCCGACGAAAAGCCGGACTACAACGACAAGAACCTGTCCCAGATGACCAAGCTCCAGCGGATGGAGGCCATCGCCAGCCTGGAGAAGCAGATGAAGGAGGCGGCCAAGATGCTGGAGTTTGAGGTGGCCGCCGCATTGCGGGATCAGATCATCAAACTACGTGGGGAGGGGAAATAAATGCCGGACGACTTTTTGGCCCGGTTTTACCAGACCATCTCCTTCGGACCGGGCGAGCCCTTCCCTGCCGCGGCTTTTCGGGCGCTGTTCCGCCCGGACGCGCTGCTGCTAGAGCGGACGGGAGCCAGATACGTTTCCAAAACGGTAGATGAGCACATTCGGGAGTTTGAGGAAACGGTGCGGAATCATCCGCATCTGTTCACAGCGGGCTTTTCCGAACGGCAAACCTCCCTGGATTGGACAGAACGGGACGGGGTGTATCTGATCCACAGCGGCTATGAAAAGCGCTATGCCCGGGAAGGCTTACCCGTGACAGAATATGGGACAAACCATTTTACCATCCTCATGGGACAAGACGGCCCATGCATTGCCTGCGCGGTATGGGAGTGATACCATGTCCAAACAAAAAGAGGAAAAAACCAACGTCATGCGGGTCTTAGACCAGAAAAAGGTACCCTACGCCCCCCACAGCTATCCCCATGACGGCGAAACCGCCCCTGACGGAGCGGGCGTGGCCCGGCTGCTGGGCCAGGACCCGGCAGCGGTGTTCAAGACCCTGGTGGTCAAGGGAGCCTCCGGCGGGTATTACGTGTTCGACATCCCGGTGGCGGACACGCTGGATTTGAAGAAGGCGGCCAAAGCGGTGGGGGAGAAGTCCGTCGCCATGCTCCCGGCCAGGGAGCTGCTGCCCCTGACGGGCTACGTCCACGGCGGCTGCTCCCCCGTGGGGATGAAAAAGCGGTTCCCTACCGTGTTCCATGAGAGCTGCCTGGAGCAGGACACCATCTGCGTGTCCGCCGGGAAAATCGGCTTCCAGGTGGAGGCACGCCCCGCCGATCTCATCGCCCTGGTGGGAGGAACCACCGCTGACGTGATTGTGGAGGGGTAGAGAGATGACGAAGCAGCCCAACCGGATCATGGCCGAAACGCAGGTGCGCAAATCCAGGCGGTGGAAGGAGGACTTCCTCGTCTGGCTGTGCGGCGAATTGGAGGCGGCGGGGTACGCCCCCGCAGTGGAAGAAGGCTTTGCCGCCCGGAATATCCTGTTCTACGTGCTGTATCAGCTTGTCATTGTCCTGCCGATGTTCGCCGCCATCGCCCCGCTGCGGGACGGCTGCCTGCGGTGCGCCGCCGCTCTGGACTGATATGGCCAACTGGAATCCCTGGCACGGCTGCCACAAGACCTCCCCCGGCTGCGCCAACTGCTACGTCTACCGGGGGGATGAGCGCCGGGGCCTGGACGCGTCGCAGGTCTACCGCACCAAGAGCTTCGACCTGCCCCTCCGGCAGAAGCGGGACGGAAGCTGGACGGTGCCCCCCGGCGACATGGTGTGGACCTGCTTCTCCTCCGACTTCCTGCTGGAGGACGCGGACGAATGGCGGCCCTGGGCCTGGGCCATGATGAAAATGCGGCAGGACCTGAATTTTTTCTTCATCACCAAGCGCATCCACCGGCTGGCGGATTGCCTCCCCCCGGACTGGGGAGAGGGCTATGACAATGTGGCCATCTGCTCCACGGCTGAGGACCAGCGGCGGGCCGATGTTCGCCTGCCCATCCTGAAAGCCGCCCCCATTCGGCACAAATCCATCACCTGCGAGCCGCTGCTGGGCCCCATCGACCTGACCCCCTGGCTGGGGCCGGACGTCACCCAGGTGGTGGTTGGGGGGGAGTCGGGACCGGAAGCCCGGCCTTGCCGGTACGAATGGGTGCTGGACCTGCGCCGCCAGTGCGTGGAGGCAGACGTGCCCTTCCTCTTCAAGCAAACGGGGGCGAAGCTGGCGAAGGGCGGAACGCTGTACCGGATTCCCCGAAAGCTTCAGCACAGCCAGGCCCGCAAGGCGGGCATCAACTACCGCTGCCGGACCTTCCGGCCCCGCCACGACGGGCGGGAGTGGTCGGTGTCCCATGGGGAAGTATTTTGAAAGGGGAACAAACCTATGAAATATGAGTGGTTGGACGAATACCTGCTGGACAAGCCCGGTACGGAAAAGGATTTCAAGCTGGAGTGGGGCTGGCACCGCTACATGGTACGGGGCAAGCTGTTCGCCGCGGTGTGCTCCCCCAGGGGGATGAAGGACGAGCGGTACAACGGCCACGACCTGGTGAATTTGAAGTGCGACCCCCGGCTGGCCGAGGCGTTCCGGGAGCAGTACCCGGAGATTCTGCCCGGCTTCTACTGCGACAAGAAGCTGTGGATCGCCGCCCTGCTGGACGGGGAACTGCCCGACGCGGTGCTGAAGGACCTGTGCGACATGTCCTACGAGCTGGTGGTGTCCAAGCTGCCCAAATACGTGCAGCGGGAGCTGGCGGACGGCTGAACGCCCCGGCATTTGATCATTCTTTCAAAAAAATTCATCAAAACGGGGCTTGACATTAAAAAATGTTTTGTTATGCTGTTTTCCAGACTCAAATCTTGAACAGACAAGGAGAACCATACCCATGCAGGATAAGATCGTCATCAAAGGCGCGAGAGAGAACAACCTGAAAAACATCGACGTCACCATCCCACGGGACAAGCTGGTGGTGCTCACGGGGCTGTCCGGGTCAGGAAAGTCGTCCCTGGCCTTTGAGACGCTGTACGCCGAGGGCCAGCGGCGGTATGTGGAGTCCCTGTCCTCCTACGCCCGGATGTTTCTGGGCCAGATGGAGAAGCCGGATGTGGACTACATCGAGGGCCTGTCCCCCGCCATTTCCATCGACCAGAAGACCACGTCAAAAAATCCCCGGTCCACCGTGGGCACGGTGACGGAAATTTACGACTACCTCCGTCTGCTCTGGGCGAGAGTGGGCACCCCCCACTGCCCCAACTGCGGCAAGGAGATCAAGCAGCAAACCATCGACCAGATCATCGACCAGGTGATGACGCTGCCCGAGGCCACCCGCATCCAGGTGCTGGCCCCCGTCATCCGGGGGAAAAAGGGCGAGCATAACAAGGTGTTTGAGGACGCGCGAAAATCCGGCTACGTCCGGGTGCGGGCGGACGGGTCGCTGTACGACCTGACGGAAGAGATCAAACTGGACAAGAACCGCAAGCACTCCATCGAGATCGTGGTGGACCGCCTGGTCATCCGGGAGGACGTGGCCCGCCGCCTCACCGACAGCGTGGAGACCGCCTCCAACCTGTCCGGCGGCATCGTCATCATCAACGTCCTGGGGGACGAGGAGCGGGACATCCTGTTCTCCCAGAACTACGCCTGCGAGGACTGCGGCGTGTCCATCGAGGAGCTCACCCCCCGGATGTTCTCCTTCAACAACCCCTTCGGGGCCTGCCCCACCTGCACCGGCCTGGGCAGCCAGATGAAGATCGACCCAGAGCACATCATCCCCAACCGCTCCCTGTCCATTCTGGAGGGGGCCATCACCGCCTCCGGCTGGAACCACATTAAATCCGACGGCATCTCCCGGATGTATTTTGACGCGCTGGCGAAAAAATACCGCTTCAAGCTCACCGACCCGGTAGAAAAGCTGTCCGACGAGGTGATGGACATCATCCTCTACGGCACCAAGGGGGAAAAGCTCACCCTGAACTACGACCAGCCCCGGGGCAAGGGCACCCTGTACCAGCCCTTCGAGGGCATCGTCAACAACCTGGAGCGCCGCTACCGGGAGACCCAGTCCGACGCCATGAAGCGGGAGATTGAGGAGTGCATGAGCGAATGCCCCTGCCCCACCTGCCAGGGCAAGCGGCTCAAGCGGGAGGCCTTGGCCGTCACAGTGGGGGGCAGCTCCATCCACGACTTTTGCGAAAAGCCGGTGGACGAAGCGCTGGCTTTTTTGGACACCATCACCCTCACCGAAACGCAGTCCATGATCGCCGACCAGATCTTGAAGGAGATCCGCTCCCGGCTGGGCTTCCTGCGGTCGGTGGGTCTGCAATACCTGACCCTCACCCGCCAGGCGGGCACTCTGTCCGGCGGCGAAAGCCAACGCATCCGCCTGGCCACACAGATCGGCTCCTCCCTGATGGGCGTGCTGTATATCCTGGACGAGCCCTCCATCGGCCTGCACCAGCGGGACAACGATCTGTTGCTGGGGACGCTGAAGCACCTGCGGGACTTGGGCAACACACTCATCGTGGTGGAGCACGACGAGGACACCATGCGGGCGGCGGACTACATCGTGGACATTGGCCCCGGCGCGGGGGTTCACGGCGGGCAGGTGGTGGCCTGCGGCACCGCCCAGCAGGTGATGGACACCCCCGGCTCCGTCACCGGCGACTACCTGGCGGGGCGGCGGAAGGTGCCCGTCCCGGCTGAGCGCCGGAAGGGCAGCGGCCGCACCCTCACCGTGCGCGGCGCGGCGGAGAACAACCTGCGGCACATCGACGTGGACTTCCCCCTGGGGACGTTCATCGCCGTTACCGGCGTGTCCGGGTCGGGCAAATCCTCCCTGGTCAACGAGATCCTTTACAAGCGCCTGGGCGCGGAGCTGAACCGCACCAAGGCCCGCCCCGGCAGGCACGACGGCATGGACGGCATCGAGTTCTTGGACAAGGTGATCGCCATCGACCAATCCCCCATCGGGCGCACTCCCCGGTCCAACCCCGCCACCTACACGGGGCTGTTCAACGACATCCGGGAGCTGTTCGCCTCCACCCAGGACGCAAAAACCCGGGGCTACGGCCCGGGCCGGTTCTCCTTCAACGTCCGGGGCGGACGGTGCGAGGCCTGCTCCGGCGACGGCCTGCTGAAAATTGAGATGCACTTCCTGCCCGATATCTATGTGCCCTGCGAGGTCTGTAAAGGCAAGCGGTACAACCGGGAGACCCTGGAGGTGCGCTACAAGGGCAAGAACATCCACGAGGTGCTGGAAATGACCGTGGAGGAAGCCCTTCCCTTCTTCGAGAACCTGCCCAAGCTGTACAACCGGGTCAAGACCCTGAAAGAGGTTGGCTTAGGCTACGTGAAGCTGGGCCAGCCCTCCACCACCCTGTCCGGCGGCGAGGCCCAGCGGGTGAAGCTGGCCACCGAGTTGTCCAAGCAGTCCACCGGGTCCACCATCTACATTTTGGACGAGCCCACCACCGGGCTGCACACCGCAGACGTACACCAGCTTGTGGAGGTGCTCCAGCGGTTCGTGGACAAGGGAAACACCGTGGTGGTCATAGAGCACAACCTGGACGTCATCAAGACGGCGGACCATATCATCGACCTGGGCCCGGAGGGCGGCTCCGGCGGCGGCAGCGTGGTATGCACCGGCACGCCGGAGGAGGTTGCCAAGCACCCCGAGAGCTACACGGGCAAGTACCTGAAACCGGTGCTGGCGTAAAAAGGAGCGAACCATGGAATTGAGTTTGCAGTGGCTGACGGAGACCATGGCCGGGGAATTCACCCTCACCATGCTGTTTTCGATGATCCCGGTGGTGGAGCTGCGGGGGGGCATCCCCTTCGGCGTGACCCTGGGGCTTCCGGTGTGGGTGGCGTTTATCGCCGCCGTCATCGGCAACCTGATCCCCGTCCCCTTCATCATCGTCTATATCCGGCGCATCTTCCAGTGGATGCGCCGGAGGATGCCCCGGCTGAACAGCCTGGTGGACAAGCTGGAGCGCAAAGCCCATCTGAAGGGCCAGCGGGTAACCAAATACAAATATCTGGGGCTGGCCGTCTTTGTGGCCATCCCCCTGCCCGGCACCGGGGCGTGGACGGGATCGCTGGCGGCGGCGTTCCTGGATATGCCGCTGCGCAAGGCCATCCCCTCGGTGATCGCAGGCGTGCTCATCGCCGGCATGGCCATCAGCATCCTGACCTACGGCGTGGCCAGCCTGTTCTGACCATCCCCCAGTGGCAAACCCCCGTTTGACCTCATAGAATGCCTCAGTTTTAACAAGGAGGCGGCGGATATGAGGTCGGTTTTTGAGTTTCTGGCGGTGCTGCTGGCGGCCTTCGGCCTGGTGAGCCTGGTGTGGCTGGCGGTGGGCTGGCTGCTATTGCCGGGGGTGTGCCCCGTCCGGGCGGTGATACAAGCCCGGGCGGACGGCGACGGCCTGGAGCAGACCGTCAAGGCCCTGCTGTGGCTGCGGCGAACGGGGCTGTGGCGGGGGGCCGTTGTCATCGACGACCACGGCCTGGATGAACGGGGCGCGGCCCTGGCCCGGACGCTGGCGGGGCAACGGGGCGTCTACTTCACCGGGGACGACCCGGACCGCATCGGGCCGCCCTGGTAAAACCAGACGTTTCACGCAAAACGTCCGTTCTAATTTTGACTACAAAAGAAACGAGGAATTGGATATGGAATTGAACGAGGCCCTGGCCAGCCTGGCCGAGCTGGAAGAGAAACTGTACGCCTACCAGGCGGCGGACTCCGCGCTGTACCTGGACGGCACCACCGTGGCCCCCAAGGGCTCCAGCCAGGGCCGGGGCGTGGCGCTGGGCATTCTGGCCGGGGAGCGGCACAAGCTGTTCTCCGCCCCAGAGGTGGGGGAGCTGCTGGATTACCTGTGGAGTGAAAAAGACGGGCTGGACCGGCTCCACCGCCGTCAGGTGGAAGAGCTGCGCCGGTCCTATACCCAGCTCACCCGCATTCCCGCAGACGAGTATATGGAATACGCCGTGCTCACCAATGAGGCCGGCGACGTGTGGCGCCGGGCCAAGGAGCAAAACGACTTTGAACTGTTCCGCCCCCTGCTGGAAAAGCTGGTGGCTTTCAACATCAAGTTCGCCGGATACTACGACAGCGCCAAGGCCCCCTATGACGCCCTGCTCAACGAGTATGAGCGCGGGGTGGATATGGAATATCTGGACGGATTTTTCTCAGCCCTCCGGGAGCGCATCGTCCCCCTGATCCACGCCATCGGGGCGAAAGAGCAGCCCGACGACTCCTTCCTGTGTCGTCATTACCCCATCGAGGCCCAGCGGAGGTTCTCCGACTACCTGATGGAGGTGCTGGGCCTGGACCGGGCCCACTGCACCATCGGCGAGACGGAGCACCCCTATACTCTGGAGTTTAACAATAAGGACGTGCGCATCACCACCAACTATGACGAGAACAATCTGGCCTTCTCCATGTACTCCGTCATCCACGAGGGGGGGCACGCCAAGTATGAGCTGAACATCTGCGACGAGGTCCAATACACCTGTCTGGCGGGCGGCGTGTCCATGGGGGTCCACGAGAGCCAGTCCCGGTTCTATGAAAACCTGATCGGGCGGTCCCTGCCCTTTATCCAGGCTATCTTCCCCAAGATGCAAGAGTTTTTCCCGGAGCAGCTTGCCGGCGTGGCGGTGGAGCAGTTCTACCGGGCGGTGAACAGGGCCCAGCCCTCCCTGATCCGCACCGAGGCGGACGAGCTGACCTACTGCCTGCACATCATGGTGCGCTACGAGATCGAAAAGCAGCTCATTGGCGGCACGCTGGCCGTCAAGGATGTGCCGGAGACCTGGAACCGCCTGTACAAGGAGTACTTGGGCATCGACGTGCCCGACGACCGGCAGGGCTGCCTCCAGGACTCCCACTGGTCCGGCGGGGCCTTCGGTTACTTCCCCTCCTATGCCCTGGGCAGCGCCTACGGCGCGCAGATGCTGAAAAACATGGAACAGGACATGGACGTGTGGGGCCCTGTCTCCAAGGGCGACCTGTCCCAGGTGTCCCGGTGGCTGGGGGAGAAGGTCCACCAATTCGGCGGCCTGCTGGAGCCCACTGACGTGGTGAAAAACGCCTGCGGCCGGTTTGATCCCACCGTGTTTGCGGATTATCTGGAGAAAAAATACTCCGAGCTGTACAATTTGTGAGGGAGCAATATGAAATTGGATTTTGAACCGATCACGGCCCAAGCCCGGACAGCGGTGACGGAGCTGCTGGACGCCGCCGGGCTGAGAGCCGGAGACCTCTTCGTGGTGGGCTGCTCCTCCTCCGAAGTGCTGGGCGGACACATCGGCAAGGCGTCCAGCCGGGAGGCGGCGGAGGCGGTGTTCGCCGGTATTTACCCCGCCCTGCGGGAGCGGGGCGTGTACCTGGCAGCCCAGTGCTGCGAGCATTTGAACCGGGCGCTCATCGTGGAGGCGGAGTGCGCCCGGCGGTACGGCTATGAGCCGGTGTGCGTGGTGCCCCATCCCAAGGCCGGGGGTTCCTTCGCTACCCAGGCGTGGCAGACCTTTGAGCGCCCCACCGCTGTGGAACACGTCCGCGCCCACGCCGGGCTGGACGTGGGCGGTACCTTGATCGGCATGCACCTGCGGGAGGTGGCGGTACCCGTGCGGCTCAGCGTGGACCGCATCGGTCAGGCCATCCTGCTGTGCGCCCGCACCCGACCCAAGTTCATCGGGGGAAGCCGGGCGGTATACGAATAGGACGCGAAAAAGAACGGCGCGTAGCGCCGCTCTTTTCACATTCCCGGTTTACCAGTACGGGTCCCAGTCCCTGGCCAGCCGGGTCAGGGCCTCCAGATAGAAATAGTCCCCCCAGGAAGTACACTCGTCCACGCCCTCCGGGGTGCAGGTGTTGTAGGGGCTCTTTTTGCTGTAGGTGCCGTGGAGGATCAGGCCCGTGCCCTCCACAGGCGTCTCCACGGCGTAATTTGCCGCCAGGCTGCCCACCATCTCCCGGGCCAGCGTTTCGTATTCGCCGACTTCCTCCTGGGGGAGAACCCGGGCCGCCTCCAACAAGCCACAGGCCACGATAGCGGCGGAGGAAGAGTCCCGGGGCTCGCCACTGTCCGGCTGGAAGAGCATGTCCCAGCAGGGCACCAGGTCCTCCGGCAGGCGGGTGAGGTAGAACGCCAGCGCATGCCGGAACGTGTCCAGCGCGGAGGGATCCCCGGTGTACCGCCAGCTCAGAATGGAGCCGTACACCCCCCACGCCTGCCCCCGGGCCCAGAAGCTGTCGTCCCGGTAGCCCTGGCAGGTGCGGCCATAGCCGGGGCTGCCGTCGGGATTCATGTAGAAGGTGTGGAAGGTGGAGCCGTCTGGCCGGAAGGAGTTGGCCATACAGGTGGCCGTGTGGCGGTTTGCAATGTCCGCGTACTTCCCGTCCCCCGTCTCATCGCTCGCCCAGTACAGCAGGGGCAGATTCAGCAGACAGTCGATAATATAGCGGTAGTTCTCCGCCGCCCCCATCTCCCCCCAGGCCTGGATGAACTCCCCCTTGGGCTGGAAGCGGCTGATTAGCTGGTCCGCCGCCAGGATCGCGGCCTCCCTGGCCTTACGGTCCCCGGTGAGCCGGTATGCCGCCACACAGGAAGGGGTATATAAAAATCCCATGTCGTGGTGGTCCACCTGGATTTTCTCCCGGATGCGGTGGAGGAAGCTGTCCACCATGGTCATGCCCGCCTGCCGGAAGGCGTCGTCCCCCGTGCGCTGGTAGGCCAGCCACACTTCCCCCGGCCAGAAGCCGCAGGTCCAATCGGTGTTGTCGCAGGGGGGATAGATGCCGTTTACGCTGGAGTGGTGCTGGCACTGCCGGGTATACTTGGGCAGGTTGAGCCGCACCTGCTCCACCGCCTTGTCCAGCGCGGCGTTTACCTGCCCGTCGGTGATGGGAAGGTATCTGCTCATCAAAGCACCTCTTTCTTCGCAGTCGTCACAGAGGGCCCGGCCCCACAGGAGCCGGGCCCTTCTGAGTATGTCGGTTTACAGGCCGAAGTACCGGGCGGCGTTGTTGTAGCAGACGCCCTCCACGATCCTCTTCAGAGATGCGTCAAAGTTGGGATACTCGCCGTTCTCCACCCAGTCTCCGATCAGGTTGCACAGGATGCGGCGGAAATAGTCGTGCCGGGCATAGCTGAGGAAGGAGCGGGAGTCGGTGAGCATACCCACGAAGTTGCCCAGCAGGCCCAGGTTGGCCAGGGACTTCATCTGGGCCTCCATGCCGCTCTTGGTGTCGTTGAACCACCAGGCGGAGCCGTGCTGGATCTTGCCGGGGATCTCGTCGGTCTGGAAGCAGCCCAGCAGGGTGCCGAGCTGCTCGTTGTCGGCGGGATTCAGGGAATACAGGATGGTCTTGGGGCACTTGCCCTCGGCGTCCAGGGCGGACAGCAGCCGGGCGATGTCCGCGCCGCAGGTGTTCTGGGCGATGGCGTCGAAGCCGGTGTCCGGGCCCATCTTGGCAAACATCCGCTCGTTGTTGTTGCGCACGCAGGAGTAGTGGAGCTGCATGGCGATGTCCAGGCGCTGATACTCCCGGCCCAGGTGGAGCAGGATGGCGGTCTGGTAGCGCTCCGCCTCCTTGGCGCTGATCTCCTCGCCTTTCATGGCCTTCTCAAAGGCCTCGTTGGCCTTTTTGGAGGAACAGGGGCGGAAGGGGATATAATCCAGACCGTGGTCGCTGGCCCGGCAGCCCAGCTTCTTAAAGAACTCCAGGCGCTGGGTCAGGGCGGCGCACACGTCCTCTACGCTGTCCAGGCTGGTTTTGCCCACGCTGGCGGCCAGTTTGCCGATATACTCCACGAAACCGGCCTTGTTGATGTTGATGGCCTTGTCCGGGCGGAAGGAGGGGCACACCTTCACGTCGATGGTGGGGTCGGCGGCGATCTTCTCGTGCCACTCCAGAGAGTCGATGGGGTCGTCGGTGGTTCCGATCATGGCCACGTTGGCCTTCTTGATGATGCCACGGGCGGTGAGGTCGGGATCATGGCGCAGCTTTTCGTTGCAGAAGTCCCAGCACTCCTGGGCGGTTTCGGGGGTCAGGGGCTTGTCGTAGCCGAAGAACTGGCGCAGCTCCAGGTTGCACCAGTGGTACATGGGGTTGCCGATGGCCATTTCCAGGGTCTCGGCGAACTTCATGAACCGCTCAAAGGCGGGCTTGTTGCCGGACACGTACTCCTCGGGGACGCCGTTGGAACGCATGAGGCGCCACTTGTAGTGGTCGCCGAAATAGCTGCCGTCGGGGTTCTCGCCGCCCAGCCAGACCTCCACCAGGTTATCAAACCGGCGGTCCTCATAAATCTCCCGGGGGGGAATGTGGCAGTGGTAGTCCACCAGGGGCATGCTCTTGGCGTAGTCGTGGTAGAGGTGCCGGGCGGTCTCGGTGCCCAGCAGGAAATCCTTGTCCATAAAGTCTTTCATGGCGTTTCCTCCTGTCTTAAAATGTGGGAAAACCCCGCCCTGTCAGAAACGGATGGTCTCCCAAGCAAAATTTTCGTTGATTCGAAGGCCCGGATCGTGGACCTTGTCACGCTCGCTTTGGGCGCGCTACGGGCCGGCTTCCCTCCGACTCGGCCTGGTCTCCGGGGCCGCTGGCCCCTGCGCTTGGCCTCGCTCCGGTCCATCCGGCCCTGCGCGCCTAAGCTCGCGCTTCTCACCTCTTGATGTCGTAATTCATGTTCATCAGGTTGCGGATGACCTCCGCATCGTCGGTGATGTTGCCGTCGCCGTGGATGGTGTGCTTGATGACGCTGCTGGCCACGGCAAAGTTCACCATATCCATGGGCCTGTAATTGTTCATCATGGCATAGATCAAGCCGCTGGCGAAGGCATCGCCGCCTCCCACCCGGTCCAGGATATTAAAGGTAAAGCGCTTGCTCTCAAAGGTATGCCCCTGATACCACATATAGGCCATCAGGCTGTTCTCGCTGCCGCTGTGGGCAAAGCGGACGTGCCGGGCAATGCACTCCAGGTTGGGGTAGCGCTCCACGAACCGCTGGAAAATCTCATCCTGCTGCTCATAGCTGGGCTGGAGGGGCACGCCGTCTTTCCAGTCCCCCTTGGAGCGGTCGCCCTCGTCCCTCCACAGGTGGTAGGGCTCGATACCCAGCAACACATTCACATAGGGCAGGCACAGGGTACAGAAGTCCCGGGCTTCCTCCCAGCTCCACAGCGCGGAGCGGAAGTTGCCGTCAAAGCTGATGGTCATCCCCTTCTCCCGGCCCACCTTGAGGCAGTCCAGGATGAGCTGGGCGCAGCTCGGGGACAGCGCCGGGGTGATGCCGCTGAGATGCAGCCAGTCAAACCCGTCAAGCAGCGCCCCCAAATCCACCTTGCCGAAGTCATACTCGGTGATGGCGGAATGCTTCCGGTCGTAGGTCACCTTGCTGGCCCGGATGCCATAGCCCGTCTCCAGATAATAGGTGCCCAGGCGGTGGGTGGGGGTCTCCTCGGTTGTGGATAAAATCACCGGGGTGCAGTGCACATCGTTGGAGCGCAGGGCCCGGACGGCGCTCTTGCCCAGGCTGTTGTTGGGCACCACGCTGAAAAACGTGCTGTCAATGCCCAAATTCGCCAGGGCCAGGGCGATGTTCGCCTCGCTGCCGCCGTAGCTGGCCTCGAAGTTGTTGCTTACCCGGATCTTGCCGTAGTTGGGCGGGGTCAGCCGGAGCATGATCTCGCCGATGGTGATAAATTTCTGGGAGCTGTTTCCTTGGAGCAGAGGGTTGTGGTGTTCCATATCCGTACCTCCCAAATTAGAATCGTTCGTTCCCGTTTTTAAGGGCACACACAGCGGTACCGGCTGCTGGCCGGTTCACTCTTCGTATACAGAGTGAAACCGTTCCCTGTTGATGGGGATCACTTCATTTTCGTACGCGTCCACATAGCTGTCATACAAGGGGCTGGGCGCATCGTCCCCGCCGCTGGAAACGGCCTGGGACGCATTTTCAAGCGGCAGGTTTGAGTTCGGCCCGGAAACCAGAAGCGAACCGTCCGATTGGGCAAACGCCAAAAAGATATAGCTTTGTCCCTCCCGGGGGAGCAGATCGTCCTCGTATAAAAAAATGACCGCCTGGTCCTGCGTGACGCCCCCATGCTTCAGAACCGGGATTGGGGTATCCGTCCGCAGATTTCCCTTGATATTCGAGCGCACCTGAATTGTGTAGGGCGTATATGGCGCGCCGACCTCCTTCAATTCCCCGTTTTCATCTTCCATGAGGACTGCATTTTTATACAGCGTCTCATCCCTGCCGGTGACCTCACCCACGAACACATAGTCCACCATGCCGACCAGCTCCCTCACATTGTACGGATCACACACGAAGGAGGCCTGTATGGTTTTGACGGGCAACGCGTCAACGTCTGCCTGGCCCGCCGCCGCGCGAAAAGGCCCACCCTTGAACGCATACGCAATCACGCAGACAAGCAGTGCCATAACAGCGGCAGTCATCGCTATTTTTTTGCTATGCATAATAACCGTCCTCCTTCTTGTCAATAACGTGCATATGATACGTCATATGATTCTTCATCATTTCTGGATAATATAGGGAATCCGACCATAGACGCATACATAACATCGGACGGAGAGGGACCATGAGCTAATCCCAATGCATGCCCTAACTCATGTGTTGCTTATCATAAAAAGCAGTCTAGAAGTTTTCTTTCGGTACCTGTCTTTTCAAAAGAAAGGTACGCCCTTGACCTTGAAGGGTTACCGCTGGATTCTCCCGGAGCCGTCGCCGCCGGCCAGCTTCTCCACCTCGGCCACGGTGACCATGTTGTAGTCGCCCTCAATGGTGTGCTTCAGCGCGGAGGCCGCCACCGCGAACTCCACCGCAGCCTGGGTGGACTTGCCGGTGAGCAGGGAGTAGATCAGCCCGCCGCCGAAGCTGTCGCCGCCGCCCACGCGGTCGATGATGCGCAGCTCGTACTTCTTGGAGAAGCAATACTCGTTGGAGGCCACGTTGTACAGCATGGCGCTCCAGCCGTTGTCGGAGGCGGAGTGGGACTCGCGCAGGGTGATGGCCACCTTCTCAAAGCCGAACTTGTCCGCCAACTGCTTGGCCACGGACTTGTAGCCCTCGTGGTTGATTTCGCCGCCGTAAATGTCGGTGTTCTCCGCCTCGATGCCGAACACATCCTTGGCGTCCTCCTCGTTGGAGATGCACACGTCCACGTACTGGCACAGGTCGGTCATGGCGGCGCGGGCCTGGTCACGGGTCCACAGCTTGCCGCGGTAGTTCAGGTCGCAGGAGATCTTGATGCCCTTGGCCTTGGCGGCCTTGCAGGCCTCCCGGCAGATGTCCACCACGTTGGGGCCCAGGGCCGGGGTGATGCCGGTGAAGTGGAACCAGTCCACGCCCTCGAAGATGGCGTCCCAGTCGAAGTCGGCGGTGGAAGCCTCCTGGATGGCGGAGTGGGCGCGGTCATAGATGCACACGCTGCCGCGCTGGGAAGCGCCCTTCTCGTTGAAGTAGATGCCCACCCGGTCGCCGCCGCGGACGATCTTAGAGGTGTCCACACCGTAGCGGCGCAGGGAGTTCACCGCACACTGGCCGATGGCGTGGGCGGGGAGCTTGGTGACAAAGGCGGCGTCTAGGCCGTAGTTGGCCAAAGACACGGCCACGTTGGCCTCGCCGCCGCCGAAGGTGAACTCCAGATGGTCGGCCTGGACAAAGCGCTCGTAGTTGTAGGGCTGGAGACGGACCATGATTTCACCGAAGGTTACCACTTTAGACATTTTAATTCCTCCTAAAATTTGTAATGGGGCTTGTCACGCTGCGAAGCGGCCAGGACGCTCGGTCGCTTTCCCTACGGCTCGGGCAAAATACAGATTTGCTTCGCAAATCTTGGTTTTTGCCCGAGCTCCAGTCCAGGCTCCCTCACTGTCCGCTTCTCCGCGCTTCTTACTTCTGCACCAGATGAATGGCGAAGCCGGACAGCTCCTGCTTGATATAAATGGCCTTGGTCTTGCCCTTGGCGTCCACCACACGGCTCTCCTCGATGAACTCCACGCCCTGGCGGCCCAGGTGGTACACGGCGCGGTCCACGTTGTTGGTGCCGATGGCAATGTGGCCGTGGGCGCCGCGGCCGGGCTTCTTCATGCATTCCACGCCTGTGCCCGCGAAGTTGGAGGAGTTGCCCGCCTTGTAGTCAAACCCAAACAGGGCGCACAAGGTCTTGGCGGTCTGCTCGGCCTCCCCGGCATCCCCACAGTTGACGCCCACATGGCGCACCTCAAAGCCCAGCATGGTCTTGACCGCCTCCTTGCTGATGGCGGTGATTTCATCCCACTTGCCGGCCTTAATCAGGTCGCTCTTGCACATCCAGGTGCCGCCCACGGCCACGATTTGGTCATAGCCCAGGTAGTCGTTCACGTTCTTGGCGTTGACGCCGCCGGTACACATCCACTTGGCGGTCTTGAGGGCCGCGCCGATGTTCTTCAGCATTGCTACGCCACCGTTGGCCTCGGCGGGGAAGAACTTCACCATCTCACAGCCCTGGTTCATGGCCTGCTGCATCTCACCGGCGGTGGCGGTGCCTGGCATCATGATGCCGCCCTTGTCGATGACATGCTGGGTCACGTTGGGGTCGTAGCCGGGGGCCACGATGAAGGTGGCGCCGGCGGCCATGGCCCGGTCGGCCTGCTCACAGGTCAGCACGGTGCCCGCGCCCACCAGCATATCGGGGACCTCTTTGACGATAGCACGGATGGCGTCCTCCGCTGCGGCGGTGCGGAAGGTCACCTCGGCGGCGGGCAGGCCGCCGGCCACCAGGGCCTTGGCCAAGGGGACCGCCTGAGCGGCGTCCTCGATGGCGATGACAGGGATGATGCCGATCTCATAGACTCTTTGCAACGTTGTGTTCATACCTAATCCCTCCAATATTTTTTGCGGGTTCCTCGGGCGACGGGCGGTGCTTTGCGGTTGCTTTGCTCTGGTCTTGCCTCTATTATACAACTTGTATACTAGAATTCAATTAGAAAAATCGAAAAAATTTAACCCACTTTTTTGTGCATTTCCACAAATTCACATCGTGCGCCACCGGCAAAAATCCCCAGGTCCATTTTGGGCCTGGGGATTGTCCGCTGTTTGATTGAGATTGCCGTCCGCTCAAGGTGCGGCGCGCACCAAGTTATATTTTCACGCTCATTTAAAATTATCATAAAATATTTTCATCATACTGCCCATTTTCTTGCTGACATTGCACATTGGAATTTGGTATAATTTTCTTGTTCAATAGGAGAGTTGTTTTCAATGGATCACTGTCACACGAAGGAGGATTTGTCATGAAAAAATTTTTAGCGCTTATCCTATCCCTTTCTATGATCTGCTCCATGACACCTGTTGCTTTTGCCGCAAGCCCCCCCACTGGAAAGACAAGAACAGGCATAGTCGGAGTCATCGTCCATGAGGAAGCGACGCAGCTTTCCCAAGAGCATCAATTACTTAGAACAAGTAGTGAGGGTCAAGCAACCGGGCTTTCCACCATGTCCTACACAGAGAACGCAGATGGATCTTACACCACCTATCAGTATCTTGACGGCGTCTTAACCGACAAACACACAACCATTCCAGGTAGCGGCATAGTTAATCATACCTACTACAATCTAGATGGAACCTATACTGAAGTTACCGAAAATGTTTCCGCTCAACAAGGTATCGTTTCCGCCGCAATGTTCAGTGGTGCTCCTGATCATGTAAGAACTAGAAATATGGGATATATGCACTACGATCATATCTGGACTGGCACCCGCTATTCGATTTCTGTTGAAATCTATGATAGATATTATTACGACAGCGAATTTACCTTTGGAGTAGGTGACGCAAAAACTTTGGCCGATTGGACATCTGCACTTCTAGCCGTTTGGGCTTTTTCAGTCAATCCAGTAACACTGGCAAGCGCTATTGTCGGCTTCCTTTCTGCTACCGGACTCCTTAACCTCGGTGTAGATGCCATATATACCGCTCTCTTTACACAAACAATACGTTGCACCTATGCTAACCAGACCTTCTATGGTACTGCTACTGCTCCGAATACTAATTATCCAGTAGGTGAGTTAGAGGGAACCTACGCAGTAGTAAAAAACGGAAGTCAAACAGAGACAATCACAGAGGGATATACCGCAGGTGATTGGGGCAATCGCACGTTTGGCCGTATGATGATGTACAGAGTTTTCGGTATAGATGATGCCCCAACGTCATGGACGAATCTCGGCAATTAACATTAAGAAAAAGCCCCTATAGGGGCTTTTTCTTATGACTTTTTAAACTTATGGTCCAATACACACAGAAAAAACAATCCTATTATCAAAACTATAGTGCCAATATAAAACTGATTTTTAGTCCCTTTGGGGTCGAAATATATAATCATTGACCCAGCTCCAATCAAAATATCAGCAAATACCCTCTTTTTTTGCCACTCTCTTACCTTATTATTTGCCCTGTATCTCTTACTTATATGGATTTGTGATCCAATTCCATCTAAAATAGCAATAAGGAAAAAACCAATGCCTATAATTAATGCGCCCATATTCATTACATCAATACACTCTTTCCATCTGCGCTACCTCCTATCTTTACTGATCGACCCAGACCTCCCCGGAAAGAAAACGCTGCATCGATCAAGGCACGGAGAGCCCGGGCCGTTGCCTCCATCTGCTGAGCCGCGACCAGAGCCGAGATTAACTGCTCCAACGGTGAATGTCAACCACCATATAGCCCTCGCGCAGGTTCGTGACCGTCAGCCCGGGATCCGTGGCTGTGATCTGCCCATCCTGGAGCAGCAGCACCTCCACGCCGTACCCGTTGTCATCCAGTTCCTGCACCGCATTCAGGTCAAGCTCCTCCGCAATGAAGACCGGCGCGGCCCGCATGGCCAGGTCCGCGCAGCCCAAAACCGGGGAACAGCATACCATGGAACTCACCGAACTCTTGCACACTCCGTCCTCCGGGTTCAGATACCGGGTGCGGATTTCGCCGCTTTTCAAGCGGTAGTACCGCTGCCCATCCCCGGCAGCCGCGGGAAAGCCCCGCAGGTTCACCATGCACATCCGCCCCTGGTACTCCATGGCTCCCACCTGAACAGGACGGGCATCAATTTCGTCATACAGCACAAGCGTGTAGGGCAGCTCCCGGTCGTCCATGCAGCAGACGAAACCATCGGAGCTGGACAGGACGCCGTGGGTAAAGCCCGCCTGGATCAGCTCATTGCCCACATAATCCACCGTGAAGGCGTTTGCCATCCAGCCAAAGTCCAAAAGATGGTCGATCCCATTTTCCTGAATATAGGCCAGATATTCCTCCGATACCCGCAGACAGACCTTGAAATCCTCCAGCAGTTCAATATCGATCTGCGCAGGGTCCATGGCGTAAGCGGCCACAGCAGCATACTCTTCCGCCACCTCCTGACTCAGGCGGGGGTCGAAATCGGCCAGTTGGCTGTCGTCCTGACACCGAAACACGCCGTCATACCGGGCAAACACTGGCCCCAGGTAGATGGTGCGGTCTCCGTAAAACTGTATCAGTTCAAGGCGGTGGTAAAGCGCCGCATCCACCTGAAGCGTCTCATTGGGATGCTGGCCGATCTCCCACAGGTTGACCATCCCGTCGGCCCCCTCGTAGGCATTGAACATCTGGTAGGCCGTCCGGCACGCCCTGGTATACATCTGCACCAGCGCCCGGTTTTCCGACGTGGTGTTCTGCTCGCCCGCCCCCAGCTCATAGAGGAGGGTGAACTCCTGCGCACAGGAGGGGCCGTCCGAGGAGCCTGCCTCGATGGTCCGCCAGCCGGGCTCTGTAGAGAAGAGGCGGGAGAAGGCATAGGCCAGCGCCCCTGCCCCGATGAGCAGGAACAGCGCCGCAACGACGGCCCGAAGGAGGGTATTCTCCCCGGACAGTTGGATCTTCTCCACCGGCTTGAGGTGGGGCCGGTTGTCTTTCGCGTAGCGCGCCAAAATTAGATCACCGCCAGCACAATCAGCAGCAGGAAAATCACCACAATGGCCGCCAGGAAGATCAGCCCCACAACGGCGCCCTTCCTACAGGCTTTGGCGTTGCGGAAATGATGGAAATGGTTGAATACCGCCATGGCGATCAGGCCTAGAATGGGCAGGAAGAAGGACAGGATCATATACCAGATGTTGCCCGTGTCCCGGGCGGGATGGATGAGCAGCTCATCCTCCCGGACCGAGGCGGCAAGAGCCTTCTCTTCCGCCTTCTTCTTCTCCGCCGCCGTCCCGTCCTCCGGGGCATTGGGGTCCCGGATGGTGATAGCCTTTACCGGTAAGCCCGCCTCGCGGATGGCCTTGTACCGCTCGATCTCCTCCTTATTGCCGTAGACATAGTGGTCGTGGCCAATACACACAAACTCCGGCTTATCCTCGCTGTAGTCATGGACGGAGGGGTCGTAGGTGAACAGCACCTTGTTCTTCTCCAGCTTCGGGTCGGGGATGGGGATGGCGGAAATCAGCGAGTGGGTATAGGGGTGCAGCGGGAAGTTAAACAGCTCCTCCGCCTCGGCCACCTCCACGATGCGCCCCTTGTAGATGACGCCGATGCGGTCGGAGATGAAGCGCACCACGGACAGGTCGTGGGCGATGAACAGGTAGGTCAGTCCCTTCTCCTCCTGGAATTTCTTCATCAGGTTGAGCACTTGGGCACGGATGGACACGTCCAGGGCAGAGATGGGCTCGTCCGCCACCACCAGCTCCGGCTCCATGACCATGGCCCGGGCGATGCCGATGCGCTGGCGCTGGCCGCCGGAGAACTCATGGGGATAGCGGGTCAGGTGCTCGGGCAACAGGCCCACTTCCTCGATCATGGTCTCCACCTTGTGGACCCGGTCGGCCTCGTTTTCAAACAGGTGGAAGTTGTAAAGGCCCTCAGAGATGATGTAGTCCACGGTGGCCCGCTCGTTCAGCGACGCCGCCGGGTCCTGGAACACCATCTGCACGTTGCGGATGACCTCACGGTCCAAGGCGTGGGAAATCTTACCGGAGATGCGTACGCCCTTGTACTGGATCTCACCGGCGGCCAAGGGGTTCACACGGATGACCGCCCGGCCCACAGTGGTCTTGCCTGAGCCGGACTCGCCCACCAGGGAGAAGGTCTCCCCTTTATAGATGTCAAAGGAGGCGTCCTGGACGGCGCGGACCGCATCGTCCCCCTTGCCGAAGGTAATATCCACATTTTTCAACGACAGCAGGACTTCCCTGCCGTTTTCGTCCAACGGCCCGTGCTCCGGCAGGATGGAGGAGCGGGCCCCTTTCACTTTTTCTTGGCTCACAGTCCGACCCTCCTTAAATGTTGAACGCGTCCATCAGCTTCTGATGGATGTCCTGGATGCCCTCCGGCTTCTCGATCTTGGGCGCCCGGGGGTCCAGCAGCCAGGTCTTGGCAAAGTGGGTGTCGGTGACCTGGAACATGGGAGGCTCCACCATGGTATCGATCTGGAGGCAGTAGGGGTTGCGGGGGGCGAAAGCGTCGCCCACAATCTGGTTGTACAGCGACGGCGGCGTGCCGGTGATGGAGTACAGCTTGGTGTTCCTCTGGGCGAGCTGGGGCAGGGAGCTGAGCAGAGCCCAGGTATAGGGGTGCCTGGGGTCGTAGAAAACCTCGTCCACTTTGCCCAGCTCGATGATCTGGCCGGCGTACAGCACCGCCACGCGGTCGGCAATGTTGGCCACCACGCCCAAGTCGTGGGTGATGAACACGATGGTGTAATCAAATTCCTTTTGCAGGTCCTTGATGAGCTGCAAAATCTGGGCCTGGATGGTCACGTCCAGGGCGGTGGTGGGCTCGTCGCAGATCAGAATCTTGGGCTGGCAAGACAGCGCGATGGCAATGACGATACGCTGGCGCATACCGCCGGAGTATTGGAAGGGGTAGTCGTCGAACCGGGCGGCGGCGTTGGGGATGCCCACCTTGTGCATCAGCTCCAGGGCCCGGCGGCGGGCCTCCACCTCGGTACAGTCCTGATGCTTGAGGATGATGGAGGTGATCTGCTTGCCAATGGTGATGATGGGGTTCAGGGAGGTCATGGGGTCCTGGAACAC
>CAJTTS010000051.1 GCA_910579155.1 uncultured Oscillospiraceae bacterium | reverse complement strand
GGCCTTCGACTGGCTGGATTATTGGCTGTGCGGCGGGGAGAGGCCCAGGTACAGGCTGGTTTGAGCAATAATGAGAAAAGCCGCCCGGACAGGCGGCGGAATTTGACAAAGTACGGTGCGCAGGATATAATAAAAAAGCTCCGATAAGGAGCCGGAAGGGCACTGTTACATAAAAAGGCGGTTAGCCACTCCCTTGTGAGAGGGGGTGATGCTGATGGGAGACAGGCGCTGGGCGGATGCCCTGCGTTTCCTGGTGTGGTTTGTCATCGTGCTGGTGCTGATGATAGCTACAGCCCAAAAAGCGTACTAGCCGCCCGGTGGCACCCGGACGGCTAGTATAGAGACTAGCTGATTTTGTGGGGCTAACCGCCATGTGACAGTTGCCCTTCTGTTATGATTATATCGGGATGCACCCGCTTTGTCAACTGAGACAAGGCGGATTTTTTGTTGGGAGGTTTTACAATGGAGCATGAAGACATCGCCGTCAAGCTGGCGGAGGTGGACGCCCGGTGCAGGTCCAACACCCACCGGCTGGACGAGATGGATGGGAAAGTGGACACCCTCCAGCGCCTGACCACCGCCGTGGAGATCATGGCCGCCGAGCAGAAGCACCAGAGCAACACCATGGCGGAGATTAAGACGGATGTGACCGCCCTGGGCAAAAAGGTGGACGTCATTGAGAAAAAGCCCGCCAAGCGGTGGGAGGGCATTGTAGAAAAGGCGTTGTGGGCGGTGTGTGCCGCCGTCATCGCGTTTCTGCTGGCAAAAATCGGACTTTGAAAGGAGATACATAAGATGAACGGCTACATGAAGAAATGGTTCAAAGCGGCGGGCGTCCGCGCCGTCAAGACGGTGGCTCAGACCGCCGCGGCCACCATCGGAACAGCGGTGGCTATGGGCGACGTGAACTGGCCGTTGGTGGCGTCGGCGTCGGTGCTGGCCGGAGTGCTGTCCCTGTTTACCAGCGTGGCGGGGCTGCCAGAGGTGGAGTGAGGCGGCATGGGCAACGCGCAAAAGATATGGGGCCGTCTGATCTCCGCCGGACTCACCCCGGAGGGGGCGGCCGGGCTGCTGGGCAACCTCCAGGCCGAGAGCGGGCTGAACCCCCGGAACCTGCAAAACAGCTTTGAGAAGAAGCTGGGCTTCACCGACGAGAGCTATACCGCCGCCGTGGACAGCGGGGCCTACACCGGCTTCGTCCACGACGGCGCGGGGTACGGGCTGGCCCAGTGGACCTACAGCAGCAGGAAGGCCGCCCTGCTGGCCTATGCCAAGGCTAGGGGGCGTCCTGTGGGCGATCTGGACACGCAGGTGGATTATCTGCTCTTTGAGCTGTGGAGCCTGTTTCAGCCCGTGTGGGACAAGCTCAGGAGCACGGCCAGCGTCCGTGAGGCATCTGACTGCGTGCTGCTGAAATTCGAGCGGCCCGCCGACCGGAGCGAGGGGAACTGCGCCCGGCGGGCGGCGCTGGGGCTGGATTTTTACGACAGATTCGCGGGAGGGAAGGACATGAACTATCTCATGACGGCGGCGGCGTTCTGCAGCACGCTGCTGGACATCGCTGACAACAAAAAGACGGCCTACATGCTGGGCCCCTGGGGCTGGCCCGCTAACGACAGGATGATCGCCCGTGCCACCACCCAGGGCGGCAACGCCCTCACCAACCGGCAGTGGCTGTCCCAGGCCAACGCCGTCAAGGGCGAGGGCTTCCTGTTCGACTGCGTGGGCCTCATCAAGGGCGTCCTGTGGGGCTGGAACGGCGACATGAGCCGCACTTACGGCGGGGCGGGGTACGCCTGTAACGGCGTGCCCGACTATGACGCCAAAAAGATGATCGACGCCTGCCGGGAGGTGTCTGCCGATTTTTCCGGCATCGTGGCCGGCGAGGCCGTCTGGATGGACGGGCACATCGGGGTGTACGTGGGCGGCGGCGTGGTGGTGGAGTGTACGCCCAAATGGCAGGGCGGGGTGCAGCGGTCGACCTGCCTCAATGTGTCCAGGTTCCAGATCGCAGGCACGGCGGGCTCCAGGACCTGGACCAAGCACGGCAAGCTGCCTTGGGTGGATTACTCTGCGGAGGAAAATAAAAAGGAGGACGACGACATGCTGAACTACGAGCAGTGGAAGGAGCACATGGACCGCTACCGCCGGGAGCTGCGGGCGGCCCACGATCAGTGCTGGGCGGAAGCGGAGCTTGCCGCCGCTGTGGCCGCCGGCATCACCGACGGAGAGCGGCCCCATGATTTCGTCACCCGCGAGGAGGCTGCCGTTATGGCCTTGAGGATTGGAAATCACATGGAAAAGCTCAGCTAAAGAATAATTGCAATTAATTGGAAAGGCTTGGGTTGTCCCAAGCCTTTCTTTTTTTGAGAGGGTGGGAAATGTTCTGACCTCCCTTGCTTTTCAGTGGAGGCTATGATAAATTAAAAAAATAGTGAGGACGCTCTGCCATGAAAATCCGTTTGGCCTCTCAAGGAGCCGGAGCTATTGTAGTAGCCGCTGCCCCCCCCGATCGCGCAAGCTCTTTCGACTTCTTTCGATATGCTTCGGTTCGTAAACCATCGAAGCTTCTGTGATGCTCCTATACGGCGGCGAGGCGTCCGCTGTGTGGTACTCTATGATAGTCTATTGCAGCATGGACCTCCATATTGAGAAATGATAACCGCCGCCAGTTTTGGATTGATGTTCTTGATTCGGACAGGGTATTGCAGCTTTTTTTCATAGACAAACATTTAATTGTTTCCCTCCTCTTTAGAGAAATCCCAAGGCCAGGGATCGTCCAGCCAGCGGTAGGCCTTGTCTTGGCCGGCGCTGAGCTGGGTCAACGGACCGTGCTGCGACTCCCACTGTTTTTTTGACTCGCGGGCCATCTCGGTGTACTGCTGAAACAGGTGGAACGCCTCGATATCATCCTGATGGGTATCCAGATAAAGTCCCAACTCGGTGACCACAAACAGCAGCGCTTGGAGTTGAGTAGAGATGTTATCCGGCAAGTCGGCGGCATCCACCTTCAGATGGAAGGGAAGGTTCAAAGAGGGAAAAATGGTTCCGTTGGTCAACGCGCCGGTCTGATTGTATTTCTGGCTGCCCTGTTGTTGAAAGGGCACATATGGTACCGCCAGAGGTGCGCAGGACGGCATGGTGCCGCAGCTATCCGCACATGGACGGGGGTTGATTCCAGTATCAGGATTCAAGCGAATCCCTCCTTCGATGAGAATTCGGCAGCCGTCAAGCTGTCATTCCAGCTTATGCGCCGGGGCAGCTAGATGACACGGGAAATGTCGAAAAATAATGGTATTGAATTTCTTGAAACAGTGTGGTATAATAAATCAACTTTTTGAATTGGAGGAGATAGCTATGACTCATATTCAGACTTTGAACGGCGCTACACTGAAACAGAGCGCTGCCTATGGCGGCTGTGGAGAGTGCCAGACCTCTTGCCAGTCCGCCTGTAAGACCTCCTGCACTGTGGCCAACCAGAAGTGCGAGAATAACAAGTGATTTTTGAAAGCGCCGGAAAGGGTGGGCTAGTCCCACCCTTTTTCTGCGTGTCAAAGGAGGACGACCAAAATGGTCCACACATTTATCTGTCTTGGAGTCCCGGTAGCAGTGGATGTAAACAGCGGCGCCGTCCACGTGCTGGACCGGACCGCCTATGATGTGCTCTCTCTGCTGGACGGCCCCATGCCTGGCAACTGCCCCGAGGAAATCTATGACAAGCTGCCCCAATATGCCCATGCTGTGGTGGATGAAGCTTGGACGGAACTACTGGAGCTCCAAGAAAACGGTCTGCTGTTTACCAGCGACAGCTACATAGATCCCGTTGCGGCCACTCTTATGCAGCAGGACGCCCCCATTAAAGCACTGTGCCTACATGTATCCCATGACTGTAACCTACGTTGTCAGTATTGTTTCGCATCTACCGGTGATTTCGGCACCGGGCACCGCATGACCATGGACGTGGAGACGGCAAAAAAAGCCATCGACTTTGTGATTGAGCGCTCTGGCAATCGGCGGAACATTGAGATAGACTTTTTCGGCGGTGAACCGCTGATGGCCATGGACACGGTGAAGGCCACTGTGGAATATGCCCGGTCCATTGAAAAGGAGCGCGGGAAAAACTTCCGCTTTACCATCACCACCAACGGCGTTTTGCTCAACGACGAGAATATTGAGTACATCAACCGGGAGATGTCCAATGCGGTGCTGTCTCTGGACGGGCGGCCTGAGGTCAACGACAACATGCGCAAAACGGTGAGCGGAGGCGGAAGCTATGAAGTAATCCTCCCAAAGTTCCAAAAGCTTGTGCAGGGCAGGGGAGAGAAGGACTACTATCTCCGGGGCACCTTTACCCGGCACAACCCGGATTTCGCCGCTGATGTACTCCACATCGCCGATCAGGGGTTCCGCCATGTGTCGGTGGAGCCGGTGGTTGGCAGCCCCGACTGCGGCTATGCCTTCCGGGAGGAGGACTTGTCTGGCATCCTGGCCGAGTATGAGCGCCTGGCGGCGGAGCTTCTGAAACGGGATGACATCAACTTCTTTCATTTCAACGTGGACCTTTCTCAGGGGCCTTGCGTCATCAAGCGGATGCGGGGATGTGGAGCGGGGTGCGAATATGTGGCCGTCACACCGGAAGGGGACGTCTATCCCTGCCACCAGTTTGTGGGCAATGAGGAGTACATGTTGGGCAATCTATACGATGGCAATTTTGATATGGACCTGTCCCGAAGATTTGCGGGGCTGAATATCTATACCCGCCCAGACTGTAAAGACTGCTGGGCCAGATTTTATTGCAGCGGCGGCTGCTCCGCCTCCAATCTGCTTGTCAACGGGGATATCAAAAAACCGAACCGCTTTGGCTGTGATATGCAGCGCAAACGTCTGGAGTGCGCCATCGCCATGAAGGCTATCCGGGCGGGGTTGGCAGGGGAATGAGATGCCGCCCCTAAAAATGTAAAAATCAACACATGCCTGTGGCCTCAACATTTTGAGGCCACAGGCTGTTTGTGCTACAATATCCTGTATTTTCGGCGTTCTGCGTCTTGTGTTGTTTCACAGGTAGACATAATTCTATTTACATAACATTTTTACGTAAAAAATTTTTTAAAAAAATTTGGCCGATTTCTCTTGCTTTTCCAACAAAATAGGTCTATATTAGAGAAACACCACATTTGCCGCTTGCTGCGAATGGTTCCTCCGGTTTGCTGCGAACAAAGCGATGGCGCCCGCCAAAACACTCTGTGTATTCACGGAGACGAGCGGATGACAGAATGTCAATGCAACATTTTGTTGACATTCTCTTGCCGGCAATTGGTGGTATACGCCTTATCCCTGCGGCATATCATAGTTTCGTCTTAAAACTATGACGGAAAGCCGGGGGATAAGAGTGACTGTCCACAAAATGGGAAACAGGTTTCGTTCCGCCCCGGCGTTGGATGGGCTGACCCAACTGGTATTTCTGAGCGTCTGCTTTATGGCGGGTGCGCTGGGCGGGTTTTTTTTCTCCGCATGGAGTGGGGACAACCCCGCCTTATTCGACTACCTCTGTCACTACTTTCAGGCCATGGGCAGGGAAGGGAGCATGGAGCCGTCCTTATGGTCCTCTATTTGGGACCTGTCCCGCTGGCCGTTCACCGCTTTTTTGCTGGGATGCACCGCCTTTGGCGCAGTGGGTATCCCGGTTCTGCTGGGGGCGAGAGGTTTCCTCTTATCCTTTTCGGCGGCTACATTCACCCGGTTGTTTGGCCTGTCCGGCATGGCGGCGGCCTTGACCGCTTTCGGGATATCCGCTTTGGTGGCGGTGCCTGTGTTGTTCGTGGTATCGGCGGATGCCTTTCGCCAGTCTCTGGGACGGCTATCCGGTGAGCGTTCTCCAACCTGGTGCCAGCGGGTTCAGGCACTGACCCCTTGTGCTGGTCTTCTGGTGCTGGCCGTGGTGTTACAGCAGACAGTCATGCCCGCGCTGTTCGCCGCAGTGTGTGCCCGGCTGTTTATTTTGTGAGAGAGGAGTTGAGCACATTGGACCATATCTCTGACTATGGGGCTTGGCTGACCCATGAGAAACGGGCCGCCACCAATACGCTCAGCTCCTATTTGCGGGATGTGCGCCAGTTTAGCCTCTGGGCGGAGGGGGAGGGTCTGCCGCTCACCCAGATAAGTCAGGAGGACATACGCCGGTTCGCCCAGTGCCTGGAGAGAATGGGCAAGTCCAATGCCACTGTGGTTCGGTCCATCGCGGCGCTGAAATCTTTCTATACATACCTGCTGTCTGTCCGGGCAGTTGCCATCAACCCAGTCAAGGGGTTCACACCCAGTCGGATGGAGCGCAAGCTACCCGCCATACTATCCAACTGTGAGGTGGATCTGCTGCTGGAGCAGCCGGACCCTTCCGACGCTAAGGGCTGCCGGGATAAGGCCATGCTGGAGCTATTGTACGCCACGGGCATCCGGGTGTCGGAGCTCATTTCCTTGGATATCCAGGACTTGAACCTGTCCGCCAGCTTTTTGCGTTGCCGGAGCCGGGGTAAGGAGCGGGTGGTGCCCCTCTATAAAACGGCAGTGCGGGCCATGGCCGCTTATCTCAACGATGTGCGGCCCCAACTGTTAAACGACTGGTCGGAAACCGCTCTGTTCGTCAACATGAACGGAGAGCGGATGAGTCGTCAGGGCTTCTGGAAGATTGTCAAGGGCTATCAGGATAAGGCGGGCATCCATAAAGACATCACCCCCCATACTCTGCGCCACTCCTTTGCCGCCCACTTGCTGGAAAACGGGGCGGACTTGAAATCCATTCAGGAAATGCTTGGCCATGCGGACATCTCAGCCACCCAGATCTATATCCAGGTGGTGAATCAGAAACTCCGGGACGTGTACGTCAAGGCCCACCCCAGGGCCTAAGCTGCCTAACGCTTACGGCGGATGAGAGGGATCATCCGCCGTTTTTGCTTGTGTTTGTCCGCTGTTTGTGGTATCATTATAATTAAATCCATATATGCTGGGAGGGTATGGCATTGCTCATCCTTGGAATAGACCCCGGCTACGCCATTGTGGGCTTTGGTTTGGTGGAGGCAAACCAGGGAAAATACCGTCTGGCAGCCTGCGGGGCCATCAATACCCCGGCAGGGGTACGGTTGTCCGCCCGGCTATGGCGCATTGCCGCCGATTTGGAAGACCTGATCGGTCAGTTTCACCCGGACGTGATGGTCATTGAAGAGCTGTTTTTCAACCACAACGTCACCACCGGCATCGGCGTTGCCCAGGCCCGGGGGGTTATTCTCATGACAGCGGAAAAGCTGGGCCTCCCCATCTATGAGTACAATCCTTCCCAGGTAAAGCAAGCTGTGGTGGGTTATGGCAAAGCGGAGAAACGCCAGGTGATGGATATGACCAAGCGTCTTTTGAATCTGAACGCCGTCCCAAAGCCAGACGACGCCGCCGATGCGGTGGCCATCGCCCTGTGCCATGCCCGGTCGGCTACCTCGCTGCTAAAAACGTTATATTGAATTTGGAGAGATCATTGTGTTTTACTACCTGAACGGGACTGTAGCCCACATTGAGCCTTATCTGGCGGTTATCGACTGCGGAGGCGTGGGCTACGCTTGCCGCACTACCCACTACACCATCGGGAAGCTCACGGTCGGGAAGCCGGCAAAGCTCTACACCCATCTGAATGTACGCGAGGACCTTTTTGAGCTATACGGCTTTGCCAACGAAAGCGAACTGGGGTGCTTTCGGATGCTCATCGGTGTGTCTGGGGTGGGACCGAAGGCAGCGCTGGCCATTCTGTCCTCCAATAGCCCAGAGGGGCTGGCCATGGCCATTGTCTCAGGCAATGAGAAGGCGCTGACCTCCGCTCCCGGCATCGGCAAGAAGATCGCCCAACGCATTATCCTAGAGCTGAAAGACAAGCTGGCCAAAGGCCAGTTGACTGTGAGCGGGGGAGAGGCTTTTACCGGCGGAATCACCGTCATCCCTGAAAACAAGGCCAGCGAGGCGTCCGCCGCCTTGGCGGTGCTGGGCTACAGCCAGAGCGAGATCGCGGTGGCACTGAAAGGGATCGACCTGGATGCGTTGTCTCTGGAGGACATTATCAAGCAGGCGCTGAAAAAGATGGTGAAGGGATAATAATCACGGCTCATAGGAGGAGGTTTTGGTATGTTGGTTATGAGCAATATTGTGGCGGCGTTTTTTGTACTACTGGGGACCACTTTTTTCTGTGGCAATGGACGTTCTTTCATTGCGGGCTACAATATGTCCTCGCCAAAGGAAACAGCCCTTTACCGGACCATGGGCTGCCTGATGTTTGCCTTTGCCGCCGGCACTGGGGTGATCGCTCTGAGCGAGGTGATTGACCATATGGCATTTTTGTGGGCCGGTATCGTGTTGTATGTTGTTATTGCCATCAGTGGCGTGACCTACATGAATACCTCCAAAAAAATCAAGAGGAAGTGAACCCTTGAGCATCGATTTTTCCGACAGCGGCGGTTTTGAGACGGAAGCCCCGCTTGTAACCACCTCGCTGACCAGGGATGATGAAGGGGAGGGCTCCCTTCGCCCCAAATCGCTGACCGAGTACATTGGACAGGAAAAAGCCAAAGGAAATCTGTCCATCTTTATCCAGGCCGCAAAAATGCGCGGGGAACCCCTGGATCATGTGCTGCTCCACGGCCCTCCGGGTCTGGGCAAGACCACCTTGTCCGGCATCATTGCCAACGAGATGGGGGTGAACATCCGTATTACCTCCGGACCGGCCATTGAGAAGACAGGGGACTTGGCGGCGCTGTTGACCAACCTCCAGGAGAACGACATCCTGTTTGTGGATGAAATCCACCGGCTCAACCGTTCCGTGGAGGAGATTTTGTACCCCGCCATGGAGGATTACGCCATCGATATCATCATCGGCAAGGGCCCATCCGCCAACTCCATTCGGCTGGACCTGCCCAAATTTACCCTCATCGGCGCCACTACCAGGGCAGGGCAGTTGTCCGCGCCCCTGCGGGACCGCTTTGGCGTTACTTTGCGACTGGAACTGTACACCCCGGAAGAGCTGGCTCTCATTGTCACTCGATCCGCCGGAATTCTGGACGTACCCATTGAGCGAGAGGGAGCGCTGGAAATCGCCCGCCGCAGTCGGGGAACCCCCCGTATCGCCAACCGCATGCTCCGCCGGGTACGGGACTTTGCCCAGGTCACAGCCGGGGGCGTGATTACCCGATTGGTGGCCGACCGTGCCCTTCAGGCGCTGGAGATTGATGCCCTGGGCCTGGACAATGTGGACCGGAGAATGATGATGAGCATCATCACCAACTACGGCGGCGGGCCAGTCGGATTGGATACCCTGGCTGCGACCATCAACGAGGAGTCCGTCACTCTGGAGGATGTATACGAACCTTACTTGATGCAGTTGGGCTTCCTTACCCGGACCCCCCGAGGCCGCTGCGTTACCCCCAAAGCCTATCAGCATTTGGGGTTGGCCGTGCCGGGGGGAAGCGGAATTTTAGAACAATTATCCTTTTAGAAAATTTTTTACTACAAAAAATGGAAGGGCCATCCATTTCTTTCCATTTTCTTTCAAGACCCTGGAAATTTTAGAATATTTTCTAAAAAAATTGCCGAAAACAATTGACAATTCATCAGTTCTGTGATTAAATATACAAGGTCGAGTTATGAGTGAACTTATTTCTCAAATCAGTGAATACAGTGATGAGGCGCTTTGTGCATTAGCGGCTAACGGCTTCCGGAGCGCGGAAGAGGAGCTGGTTAAGCGGTATTTTCGTCAGGTACGCGTGTGTGCCCGTCCTTATTTTTTGGCGGGCGGGGACAGCGAGGATTTGATTCAGGAAGCTATGTTTGGCTTATTGAAGGCCATCCGGGAGTTTGATCCCAAGCATGACGCCAGGTTCAAGACCTTTGCGGAAGTCTGCATTCGTAACCGCATTCGTTCCGCCGTGACCAATGCCGCCCGGAGCAAGCATGCCCCGTTGAACGACAGTGTGCCCTTTGAGTCTCCTATGCTTGGTTCCGGTGCCAGCCCAGAGGAGCTGTACATCAGCAGAGAAGAGGAGGCAGAGCGGCTGACCCGTCTTGGGGAACGGCTGTCCTCGCTGGAGTGTGAGGTTTTGAAGTTGTTCCTGCTTGGCCTGTCCTATCAGGAAATCAGCGAACAGGTGGGACGCTCGATTAAGTCCGTGGACAATGCGGTCCAGCGGATTCGGCGAAAGGTTGCCGGCAATTTTGGCGTTTTCAGCGAAAGCTGACGCAAATATTACAGTCCCAGCAGGTTGTATTTCCGATTCTGGGCATCAAAAGAGAGGGTATTTCCATGTACGAAGACAAGACCTTAGTTTGCAAAGAGTGTGGCCAGGAGTTCGTGTTCACCGCCGGTGAGCAGGAGTTTTACGCTGAGCGTGGCTTCCAGAACGAGCCCCAGCGCTGCAAGGCCTGCCGCGATGCCCGCAAGGCTGCCGCCCGTGGTCCCCGCGAGTATTTTACCGCTGTCTGCGCCGCCTGTGGTGGCGAGGCCAAGGTTCCCTTTGAGCCGAAGTCTGACCGTCCGGTCTATTGCAGCGAGTGCTTTGCCAAGATGCGCGGCGAGGGTTAACTAGACTAATCAACAGAAAGGACCGTGCTATCAGCACGGTCCTTTTTCTATATCGACGGGAAAGTTTTTCCCTAATCGCCTTGTCCGGCTCGGTGGAATGTGGTATAATGCTTAGGACAAGATCACAGGCGAAAAGGCGTTCATTTTGTCTTGTATTCCCGCAAATTTTGTTTGAAGTATGTAGATTTCACAGAAAAATCAAAGGTATTGCCATAATTCTGGATTAGGGTGATGATTCTTATGAACAGGTCCATTTATGAAAGCCCGCTGTCCTCCCGTTATGCCAGCGATCAGATGCAGTATATCTTTTCGCCGGATAAGAAGTTTTCCACATGGAGGCGTCTGTGGGTGGCGCTGGCCCGTGCGGAGATGGAGCTTGGTCTGCCGGTCCATCAAGAACAGGTGGATGAGCTGGAAGCCCACATCACTGATATTGACTACAATCTGGCAGCAAAAATGGAAAAAGAGCTCCGTCACGATGTAATGGCGCACATCCACGCCTATGGGACGCAGTGTCCAAAGGCAATGCCAATCATCCATTGGGGCGCTACCAGTTGCTATGTGGGGGACAACACGGACATTATCATTATGCGTGAAGGCTTAAGCCTTGTCAGAGATAAACTGGTCCGAGTACTCAGTGCCTTGGCCCAATTTTCTGACAAGTATAAATCCTTGCCGACCCTTGGATTTACGCATTTTCAGGCCGCCCAGTTGGTCACAGTGGGCAAACGCGCAGCCCTATGGATGAATGAGCTGCTCCAGGACTTGGATGAGGTGGAGTATCGGATATCCACTTTGAAGCTGCTGGGCTGTAAAGGCACTACCGGTACCCAGGCGTCCTTCCTGGAGCTGTTTGAAGGCAACCACGAGAAGTGTAAAGAGCTGGACCGCCGCATTGCCAGAGAAATGGGCTTTGAAGGTACCATACCCGTATCGGGCCAGACCTATTCCCGTAAGGTGGATGCCGCAGTGCTGGCTACCCTGTCCGGCATTGCTCAATCCGCCTGTAAATTTGCCACTGATGTCCGGCTGCTATGCCATTTAAAGGAGATTGAGGAACCATTTGAAGCAAAACAGATCGGTTCGTCCGCTATGCCCTATAAGCGAAATCCCATGCGGTGCGAACGTATTTGCTCTCTGGCCCGTTTCGTCATCGCCGATGCGGCGAATCCTGCGTATACTTCCGCCACCCAGTGGTTTGAGCGTACCTTAGACGACTCGGCAAACAAACGTATCTCGGTACCTGAGGCGTTTCTGGCGGTGGACGCGATCCTCAACATTTATGAGAACGTGGCCTCCGGCCTGGTAGTCCATGAAAAGGTCATTGAAAAGCACATCCTGGAGGAGCTTCCTTTTATGGCCAGTGAAAACATCATGATGGATGCAGTGAAGCGGGGAGGAGATCGGCAACAGATTCACGAATGTATTCGGGTCCATTCTCTGGAAGCCGGGCGAAATGTAAAGGAATTAGGCCTTACAAACAATCTCATTGATCTGCTGGCTGAGGATCCGCTGCTTGGCATGAGCAAAGAGGAGCTGTCTGCTCATATGGAGCCCTCCCGCTATATCGGTCGCTGCCCGGAGCAGGTGACTGACTTTTTGTTGGAGTTTGTTCAGCCCGTTCTGGATGCCCATAAGTCCGCTTTGGCGGATCAGGCTGTGGAATTGAAGGTTTGATCGAACCATAGCTATAAAAATTGGAAAGGATTTGATTGTTATGAAACCGTCGGTCCGTCGAATCGGCGTCTTTACCAGCGGTGGGGACGCTCCCGGTATGAATGCGGCCATCCGTGCTGTGGTCCGCGCTTCTCTGCATTATGGTATCGAATGCATCGGTATCCGCCGTGGCTATCACGGTCTGCTCAACGGCGACTTCACCAAACTGGATTTTGAGAGTGTCAGTGATATCTCCCGGCGTGGCGGCACTATGCTCTATTCTGCCCGCAGCCTGGAATTCATTGAGGAGGCGGGCCGTAAAAAGGCCCTGTCCACCTGTAAGCTGCTGGGGCTTGAAGCTCTGGTCGGCATCGGCGGGGACGGCACCTTCAAGGGTTTACTCAGCTTGGCCAACAGCGGCATATCAGTAATCGGTATTCCCGGCACCATTGATAATGATATCGCTTGCTCCTCCTATACAATCGGATATGACTCGGCCTGTAACATTGCTTTGGAAAGCATCGACCGTCTGCGAGACACCATGAAGTCCCATGAGCGCTGCTCTGTAGTAGAGGTCATGGGTCATCGGGCTGGGTATCTGGCGTATTCTGTGGGCATTGCCTGCGGTGCCACGGTGGTACTCGTACCCGAGCGTGAGGTGAATTTTGAGCACGACGTCATTGAGCCTATTCGTCAGGCCCGGCTGGGTGGCCGAACCCATTTTATGGTTATCGTGGCTGAAGGCGTTCCAGGGGGAGCTTACCGGACGGCGGATCAGATTCGGGAGGCCACGGCGCTGGACACCCGGGTCACCGTGCTGGGACATGTGCAGCGGGGTGGTTCTCCCACTTCCCGCGACCGTATTGTCGCCACTTATATGGGCTATGAAGCGGTCAAGCTGCTTGCGGAAGGGAAGACCTGCCGCGTTGTGGCTATGAAGGGTGACGACATCGTAGACTACGATATCTCCGAGGCCCTATCCATGACAAAGGACCTGGATAAAATGAGTGAGACCGTCGCCCATGCTATGACCGGGATGACAGAAGAATCATGATTGTCATATAAAAAGTACCGGATTCCATTTGGAATCCGGTACTTTTTTGTTTTAATTTATTTTGCCAGTACCTTTTTCAGCCGGGCAAAGCGGGGCAGGCCGTTTTCAGTGGCACGGTGGTTCTCCCCTTGGATCAGTGGCAGGGCGTAATCGATGAAGTCTTGGGTAACGCCGTTGCCCTCCTTGTTGATCCACTCCAAGGGGACCTTCTTCTCGAAGTTAGCCACATCGGAGAGGTTGAACAGCTTGGTCTTACAAGTGTACTTGCCGCCCTCACGGGTGCACTCAAAGCCCACCATCTTGTCAGTTTCCCCGGCCACGGCAGCCTCAACAGCAGTCTTGCCCGCCAGGAAAGACTCGTCGATGTCGGTCTGGGAAGCAAGGTGAGCGCCGCAGCGCTGGAGCAGGGACAGCTCGATGCCGCGGACCTTGGCGCCAGTGCGCTCCTTTACAATGTTGGCCAGCAGCGCGGCCAGACCACCCAACTGGGCATGACCGAAGCCGTCGGTGGCGGAGGTTTTGGCCTCGGACACGAAGGAACCGTCGGCGTAGTGGATGCCCTCGGAGACAGCCACAATGCAGTTGCCGTTCTTCTTGTAGATGGCGTCCACATCGGTCAGGAACTTATCCATGTCGAAATCAACCTCGGGAAGATAGACCAGGTCGGGGGCGCAGCCCACAACGCCGGCCAGGGCAGCGGCACCGGCCAGCCAGCCGGCATGGCGACCCATGATCTCAATAACGGTGACCATGCCGGTATCGTACACCCGAGCGTCCTTGTACACCTCGGCGCAGGAATTGGAAATATACTTGGCAGCGGAGGCAAAACCGGGGCAGTGGTCGGTACCGAACAGGTCGTTATCAATGGTCTTGGGCACACCCATCACCCGGCACTCATAGCCGGACTTGGCCATGAAACGGCTCACCTTGGCGCAGGTGTCCATAGAATCATTGCCGCCATTGTAGAAGAAATAACGGATGTTGTACTTCTTGAAGATTTCCAGGATGCGCTTATAGTCGGTATCGTCCACGTCGGGATCAGCGATCTTGTAGCGGCAGGAACCCAGCTCGGAGGAAGGGGTGTTGAGCAGCAGCTCCAGCTCTTTGGCATCCTCTTGGCCCATATCGTACAGTTGATCGTTGAGCATCCCCTTGATACCGTGAGCCATCCCGTAAACGGCTGTGATGTCGGGACAATCCAGTGCGGTACGGATGACGCCATATGCGCTGGCGTTAATCACGGAGGTGGGACCGCCGGACTGGCCGATGACGCAAGCGCCCTTTAACTGTGCCATATTGATTTTCTCCTTTGTTGTTGTTTGTTAGGCCTTACCGTTGCAGCCCAGAACGTCCACCAGCTTGTGGCGCACCAACTCCTTGATGTTGGCGCGGGCGGGCTTCAGGTACTCGCGGGGGTCAAACTTATCGGGGTGCTCGGCGTAGAACTGGCGGATGGTGCCGGTCATGGCCAAACGCAGATCGGAGTCAATGTTGATCTTGCACACGGCGCTCTCCGCAGCCTTGCGCAGCTGCTCCTCGGGAATACCCACGGCGTCCGGCATTTTGCCGCCGTTAGCGTTGACCATCTTCACATACTCCTGAGGCACGCTGGAGGAGCCGTGGAGCACGATGGGGAAGCCGGGCAGGCGCTTGACGACCTCGTCCAGGATGTCGAAGCGCAGGGGAGGGGGAACCAACTCGCCCTTCTCGTTGCGGGTGCACTGAGCGGCGGTGAATTTGTACGCGCCGTGGCTGGTACCGATGGCGATGGCCAGGGAATCGCAGCCGGTCTTGGACACGAATTCCTCGACCTCTTCGGGACGGGTGTAGTGAGAGTCCTCAGCAGAGACGCTGACCTCGTCCTCTACACCAGCCAGAGCGCCCAACTCGGCCTCGACCACTACGCCATGGTCGTGGGCGTACTCGACCACCTTCTTGGTGATTTCAATATTTTCGGCAAAGGGCTTAGAGGAGGCATCGATCATGACGGAGGTGAAGCCACCGTCGATGCAGCTCTTGCAGGTCTCAAAGCTGTCGCCATGGTCCAGGTGGAGCACAATGGGAATCTCGGGGCACTCGATAACGGCGGCTTCCACCAGCTTGACCAGATATGTGTGGTTGGCGTAAGCACGGGCCCCCTTGGACACCTGGAGAATGACAGGGGCCTTCTCCTCACGGCAGGCCTCGGTGATACCCTGAACGATCTCCATGTTGTTGACGTTGAAAGCGCCGACGGCGTAACCGCCATTGTAGGCCTTTTTGAACATTTCAGTAGAGGTAACCAGTGGCATAGTTGACCAACTCCTTAAAATTTTGTATTTGCAGGGGTATATGTTATGATTTTAACATTTTGAACAGGAAATTGCAAGCAAAAGCTCCAGCTTTTGCAGGTCAAAACACACAAAACAGGAGAAATTATTTTTAGGCAGTGTCAACAAAATGACGGCGCGCATAGGATGGCTGGAAAGGGGGAGAGGCAGTATGATCCAGTTGCTCCCATACAATCGCCGGGCGGCGGTAGCCTATGCCCACAAATGGGCCTACAGCCGAAATCCGGCCTTCTATGACTTTAGCGAGATCGGCGGCGACTGCACAAACTTCGCGTCCCAATGCCTGTATGCAGGCACGGGGATTATGAATTTCACTCCGGATTACGGGTGGTACTATATTGACGCCACCGACCGGGCGCCATCCTGGACAGGCGTACCATTTTTCTGGGAATTCATGACCCGCGCCCAGCCAACCGACGGTCCGGTAGGCATCCAGGTCCACATGAATTTTCTGAAGCCAGGGGATTTTGTCCAACTCCGGTTTGAGTCCAGCGGGGAGGTGTTCGCTCATACGCCGGTGATCGTGTCGGTGGGAGCGATACCCAGGCCGGACAATATCCTCATCGCGGCCCACTCCAATGACGCCGACTACCGCCCGTTGGATAGTTATCAAAATGTGGTGGAGTGGCGTTTTCTTCACATTATTGGGGCCCTCAAAGTGACAGAAAGTTCCGTACCATCCAACCCACGGCAAACAAGGCAAATAAACAGCGCGGAAGGATGAATCCTCCGCGCTGCTAATGGCTTTATTTAAGCCATGCTCGATTTTTCACCGGTTTTCCGTGTCCGAAATGGATGAGCCTTGGGCCAAGCTTTTCAATTCTTTTCACGCTTTGCTGCATAGCTTCCTTATCATGATATAACATAGAAACAGTGGGGTAGAACATATTCATCAGAGCATCTCCGACTATCAGGTCCTGTCCGGCCACATCCAAACCGATGGAGCCGTTTGTGTGTCCCGGCAGGCCCATAATTTTAACGTCGGGAATGCCGTAGGAGTCCAGGGAATCGCCATCCTCCAGAAATACCGTTGGGGTGATTTCCGGGATATGTTCTACCATTTGGAAAGTCTTGATGGAAGCGGCCAGAACAATTTTGCCCAAAATACTGTGCGCAGACAGGGACTGATTCAGATTGTCCTTCAGCAGATCGAGGTCAGCCTGATGCATGGCGATTGGAATATTCAGAGACCGCGACAAAAAGGCGGCGTTTTCCATGTGGTCGAGATGCCCATGGGTGAGCATTAGCAGACGGAGCTGAAACGGTTGGCAGGCCTCCAACACGTTCTGCCGGTATTTTTCCCGGCAAGTATCCACCAAAATCGCGTCCCTACCGTTAGAAACTAAATAGCAGTTTCCGTTCCCGCAGGCGATTCTCAAAATATTCGACATGGCTATTCCTCCTGTTTTTTAGGCCGCCCGCGGCGGGGCCGTGCCTTGAGGTTGCCCAATGGATTTGACTGGGCCGCGTCCCGCAAAGCGTCGCTGTCCACGTGGGTGTATATTTGCGTGGTATTCAGGTGCTCGTGGCCCAACACCTCCTGAAGGGTACGCACATCCACACCGTTTTGCAGCATCAGTGTGGCGGCGGTATGACGGAGTTTGTGGGCGGAGTATTTGCTGCTGTCCAGCCCGGCAGCGGTGAAGCGCTGTTTGAGCATATAATGAACCCCGGCCTTGGTGATTCGGGTGTGCTTACGCGTGATGAACAGCGCATAAGGGTCAGTCGCGCCGGATTGGGATCGCACCTCCAGCCAATCCTCAATCGCATTTTGACAAGCCGCATTGAGGTAGACGATCCGCTCTTTGTTGCCCTTGCCCAGCACCCGAAGACGGTCGCCCCGGATATCAGAGAGATTCAGCCCAACCAGCTCAGAAATTCGAACGCCACAGTTCAAAAACAGCGTGATAATGCAGAAATCACGCTCTGCATTGTCTCCATCAATGGATTCCAAAAGCTGGATGCTCTCGTCCAGGGTGAGGTAACGCGGCAAGGTCTGTCGAATTTTCGGGGAATCCAGCTCCTGGATGGGGTTCTCATCTATAAGCTTTGCTTTCGACACTAAATACTTATAAAAAGACCGAATTGTCGCCACTTTTCTGGCTCTGGAAGACACTTCAAGTCCATACCGGGAATTGGGAGCATTGGCGTTTTTAACCCGATCTCGGCTGAGGAAGCTGAGAAAAGCGTACATATCCGTCAGCGTCACCGATTTGACCAAGGCCAGGTCTACGTCGTCAATGGATATCTCGTCCAAAGGTGTGGTACGCGGCACACGGCCTTTTTCAATTTTGATGTAACGAAAAAATGTACGCAGATCCAGGAAATATTCGTCCACAGTTTTTTTGGAGTGGCCCTGGATTGTCTCATGGTACGTCAGGAAGTCCCGCAGGATCGGCGGAGCTTCCATGCGATAATCTGTCATAGCATTGGGCAGACTGATTCATAACACGGGGACAGTTGGGCAGAATAAAGCCGGACGGACAAAGTCATGCTAAAACGCCCTTATAACTGGTTTTGCCCTCCCCCCAACTCAACAAAATTTTTATTTTGTTGAGTTGGGGGGGTGTCTGCCCATACCTCCTCTCTATACGGCCTGTCCGGCCTTTTCCCAAATCAAAGGATCCAGGTGAATTGTATGAGTTTTATTCCGTGTACGCAAAACTGCAAATTCCAGAACGAAGGCCTGTGTATGCTGGCACAGGCCCAAGCCGTAAATCAAGCCATCCCAAATGACGTCTGCCTGAATTTTACTCCAAAGCTGTCAAATGAGCACAGCGACGGCCTCACGAATATTGCTCACCCGGATCAGGTCTAGTCCTGCAGGCGCTATAATTTTCCCGCTGTTCCGGGCCGGGATCAGGCATTTGGAAAAGCCCAGACGCCGCACTTCGCTGAGCCGTTGATTGATGGCATTCACCGACCGAAGCTCTCCAGTAAGCCCTACTTCGCCGATAGCCGCCAAGTCAAACGGAACCGGTTTATCCCGGAAGCTGGACGCTAGCGCCACAATAAGGGCCAGATCCGCGGCGGGCTCGTCCAAGGTCAGGCCACCAATGACGTTCACATAAAAGTCACAGTTGGATACGATCAGCCCACCCCGCTTTTCCAACACCGCCGCCATCATCATGGCCCGGTTGTAGTCGAATCCGTTGCTGGACCGCCGGGCGTTGCCATAAGCTGAGGGCGACAACAGCGCCTGGACTTCCGCCAGTACCGGCCGCACCCCTTCCATCACACAGGTGACACAGGAACCGGGCGTGTTCTCCGGTCGTCCGGACAACATGGCTTCCGACGGGTTGGGCACCTCCACCAACCCCTGGTCGCCCATCTCAAATACACCAATCTCATTGGTGGCGCCAAAACGGTTTTTAGCTGCCCGCAAAATACGGTAAGAGTTGTGTTCCTCCCCTTCAAAGTGAAGGACACAATCCACCATGTGCTCCAGCACCTTCGGTCCGGCCAGGGAGCCTTCTTTATTAATGTGTCCCACTACGAATACTGTGACACCCATACCTTTGGCTAGGTGCATCAACGCCATGGTACACTCCTTTACTTGAGCCACACTACCCGGCGAGGAGTTGGAATCTCCATTGTAAATGGTCTGGATGGAGTCTATAATGAGGATATCCGGTTTTTTTTCCTGAACCCCAGCCACAATATCATCCAGGTTGGTTTCGGAAAAGAGGTACAGTCCCTCGTTACGAATACCCAGCCGCTGCGCCCTCAGCTTGATCTGACGCTCTGATTCCTCACCAGATACATATAAAACTTGGCAAAATCGGCACAAATTATCGCAAATTTGCAGCATCAATGTAGATTTTCCAATACCCGGTGCGCCGCCAACCAGCACCAGCGAACCCTTAACTGCGCCGCCTCCCAGTACCCGGTCCAGCTCATCCATGCCGGTGTTGAAGCGAAGCTCATCCACCGCCTCCACCTCGGCCATGGGTTTGGGTCGCCGAATGCCCAAGCCCGCCGAGGCGGTTGCCGCAGCTTTCTTCTTGGTGTCTACCGCAGGCTGCTCCACGATGGTATTCCACGCTCCACAGGCAAGACATTTCCCCTGCCATTTCAGAGTTTCATTCCCGCATTCCGTACAATAAAATACAGACTTGGCTTTCGCCATGTCATTTCCCTCCCGACATTGTGGATATCATTTGTAGTTCGTTGAAATACGCCCCAGCCAGCGCAATGGCGATCTTCCGCTGGTATACGTCCGTGCTTAGCAGCGCCGCCTCCTCCGCATTGCTGAGAAAACCGCATTCCACTAAAATGGCGGGACAACTGATATGGTCAAATAAATAGATGCCATCCGGGATGGGTTTAGCCTTTCGGTCATTTCCCGGGTTCAACACCTGTTGGAGTACCGCCTGGGTATTCTCACCCCACTGCTGGTTTGCATCTCCGTTGTTGTAAAACACCTGAAACCCACTATACCGTGAGTCTGTAAAGTGATTTTGGTGTACACTTATTAGGATGGCATTAGAAATGCTCTCCACCATCGCAACCCGGTTTTTCAGGTCAGAGACCTTCTTTTGCCGAATGGTCTCCGCTCCGTCGCCGTGGATAGAGATATCTGTATCTCTGGTAAGCTGGGGTTCTACGCCCAAAAATGCCATCAGTGCTTTTGTCTTCAGCACAATGGCCAGGTTAATATTGCTCTCTTTCTCCCCCGATGCTGTGCTGGCCCCGCCGTCCTCGCCGCCATGTCCGGCATCCAGAATCAGCGTCCACGTCTCTTTGGCGACAGGATCAGTCACAGTCGGAACAACTTGGTCTACCCCAAATAGATTTACCCCAGCCAGCACACACAGGCATGCAAAAAGTAACAAAATATCACGTTTCATGAACGAGCCCCCCTCCCTTCACCATATGAGGATTGGGGCGCCTTCATGCCTAGGTCAAAGATAGGAGAATACCTCCATATGGCGCTGAGAGATGGAGACAGAGACGTGAGGAAACCGCTTAGCCAGCCAGTTGCGGAGCACTGGGCACACTACGTCCTCCGTGGGGAAGTGTCCTGCGTCTACCAGGTTCAGTCCCAGTGCCCGAGCTTCAAGGAATTGGTGGTACTTCACATCAGAGGTGACAAAAGTGTCGCATCCTTGGGCTAGGGCGTCGTTGACAAAATCTGCACAGGCGCCGCCTCCCACAGCTACCATATGGACAGGCCTCCCTCCATCCACCAGGCGAATTCCATTGGCGCCTAGCAGACGCTTTACCGCCATAGCGAAGTCGTACAAAGGCTGTTCCATGACAAAGCCTACCCGGCCAATGCCGTAGGGTCTCCCCTGTCCATCTACCCCTGTCTGTTTTAGCTGTCCAATATCAGTGAGTCCCAGGCGTACGGCCAGGGCATCGTTGACGCCGCCTTCTACCGCGTCCAGGTTGGTATGGGCACAGATGGCGGCGATCCCATTCTCTATCAGCGACAGCAAGACCCGTCCAATGACCGTCTCATCTGTCACCGATTTGACGCCGCCGAAAATCACCGGATGATGTGCCACAATAAGCTGAGCGCCCTGTTCCGCCGCCTCCTGCACTACCTGCTCGGTGATGTCCAGCGCCACCAGAATCTTGCTAACCGACGCCTCTTCCCTACCCACCAGAAAACCGGCATTGTCAAACCCCTCCTGAAGCTCAAAGGGCGCTTTTTCCTGCAAAAACTCATATACCATTCCCACAGTGGTCACAGGGATCAACTCCTTTTTCATTGCTTGCAGTCCAGCGGTTACTGCCTCCAGCCGGGCGACGGCGGCCTGGTCCGGCGATTGAGCCGCCAGATGCCCCTGCAGAGCTCGCTCCGCCTTCCGTTCCATCATATCTAGGAATTCCTTCCGCAGCGGGCCCGGACGGTTCTTGCCCGCCCACAGCTCCGCCAGAGTCATTGGAAGCATCTCCCCGCCTGTTACAGTCCATATACTGTAAAGTTTTTTTCCTTCCCGAACAATTTCCTCATTCAGTATCAGATATCCATTTGCTTGTAGCCATTCTCTCAATTTGGGCGCACCGGTCATTGGCTGTAGGAACAACAGCTTATCCTTTCGGCTCCAAGGAGCGGCTTTTAAAATGGCAGCAATGGTCTCGCCGCCCATGCCGGCGATGACCACCGTGTCTACCTCCTCCGGCCTAACATCGGCCAAGCCGTCGCACAGGCGAAAGGAAACCCGCTCCGTCTGACCATACTGCCGTGCGGTATCCCGGGCTCGGTCCAGCGGTCCGGCCCGCAGGTCGGCGGCAATGGCGCGATCAATCTGCCCGTTCAGTAGTAGCCACACCGGCAGATGGCCATGGTCTGTGCCCACATCTACCAGCCGTGTACCCTGGGGAACTTGATTTGCAATGGCTTGAAGTCTTGGCGTCAATTCCATGTCTTCTTCCCTGCCCTTCCAGGAATAAACGAAAAGAGCGGAACCCTCCGCTCTTTTCGATAAACGCCCTCAGGCGATGGAGCTGTTCAGCTCGTTCAGCAGAGCATCCACATCCACGCCGTGGACCATGCAAGCCTGCTCAACAGTTTCTCCACGAGAGGACGGGCATCCCAGGCAGTGCATGCCGATGGACAAGAAAATAGGAGCAGTGTTTGGCGCGATATCTAGAATATCGCCGATGATGGTGTCTTTAGTAATTTGAGCCATGTCGGGATAGCCTCCTTGCAATATTTGTCGAACAGCTATAGTATACCCAATATGATAAAGGTTTGCAAGTGTTTCGTTAAAAAACAGCAGAAATTCATTGGAGAATAATTTTGGTTGGATAAAATATTGATTGCCTTTGGATACACGGGCGACAAACAAATGAACAAGGACAGTGCCAACCAACTAGTAAGGCCTTTCAAAATCTGGTCATAGAAATAAATAAAAGCTCTGAAACTATCTGTTTCAGAGCTTTTATGGCAGCGGATGAAGGATTCGAACCCTCACAAACAGAGTCAGAGTCTGGTGTGCT
>CAJTTS010000050.1 GCA_910579155.1 uncultured Oscillospiraceae bacterium | reverse complement strand
TGAGAAAACAAGCACGATTTTTGCCAAATTACTGAGCAACACTCTCAACTGGACATTTCCCCCGAAGGGGAGTCAATGAGGGTGCGGCGGGAGACTCGCCTGGGGAGAAAACGAGGTCAAAATAATCCGGACAATGTGTGCATTTTTCGTCAAACGTCTACAAATATTTTCAAACGGCAGTTACGCGAACCAATAATAGACCCGCTCCGGCGTCTCCCGGCGCAGCTCTCCCCCGTTGGCCTCCGCCACCTTGCGGGACGCGGTGTTGTCCGGATGCACCGTTACCAGCAGCTCCTCCGTGATGCCCATACGCCGGGCCTCCTGGATCATCAGTCCCAGCAGGGCCTTGCCATAGCCCCGGCCCCGCTTTGTGCCGTCCACGGCGTAGCCGATGTGGCCGCCGCCCTTCCGCAAAGCGTCGGTGAGACGGCAGCGAAGACAACTCAGGGCCACGGGAATGCCGTCATCCATCAGCCAAAAAGTGGTTGAGGGCACCCAACCCTCCGGCAGTCCGAAGCCGTCCGCCATCTCCACCCGATGGGCCACCCAGTTGGGGAAATCTTCCCACGTCATCTGATAGCTGGCATCCAAAAACGGAGTGTCCGGAATGCGCTGGAGCATTTCGTATATATCCCGCCCGTCGGTGACGGCGGCCTTTTGTAGGTACAGCATGATTTTTACCTCCTAAAAAATAAAAGCGGACAGGGTTCAAGACCCTGTCCGCCGTTTTATTTGCCTTTTACTTCACGATTTCGCCGCGAGCCTTTTTCTCCTCGATCTCCCGGAGCGCGTCCTTATAGGACAGGTTCACCCGGCCCTTCTCGTCGATGTCGGTGACCTTCACCCAGATCATGTCGCCGATGTTGATCACGTCCTCCACCTTGGCCACCCGGTGGTTGGCCAGCTTGGAGATGTGGACCATGCCGTCCTTGCCGGGGGCCAGCTCCACAAAAGCGCCGAACTGGAGGATGCGCACCACCTTGCCGTAGTACAGCGCACCCACCTCGGGGACGAACACGATGGTGTCGATCATCTTCTTGGCAATGTTGCAGGACTCGGCGTTGGGGGAGGCGATGTGGATGGTGCCGTCCTCCTCGATGTCGATCTGCGCGCCGGACTCGGCGGTGATCTTCTGGATCACGGAACCGCCCTTGCCGATGACCTCGCGGATTTTGTCCGGGTCGATCTTCACAGTAATCATCTTGGGGGCGTGCTCGCTGACCTCAGCCCGGGGGGTGGAGATGCAGGGCAGCATGATCTCGTCCAGGATGGCGAAGCGGGCGTCCTTGGTGATGTCCAGCGCCTCCTGGATGATGGCGTGGGACAGGCCGTCGTTCTTGATGTCCATCTGGATGGCGGTGATGCCCTTCTTGGTGCCCGCCACCTTGAAGTCCATCTCGCCGTGGAAGTCCTCCACGCCCTGGATGTCGATGAAGGTGGTGAAGCCGCCGTCGTCGTCCTGGATCAGGCCGCAGGAGATGCCGGCCACGGGGGCGGAGATGGGCACGCCCGCGTCCATCAGGGCCAGAGTGGAGCCGCAGATGGAGCCTTGAGAGGTGGAGCCGTTGGAGCTCAGGACCTCAGACACCACGCGGATGGCGTAGGGGAATTCATCGGCGGAGGGGATAACCGGCTCCAGAGCGCGCTCGGCCAGGGCGCCGTGGCCCTTCTCCCGGCGGTTGGTGGAGCGGGCGGCCCGGGCCTCGCCGGTGGAGTAGGCGGGGAAGTTGTAGTGGTGCATATACCGCTTCTCCTCCTCATCCCAGATGGTGTCCAGCTTCTGGGAAGCGGAGAGGGTGTTCAGGGTGCAGATGGAGAGCACCTGGGTCTGACCGCGGGTGAACAGGCCCGAGCCGTGGACACGGGGCAGCACGCCCACCTGGGCGGCCAAGGGACGGATCTCGTTCCTGGCGCGGCCGTCCACCCGGTGGCCCTCCAGCAGCCAGGCCTTGACGATCTTCTTCTGGAACTTGTAGGTGATCTCCTCCAGGAACTGGTCCATATCGGGGTGGTCCTCGAGATACTTCTCGTGCCACTTCTCAATCATGGCGTTCCAGCGGTCCTCCCGGACGTTCTTGTCGTCGGTGTCCATGGCGGCGCGGGCTTCGTCCATGAAGTCAGCGGTGATCTTGTCGAACAGCTCCTGGTCGAAGGCGGCGTGCTCGTAGGCCATCTTTTCCTTGCCGATCTCGGCCACCATCTGGTTAATGAGGGACACCTGCTTCTGAATCTCCTCGTGGGCCTTGACGATGGCGTCGTACATGATGGCGTCGGGCAGTTCCTTGGCGCCGGCCTCGATCATGATGACCTTGCCGGCGGTGGCGGCCACGGTCAGGTCCAGGTCAGAGCGGTGCTTCTGCTCGGTGGTGGGGTTGTAGACCAGCCGGCCGTCCACATAGCCCATCTCCACACAGCCGATGGGGCCCGCCCAGGGGATGCAGGACACGGCCAGGCAGGCGGACACGCCGATCATGGCGGTGACCTCGGGAGAGCAGTCACGGTCCACGCTCATGACGGTGGCGGTACACACCACGTCGTTGCGGAAGTCGTAGGGGAACAGGGGACGGATGGAGCGGTCGATGACCCGGCTGGCCAGCACGGCGGGCAGAGAGGGCTGGCCCTCGCGGCGCATGAAGGAGCCGGGGATGCGGCCCACGGCGTACAGCTTCTCCTCAAACTCCACGGACAGGGGGAAGAAGTCGATGCCGTCCCGGGGACGGGGGGAGACGGTGACGGCCACCAGCACGGTGGTCTCGCCGTAGGTCACCAGGGCGGAGGCGGTGGCCAGCTCGGCCACCTTGCCCATGTTGATGGTCAGAGGACGGCCGCACAGGTCCATGGACCAGGTGCGCTCGTTGGCGAATTGCTTATGGGTGATGACGGTTGACATTAGGGTGTTGCTCCTTTCACTTTGTGAATGACGCTGGAGCCGCGTTGTCACGCTCGGATTGGCCGCGCGGCCGGGTCGCTTTCGCTTCGATTCGGATAAAAAACAGATTTGCTGCGCAAATCCTGGTTTTTCATCCTCACTCCGCTCCAAGCACCCCTGCGCGGCTATCCTCGCGCTTCCTCTTAGCACTTGAACATAAGCCCCGGCTGTTGCCAGGACCCATGTTCAACTGCTAAAAGCGCGGCTCTTGGTGGATGGGACTATTTGCGGGCGTGCAGAACCTTGCGGACCTTGCAGGCACATAGGAAAACAAGGCCCCCGTCCAGGGCGAACAGGAGGAGGGAAATCCACGGCGTATGGCTGAGCGCGCCGATGCCTACGATCAGGAGGATGCCGAACACGGCGGCGAACACCAGTGTGGTGGCAGCCAGGATGAGGACACGCAGCCACCTGGGAAGGCGATGGTCGATGGAGGCCTCGATACCGCAGTTCAAAAAAACCTCTCCGATAGTTTCCGCCAAAACTTCCAGCAAAAATTCCATGGGTGTATCCCTCCTCATGGGACAAGGGCGGCGCGGTGACCCGCGCCGCCCCTGCTGAAACCTTACTTGCGGATGCCCAGCTTGGCGATGATGGCGCGGTAGCGCTCAATGTCCTTCTTCGCCAGGTAGTCCAGCAGCTTGCGGCGCTTGCCGATCATCTTGTACAGGCCGCGGCGGCTGTGGTTGTCGTGGATGTGGACCTTCAGGTGCTCGGTCAGCTCGTTGATGCGGGCGGTGAGAATGGCGATCTGCACCTCGGGGGAGCCGGTGTCGGTCTCGTGGGTGCGGTTGGCCTCGATAACGGCCGTCTTCTGGTCTTTGCGGATCATGGGAGGTTCCACCTTTCAAAAAATTCCCCTGCCGCCGGGTTGTGGGCGGGCAGAAGCCCCGCAAAAAGCGAGCTTTGTCCCAAAACTAGGCAGGCGGGCGGCGTCCCTTAGGACGTTCTGGCAAAGCATATCATAGTTTTGCCGGTTTGTAAAGAAAAATTTCCTGTTTTTCGGCTTTTTGATATCCTGTACAAGGCGGACGGGGCGGTAAGGCGCTACCTTATTATAAAATAGCCGGGAAAAACCGGGAGAACCCCCCGCGCGCGCGCCCGCCGGGCCGCCGTCACCTGGGGGCGGGATAGCCGAAGGTCACCGGCGTCACCCCGGGATGGAGGGCGGAGAAGGTGTAGCCCGCCCGCTGATACCCCTCGATGACGGCGGGCAGGGCGTCCACGGTGGTGCCACGGGCGGCGCTGTCGTGGCTGAGGACCACCACCAGGTCCCGGCCCACCCCCTTGAGGCAGTCGGCGGCGATGTCCCAGGCGGGCCGGGGGGTGGCGGTGGCGTCCTGGGCGGAGGCGTTCCAGTCGAAGTAGACAAACCCCCGGCGGGTCATCTCGGCGATGATCTCCTGGTACACCCCCCGGTCGTAGCCGTTGATGCTGCCGCCGGGGAAACGGTACACCGAGGGGTACACCCCGGTGACCTCATAAATCCACTGGTACAGGCTGTTGAACTCATCCAGAAAGGATTCTACCGAGGCGTAGACCGTTTTGTAATCGTGGCTCCAACTGTGCATGGCCAGGGTGTGGCCGGCGGCCACGATGTTTTTCATCCGTTGCTGGTTGGCCGCGCTGGCGGCTGCGCTGCCCACCACAAAAAAGGTGGCCTTGACGCCGTAGCGGTCCAAAATTTCCAGCACCCGGTCGGTGTTGGCCGACGGGCCGTCGTCAAAGGTGAGGCAGCACACCTTGCCTCCGTCCACCGTCTCCCCGTCCCAGGCCGGGGCGTAGAAATCCGGGTAGAGCCCGGTGTATTCGGGCGCGGTGCCGTCCGGGGCGGCCATGGAATACTCCGCCAACAAGTCGATGGCCTCCCGGGCCTGGGCCAGTTCCTCCTCCTGCCGGGCCAGCTCCGCCTCGCGCTGATCGGCCAGGGCGCGCAGGTCCGCGGCCTCCTGGGCCAGCGCGGCGGCCCGGCGGTCCAGCTCCCCGGCGCGGGCCACCGCGGCCTGCCGCTGAAGGTACAGCATCACACAGGCGGTGGCCAGCGCGGCGGCCAGGGCCAGGACGATAAAAAACAGGGGCTTGAAAGCGGTGCGCGGGGGATTGGGCGCGGGTTTTTGCAGTTCGGTCAGGGTCGTGCCCCCGGACTGGTCCGGGGTGGTGGCGCGGTCGTCGGCGTGATCCATGAAACTTCTCTCCTGCTTTTGTCAGATAAAGTCAGTATAGGTCGAATACTGTCGAAAGTCAATGGGTAGTGCTACATTGTAAACCATCTGTAACCAGTGGTACTTTTCCGTTTCTGTTTTGTAATCTCTCCGCCGGAATTGGGCAAAAAAACAGCGCGCCGGAGGCGGTTCCGGCGCGCTGTGGGATTATATTGACTCCAAACCGTATTTGATCCGCCCATAATACCAACCGGTTATCCCGTCCTTCTTGACCAGACTGCCCCGCCGGGTTTCCCGCACCAGGGCCAGCACGTCCCCGGGGGACACAGGCAAGCGGTAGTCGGTGGCGTCCTCGGTGTGGGTTTTACCGTCCCGCCAGACGCGGACGAAGTCCCGGGGCAGCCATAGCTCCCGGCCCGAGGCGGGGTGGCGGATCAGGACGCAGTCCTCTTCCGTTCCCAGCTCCTCCACCACGCTGTCCGACCAACGGATATTCAGCGGGTCCTCCGACGGCTCCTGGCCGTCCAGGGCGGCGACGGCGGGCAAGCCGTCGTACCAGGTGTAATCCATGGCGTCTCCGTACACGTCCGGGATGAGCAGGGCGTTGAGCTGGCCGTCCAGCTTGAGCACACAGCCGCCGTCGATGGAGGCGATATGGCGGTCATAGTCGATGAGGGGCGCGGAGCACTGGATATGGGGATTGTACAGCGTCACCGGCCAGTGGCCCACCACCACCCACTTGCGGAAGCTGTGGCCCTGGCCCAGGAAGTCGTCGTTCTTCATGCAGTCGTAGGCGTTCAGCTCCTCCAGCCGGTCCTCCCGGGGCACGCCGCCGTGGACGAAAATGAAATTCCCCGCCTCCAGGATGTGGGGCAGGCTCAGCAAAAACTCCGTCTCCTCCGGGAAGCCGTCCAGCAGGGCGGCGCGCAGGGCGGGCAGGTCCTTGACACTCTGCGGGAAGGGGAGGCCGGCCTCCATGGCCATCTGGATCAGGACGGACCGCTCCCGCCAGAATTTCGACAGGATGGGCCACAGCTCCTGATCCACGTCGTCGTACTTCACCGGGGGGCCGAGCCGCCGGTTCATTTTGATGGAAAAGGCGTCGTCCCCGGGATCGCCGCCTTCCAGGAACATGTGGTCGATGTAGTCGCAGTTGCCGCACAGGGTGTAGACGGTGTGGGTCTTTTGCAGCGCCAGTACGTACCGCAGGGTGGCAAGGCTCTGCTCCCCCTTTTCCAGCAGGTCGCCCACGATGACCAGCACGTCCGATTGGGTAAACCGGACCTTGTCCAGGATGCCCTTGAGGAAAGGGAGATTGCCGTGGACGTCGCTGACGGCGACGACCCGGCGGCCCGGTTCGATCTCGGGCCGGATGATCCGGACGGGACGGGGCATGGGACAACCTCCTTTCAAAGAAGCGCGGAGCGTGACAACAGCGTTTTCTAACATTCTACCACAACAAACGGATCATTTCCAGCCCGTATATTATTTACAATTTCCTCTTTTTTCTGTCAGGGGGTTGTGATATACTGGTTCGAGTTAAATTGGGTTATTATAGGTTGCGGAGCCGTCGTAAGCAGCGCGGATGGAGCGAAGCGAGGGGAAAAGCCCAGGGGCCGAGAAGCGGCGCTGGGTTTTTCCCGGGTCGGAGCGAAGCCGCGCGTCGCGAACAGGCGAAGCACGACTACATGTTGTGATTGGCGATATACAATCAGAACAGAAAGGACACACAAGATATGGGCCTGATTTCAAAATTATTCGGCACCCGCTCCCAGCGGGAGGTCAAAGCCCTCACTGCCACGGTGGACAAGATCGAGGCGCTCGGCGACGAGTACCGCGCCCTCAGCGATCACGACCTGCGCGCCAAAACCGACGAGTTCAGGTCCCGCCTGGCCCAGGGGGAGACCCTGGACGATATCCTCCCCGAGGCCTTCGCCGCCTGCCGGGAGGCGGCGGACCGGGTGCTGGGGCTGCGCCCTTACCGGGTACAGCTCATCGGCGGCATCATCCTCCACCAGGGCCGCATCGCCGAGATGAAAACCGGCGAGGGCAAGACGCTGGTGGCCACCCTGCCCGCCTACCTCAACGGCCTGTCGGGCAACGGCGTGCACATCATCACCGTCAACGACTACCTGGCCAAGCGCGACTCGGAGTGGATGGGCAAGGTGTACAAGTACCTGGGCCTCACCGTGGGCCTGGTGATCCACGGCGTGGACAAGTCGGAGAAGCAGCGGGCTTATGCCGCCGACATCACCTACGGCACCAACAACGAGTTCGGCTTCGACTACCTCCGGGACAACATGGCCATCTACTCCGGCGAACTGGTCCAGCGGGGCCACGCGTTCGCCATCGTGGACGAGGTGGACTCCATCCTGATCGACGAGGCCCGCACCCCCCTCATCATCTCCGGCCAGGGGGAGCAGTCCACCCAGCTCTACCAGTTGGCGGACAACTTCGCGGCCCGGCTGAAGTGCAAGCGGGTCAAGGCTGTGGACGCCAAGGAGGAAGAGGACACGTCGGACGACGCGGACTACGTCGTGGACGAGAAGGCCCGCACCGCCACCCTCACCTCCCAGGGCGTAGCCAAGGCCGAGCAGGCGTTCAACATCGAGAACCTGTCCGACCCGGAGAACACCACCCTGTCCCACCACATCAACCAGGCCATCAAGGCCCGGGGCGTGATGAAGCGGGACATCGACTACGTGGTGAAGGACGGCGAGGTCATCATCGTGGATGAGTTCACCGGGCGCCTCATGTACGGCCGCCGCTATAACGAGGGCCTGCATCAGGCCATCGAGGCCAAGGAGCACGTCACCGTGGCCCGGGAGTCCAAGACCCTGGCCACCATCACATTCCAGAACTACTTCCGCCTTTACGACAAGCTGTCCGGCATGACCGGCACCGCCATGACCGAGGAGGAGGAGTTCGGCACCATCTACAACCTGGACATTGTGGAAATCCCCACCAACCGCCCCCTGGCCCGAGTGGACCAGCCCGACATCGTCTATAAGACCAAGGAGGGCAAGTACCGGGCGGTGGTGGAGCAGATCCGCGCCTGCCATGAAAAGGGTCAACCCGTGCTGGTGGGCACCGTGTCCATCGAGATCTCCGAGCTGGTGAGCAAAATGCTCACCAGGGCGGGGGTCAAGCACAACGTTCTGAACGCAAAGAACCACGAGAAGGAAGCGGAGATCGTGGCCCAGGCGGGCAAATTCGGGGCGGTCACCGTGGCCACCAATATGGCGGGACGCGGCACCGACATCATGCTGGGCGGCAACGCCGAGTTTATGGCCAAGGCGGAGCTGCGCAAGAAGGGCATAAGCGATGAGCTGCTGGGCGAGGCCACCGGCCACGCCGAAACCGAAAACCAGGAAATCCTGGACGCCCGGCGGGACTTTGCCGAGGCGGAGGCCAGGTACAAGGAGGAGATCAAGGAGGAGGCCCAGCGGGTGCGGGCGGCGGGCGGCCTGTTCATCCTGGGCACCGAGCGCCACGAGTCCCGGCGCATCGACAACCAGCTCCGGGGCCGCGCGGGACGTCAGGGCGACCCCGGCGAGAGCCGCTTCTTCCTGTCCCTGGAGGACGATATCCTCCGGCTGTTCGGCTCCGAGCGCATCCAGGGCATGATGGAACGGCTGGGCGTGGACGACGACACCCCCCTGGATCAGAAGATGCTGTCCGGGGCCATTGAGAACGCCCAGAAACAGGTGGAGTCCCGGAACTTCCAGACCCGGAAAAACGTGCTGGAGTACGACGACGTGATGAACACCCAGCGGGAGGTCATCTACAAGCAGCGCCGCCAGGTGCTGGACGGCGAGGACATCCACGAGGCTATCGAGAACATGATGAGCGCTGCGGTCGGCGGCCTGGTGGCCGGCCACGCCGGGGAACAGACCCACCTCAGCGGCGAGGACTTCCAGGCAGCCACCGCCCACCTGGCCGGGTCGGTGTTCACCCCCAGGCAGTTGGAGCAGTTCCAGTCCGAGGCGGAGAGCGCCGCCCCGGACAAACTGTCCGAGGACATGCTGGCCGCCGCCCGTCAAAATTACGCCCAGCGGGAGCAGGTCATCGAACAGGCCATGGCCGGGCGCATGGAACCGGGCAAGTCCGCCATGCGGGAGCTGGAGCGGGTCATTTTGCTCCGGGTGGTGGACGAGTACTGGATGGACCACATCGACGCCATGACCGAGCTGCGCCAGGGCATCGGCCTGCGGGCCTACGGCCAGTCCGACCCGGTGGTGGAGTACAAGCGGGAAGGTTTCGACATGTTCGAGCAGATGATCGCCGCCATCCAGGAGGAGACGGTGCGGCGGCTGTTCACCGTCCGGATCAAGACCAACGAGGAGCTGAAGCGCGAGCGGGTGGCCAAAATCACCGGCCAGTCCGCCGGCAGCGACGGCACCGTGAAAAAGCAGCCCAAAAAAGTGGTCAAAATCGGCCGCAACGACCCCTGCCCCTGCGGAAGCGGGTTAAAGTGGAAGAAATGCACCTGTCCCGAGTACCATCAGCAGTAAAAAATTCTCGTCCCCTCGGAGAGCGGAGGGGGATATCCGGGGGGCGCTGTGTGCCGCCGGCACACGTCAGGCGCGACCGAACCGAAGGCATGGCGCCGGTCCCCCCCGGACGGCGCGGACATTTTCCGCAAAAAATGCCCGCGCCAAGGGAGAGCTTATGAATATTATCGAGCAGACCCGCAACGGCGTGACCTTTTTCTCCTCCGACGGCATCGACGCCGCGGCAGGCGTGGCCCACGGCTTTTCCACCCGGCTGGGCGGCGTGTCCCAGGGGATGTGGGAGTCGCTGAATCTTGGCGTGAGCCGGGGGGACGACCCCGACCACGTCCGGGAGAACTACCGCCGCTTCTTTTCCGCCATCGGTGTGGACGGCGGGAAAATCGCCATATCCAACCAGGTCCACGGCGGCGTGGTGCGCTGCGTCACCACCGCCGACCTGCGCGGCGACCCCTACGACAAGGTGAGCTATGAGGCGGACGGCCTGATGACCGACCTGCCCGGGGTGGCGCTGGTCATCTACTCCGCCGACTGTATCCCCATCCTGTTCTACGACCCTGTGCGCCGGGTGGCGGCCGCCGTCCACGCGGGCTGGCGGGGCACCGCCGCAGGCGTCGCCTCCGCCGCCGTGGAGCGGATGCAAGACGTGTATGGCTGCCGTCCCCGGGATATCCTGGCCGCCGTGGGCCCCGGCATCGGCCCCGACTGCTTCGAGACCCACGAGGACGTGCCCAACGCCATGACTGCCGCGCTGTCCACCGCCGTGCTGCGCCACATCAGAATCAAGGAAAACGGCAAGTTCGCCGTGGACCTGAAAAACATCAACGCCATGCGCCTGGAACAGGCCGGGCTGGACCCGGACCACATCGCCGTCAGCGACCTGTGTACCTCCTGCCATCCCGAGATGTTCTGGAGTCACCGGAAGCTGGGCACCAACCGGGGCTCCATGGCCGCCGCCATTCAGTTGACATGAGGCGCGCCCTGGCCCTGCTGCCGGCGGTGTGCCTGTGCCTGGGGCTGTTCCTGACGGGGTGCGGGCAGGTGGAGGACCCGGAACCCTCCCTCTCGGACACCCCCTCCCCTGTTCCCACCCGTTGGTTGGAGACGGCGCGGTTCAGCCTGGGCTACGACCCCTCCGCCTCCCTCCACCCCATCTCCGGGGACAGCCAGGTCAATCAGGACCTGACGGGGCTGGTGTACCAGGGGCTGTATGAATTGGACAACACCTTCACCCCCCGGCCGGTGCTGGCCGCTTCCGGCGCGCCCGGCGAGGACGGGTACAGTTGGACCTTTACCATGGCGGCGGGAGCGGTGTTCTCCGACGGCACCCCCGTCACCGCCCAGCACGCCGCCGCGTCGCTGAACGCCGCCCGGAGCGCTCCGCTGTACGCCGCCCGGCTGGCGGGGGTCAGCGGGGTGTCGGCGGCGGACGACGAGACGCTGGTGGTCTACCTGTCCGCCCCCAACGGGGAGCTTCCCGCCCTGCTGGACGTGCCGGTGGTGCTGGAGCAGGAGGGGGCCGTGGCCCCCTTGGGGACGGGGTATTATCAATATGAGGCCGCCGGAGAGCGGCTGTACCTCCAGACCAACCCCCACCACGCCGGGGCGGCGGCCCTGCCCTACGCCACAATCCCGCTCACCCCGGTGTCCGGCGCCGACGAGCGCATCGCCGCCTTTGACAGCGGGGCCGTCACCGCCGTCACCACCGAGTTCTCCTCCGCCTACGCCTTGGGATACTCCAGCAGCTACGAGACCTGCGACTACCCCACCACCTCGTTGCTGTACGTGGGCTTCAAGGCCACGTCGGGGGCTTGCCAGACCGCCGCAGTGCGGCAGGCGTTCTCCAAAGCCTTTGACCGGGAGGACCTGGTGCAGGCGCAGTTCTCCGGCCACGGGGAGCCGGCCGGTTTGCCTATCTCCCCCGTCCACAGGGACTATGACGAGGAGGCCGCGGCCCTGCTGGGCTACGACCCCGAAGGGGCGGCGGAGCTGCTGGCCCAGGCGGGATATGAGCGCAACGAGGAGGACGGCCTGCTCTACCGCCGCCGCGCGCCGCTGGAGGTCACACTGCTGGTGAACAGCGACAACGAGTCCCGGCAGGCCGTGGCGGGCGTGCTGGCCCAGGCCCTGCGGGGGCTGGGGGTAAGCGTTACCGTGAGCAGCTTGCCTTGGAACGATTACATTGCCGCGCTGGCCGCGGGGAAGTTCGACCTCTACCTGGGCGAAGTGCGCATGACAGGGGACTTCGACCCCTCTTCCCTGCTCACCGGACCGTTGAACTACGGCGGTTTTGAGAGTTGGGCGCTCACCCAGGCCCTGGGGACCTGGAAATCTGCTCAGGGCGAGGAGCGGTCTCAGGCCGCCCGGGCGCTGTGGGAACAGTTCGCTCAGGACGCGCCCTTCGCCCCGCTGTGCTTCAAGCGGGGGTCGCTGCTGGTGCGGTGGGGGATGGTGTCCGACCTCCAGCCCACCCGGGCCAACCCCTTCTACCGCATGGAGGAGTGGAGCACCACCTCAAATCGTTAATTTTTGGGCTTCGGCCTGTTTGGCGGAGTGTTCGCCTAGAGAAGGAGAAATAAACCATGAAGCAGAGCAAAAACCAAGTGTTTCGCTGCTATGTCTACAAGCGCCCCGGCTTCGACGTGGAGGCACAAGGGCTGTGCCGCGACTTGCGGGAACAGCTTGGAATCGGGGGCCTGAGCGGGGTGACCATCCTGAACCGCTACGACGTGGAGGGCATCGGCGAGGCCGTCTATGAGCAGGCCAAGGGGACGGTGTTCTCCGAACCCCAGGTGGACGCGGTGTACGACGAGGACTTCCCTACCCCCCAGGGACCCCATACCCTGCTGGCGGTGGAGGCCCTGCCGGGGCAGTTCGACCAGCGGGCGGACTCCGCCGCCCAGTGCGTCCAGCTCATGACCGGCCAGGTCCGGCCCCTCGTCGCCTACGCCAAGGTGTACGTGCTGGAGGGGGCGCTGTCCCAGGCTGAGCTGGACCGGGTGAAGGGCTACCTCATCAACCCGGTGGAGAGCCGGGAGGCGTCCATGGACAAGCCGGACACCCTGGCGCGCAGCTATGCCACCCCCGATAAGGTGACCGCCCTGGACGGCTTTACGGAGCTGGACGAGGCGGAGCTGGCCGCTGAGCTGGACCGGCTGGGGCTGGCTATGGATTTGGACGATTTGAAGTTCCTGCAAGGCTACTTCCGGGACTGGGAGCGCCGGGACCCCACCATCACCGAGGTGCGGGTGGTGGATACCTACTGGTCCGACCACTGCCGCCACACCACCTTTTCCACCCATTTGAAGGGGATCCAAATCGACGACCCCCGGGTCAAGGCCGCCTATGAGCGCTACCTGGCCGCCCGGGTGGAGGTGTACGGCGAGGAGAAGGCGAAAAAGCGACCCCAGACCCTGATGGATATTGCCACGATTGGTACGAAAACGCTGAAAAAACGGGGCCTCCTGCCCGAGCTGGACGAGAGCGAGGAGATCAACGCCTGCTCCATCCACGTCCCCGCCGTGGTGGACGGCGAGGAGCAGGACTGGCTGCTCATGTTCAAAAACGAGACCCACAACCACCCCACCGAGATCGAGCCCTTCGGCGGCGCGGCCACCTGCATCGGCGGCTGCATCCGGGACCCCCTGTCCGGGCGGGCTTACGTCCACCAGGCCATGCGGGTCACCGGAGGCGGCGACCCCACCGTGCCGTTGAGCGACACCCTGGAGGGCAAGCTGCCCCAGCGGAAGATCGCCCAGACCGCCGCCGCGGGCTATTCCTCCTACGGCAACCAGATCGGCCTGGCCACGGGGCACGTGGCCGAGCTGTACCACCCCGGCTACATCGCCAAGCGGCTGGAGTGCGGCGCGGTGGTGGCCGCCGCCCCCGCCGGACATGTGCGCCGGGAGCGCCCCGCCCCCGGGGACGTGGTCATCCTGCTGGGCGGTCGCACGGGCCGGGACGGCATCGGCGGGGCCACCGGGTCCTCCAAGAGCCACAACAAAAAGTCGCTGGCCACCATGGCCAGCGAGGTGCAGAAGGGCAACGCCCCCGAGGAGCGCAAGCTCCAGCGGCTGTTCCGGGACGAGAACGTCACCCGGATGATCAAGCGGTGCAACGACTTCGGCGCGGGGGGCGTGTCGGTGGCCATCGGCGAGCTGGCCGACGGGCTGGAGATCGACCTGGACGCGGTGCGCAAGAAATACGACGGCCTGGACGGCACGGAGCTTGCCATCTCCGAAAGCCAGGAGCGCATGGCGGTGGTGGTCGCCGCCGAGGACGAGGAGCAGTTCATTGCCATGGCGGAGGCGGAAAACCTGGAGGCCTACCGGGTGGCCGTGGTCACGGAATCGCCCCGGATGGTCATGACCTGGAAGGGCCAGACCATCGCCGATTTGAGCCGGGAGTTTTTGAACACCAACGGCGCGGTGAAGCGGGCCAAGGTGTCTGTGCCGGAGCGAAATTACTCTGTGGTCGGGCACGATTTTTCCAACCTGCGGGAGATGGCGGCCAGTTTGAAATGCGCCTCCCGCAGGGGGCTGGTGGAGCGGTTTGACGGCTCCATCGGCGCGGGCTCGGTGCTCATGCCCTTTGGTGGCAAGACCCAGACCACCCCCGCCCAGGCCATGGCGGCGCTGCTGCCCACCATGCCCGGGGAGGAGACGGACCAGGCCAGCGTCATGGCCTATGGCTGCAACCCGGAGTGGCTGTCCGCTGACCCCTTTGCGGGGGCGCGGGCCAGCGTCACCCTCTCCCTGGCCAAGCTGGTGGCGGCGGGCGCGGATTACAAGGACGCTTATCTCACCCTCCAGGAGTTTTTCGAGAAGCTGAGAAACGAGCCCGAGCGCTGGGGCAAGCCCTTCTCGGCGCTGTTGGGAGCGTTGGACGCTCAGCTTTCCTATGGCTGCGCCGCCATCGGCGGCAAGGATTCCATGTCCGGCTCCTTCCTGGATATGGACGTGCCCCCCACCCTGATCTCCTTCGCCATCGCCCCTGTCAAGGCCGGGGACGTGCTCTCCCCCGAGTTCAAGGAGGCGGGGCGCCCGGTGTATGTGTTCGCGGGCAGTCAGAAGGATCAGACCGCTTGGGACGCCTTCCATAAGCTGGCTCAGGGCGGGAAGGTAAAGGCGGCTTGGGCGGTGGAGCACAGTGTGGCCGAGGGCCTGATGAACATGTCCTTCGGCAACCGCATCGGTTTTACTGCCGACCCCGAGCTGGAACTGCTCTGGTACGCCCCCGCCCAGGGCTCCATCGTCGCCGAGCTGACGGAGGACGTGGATATTCCCAACACCGTCCGGCTAGGCGTTACCACGGAAGAGCCTGTTGTCACCCTTTATCACAACGGGGATCTGCCTCCCCAGCACCTCAAAGGCGAGGACTCCGCCCCCATCGACGAGCTGCTCAAACTCAACGAGCGGACCTTGGAGGAGGTCTACCCCACCCGGGCCGGCACCTCTGAGCCGGTGGAGTCCATCACCTGGGAGCGGCGCTCCCCCGCCGTGTTCGACGGCGAGATTGCCCGGCCGAAGGTGGTCATCCCCGTGTTCCCCGGCACCAACTGCGAGTACGATTCCGTCCGGGCCTGCCTGCGGGCGGGGATGGACGCGGAGACCGTGGTGATCCGCAATCTGACCCCCGACGGGCTGGCCCAGTCCGCCCTGGAGCTGGAGCGGGCCATCAAAAAGGCCCAGATTGTGTTCCTGCCCGGCGGCTTCTCCGGCGGCGACGAGCCGGAGGGCTCCGCCAAGCTCATCGTGTCCTTTTTCCGCAATCCCCGCCTTACCGACGCGGTCCACGACCTCTTGAAGCACCGGGACGGCCTGATGCTGGGTATCTGCAACGGCTTCCAGGCGCTGCTGAAGCTGGGCCTGCTGCCCCGGGGTGAGATCACGCCGGTGGACGAGAACAGCCCCACCCTGACCTATAACCTGATCGGGCGGCACCAGAGCCGGTATGTCACCACCCGGGTGTGTTCGGTGAAGTCCCCCTGGATGCTGCTCAGCCATGTGGGCGACCTCCATGCCATCCCCGTGTCCCACGGAGAGGGCCGCTTTGTGGCCCCCCGGTCGGTGGCGGACCAGCTCGTCGCCAACGGGCAGGTGGCCACCCAGTACGTAGACGGGCATGGCGTGCCGTCTATGGACGTCTCTGTGAACCCAAACGGCTCCATGTACGCCATTGAGGGCGTCTTCTCCCCCGATGGCCGGGTGTTCGGGAAAATGGGCCACTCCGAGCGGCGGGGCGAGTTCGTGGCGAAAAACATCCCAGGCGAAAAGCTCCAGCCGATTTTTGATTCCGGCGCGTTGTATTTCAGATAGAAGCGCGGAGCCGTCGTGAGCAGCGCGGATGGAGCGGAGCGAGGGCAAAAGCCCAGCCGCCGCGAAGCGGAGGCGGGTTTTGCCCGAGTCGGAGCGAAGCCGCGCGCCGCGAACAGGCGCAGCGTGACAACGAAGAAGCGCGAAGCCGTCGTGAGCAGCGCGGATGGAGCGCAGCGAAGGCAAAAGCCCAGCCGCCGCGAAGCGGAGGCGGGTTTTGCCCGAGTCGGAGCGAAGCCGCGCGCCGCGAACAGGCGTAGCGTGACAAGAAAAAGCGCGAAGCGCCCCGCCATCTGGCGGGGCGCTTCAGCTATTGTCCCGTTTTTTGCTTCCGGCGCCCAATCATCCGCCGGAAGCCCCCGGCGCCGAAGGAGAAAATCCGGTTCACCCGGCTGATGGTGGCCGAGCTGGCCCCGGTTTTCTCCAGGATTTCGGTGTACACCAAGCCGTCGTCCAGCAGCAGGGCCACGTCATAGCGCTGCTCCATGGCCCGCAGCTCGCCCACGGTACACAGGTCGTCGAAAAAGGCGATGCACTCCTCCAGGGAGTTCAGTTGCAGAATCGACTCATAAAGGGCCATGCTGCGTTCTTTATTGGTGGGTCTTGGCATCGTTCATTCCTCCGCTCCTCAACACTTTTCTTCATTTTAACAGATAAAAGGAATAAAGTAAACACCAATTTTGCAAACCGCTTTGCCTTCCCGATTGACCCGGGTTGGTTTAGACGCGCCTGTACAAGCGCTTCGGGAAATCAGGGAAGGCGCTCATACCAGCCGGACGGTAAAGGAAAGGCTCCGGTCCGTCTCGCCGCCGACGCGGTACGCTTCTTCCACGTCCGCGCCCCAACTGTCGATGCCGCCCACGCCCCGCATGGCGGAACACACCGTCACCACCGTGCGCACGGGCCGGGGCAGCTCCTCCCGGTGGGCGGCCTGCTCCAACTGCTGGGGGGTGTAGGGGATGGCGGAGAAGGCGAAAGGCGCGGACCCCTTCTCCAGGACCAGCTTGGCCCCGTCCCCCATATGCAGGACGGCGGCGTGGGTGTCCGTGTGGCAGCCGCACTCCTGGGGGACCAGATAGGCGGGGATATGGGGGGCCTCCCGGTGCCAGCCGAACACGCCGCCCCTCTTGCGGTCGGGGTAGGTTTCGCCGGACAGGCCCAGCCACTCCACCCGCTCCACAGGCACGGGGGTGGCGAAGCGCAGGCCGAACAGGGGCAGGCCGGGACGGCCCGCCCCGCCGTGATAGTGGACGTCTACGGCCATGCGGCCCGTGTCGTCCAGGGTATAGGTAACCTGGGTGCAAAGGCCGGGCAGGGCGGGAGCGGTGTAGGTGAAGCGGATGGAGACGGCCTCGGGGCCTTCGCGGAGCACTTGGATATCCCCGCATGTTTGCCACGCGTCCGCCGCCGCCCAGACGGAGCTTCCGGCGGCGAAGCCGTTACCCAGGTCGTTTTCGGTGGGGGCCCGCCAATAGGCCGGGCGGGGGGCCCGCCACAGCCACTCCCGGTTTCCGCTGCGCAGGGAGACGGGGCCGCCCTCCACATAGGAGAACAGCACCTCGAAGCCCTCGCCCCGCGCGCCCAGGGCGCCGTCGCCGTGGGCGACGCGGAGGGGGGCGCGCTTCGTGGGGGCGGCGGGGAGGGACAGGGCCTGGGCGGTCCTTTCGTTGGCTGTGTCATGGCGGGCCCGCGCCTCGGGAGAGGAGTACCAGTAGCGCACCTCCTGCATGGCGGGTTTTTCCGCCCCGTCGGCAAAGACGAGGCCGTTGGCGCTGAAGGCGTAGTCCGTCTGGCGCTCGCCGAAGTCGCCGCCGTAGCCCAGCGACCGCTCCCCGTTGGGGTCGGCGCGCCACAGGGCCTGGTCCATATAGTCCCAGATAAAGCCGCCCTGGTACTGGGGGAACTCCTCTGCCAGACGGATATAGCTCTCCATGCCGCCGATGGAGTTGCCCATGTCGTGCATGTACTCGCAGAGAAGGAAAGGCTTTTTCGGATCGTTTTCCAGATACTCCCGGATGGCCTGGGGCGGGGCGTACATCCGGCTCTCCACGTCGGTAAAGCCGTCATAGGCCCGGTCATAGATCACCCCTTCGTAGTGAACCAGGCGGGAGGGGTCGTTGGTGCGGAAGAAGTCCGCCATGGCGGCGATGCAGTCCCCCATATGGGACTCGTTGCCACAGGACCAGAGCAGGACGGACACATGGTTCTTGTCCCGCTCAAACATGGACCGCGCCCGGTCCACCACGCAGTCTTTCCACTCAGGCAGGCTGCCCGGTACGTTTTGGGACGGATCGATTTTCCCCGGCTGCTGCCAGGTGCCGTGGCTTTCCAAATTGGCCTCGTCGATTACGTACACGCCGTTTTGGTCGCACAGGCGATACCAGGGGGTCTGGTTGGGGTAATGGGAGGTGCGCACGGCGTTGATGTGGTTGCGCTTGAAGGTGTCCATGGCGGCGGTCATGTCGGCCATACCGATGGCCCGGCCGGTCGCCGGGTTCCACTCGTGGCGGTTCACGCCGTGAAAGAGGACGCGCTCCCCGTTGAGGAGCATAAGGCCGTCTTTCAGCTCGAAGCGGCGGAAGCCGACGTCGTAAGGGACAACCTCCGCCACCGTCCCGTCCGGGGCGGCGATAGCCAGGGTCACCCGGTACAGCTCCGGGCTCCCGTGCCGCCAGGGGCGGACGTCCGAAAGCCGGAAGGTCTGGCTCCAGAGGTAGTTCCCGCCCACCTGCGACAGCTTCGGGGGCTGGTCGAATCCCCAGCGGGACGCCCCGTCCTCCATGGACAGTTCCAGCTCACGGTCGAAGATGGTTCCCATGGCCGGGTGGGACAGCGTGCAGCGCACCGCCGCCGGGCCGTCCGCGTCCGCGCTGAGCAGCAGGCGGATATTCAGCGTGCCGGTGGCGTTGTCCTCCAGCAACTCCGTTTGAAACCACACGTCCTCCAGATGCACCGCGGGCTTGGCGTAGAGGTACACCGGGCGGAAGATGCCGCTGAACCGGAAAAAGTCCTGGTCCTCGATCCAGGCCGCGCTGGAGCGCTTGTACACCTCCACGCACAGGCGGTTGCCCGCCTCCCGGACGTATGGGGTCAGGTCGAAATCCGACGGGGTGAAGCTGTCCTCGGCGTAGCCCACAAAGTGTCCGTTTAGCCAGACATAAATGGCCTGCTCCGCCCCCTGGAAGCTGATACACACCCGCTTCCCCCGCAGGCCGGGGTCCAGGTCAAACTCCCGGACGTAGCTGCCCACCGGGTCGTCCTCCCGGTCGATCTGGGGCGGGCGCAGCTCGGTGTGGCCGTCCCAGGGATAAAGGGTGTTGATGTATTGAATTTGGCCGTATCCCTGGGTCTCCATGTGGCCGGGGACCAGGATGGCGCCAAAGGAGGAGTCGTCAAACCCCTCCTGCCAGAAGTCCGCCGGACGGGCGGCGGGGTTGGGACTCCACGAAAACCGCCACGCCCCGTCCAGGGACTGGCGCAGGGAGGTCTCCCCCTGCGCCGCCTCCTCCGGCGAGGCGTAGCATACGTGGTCGGAATGGGCGTCCAGCCGGTTCACCCGGAACACGGTGGGGTCGGTCAGCCAGGAAAGCTCTGCGCGCATGATGAATTTCTCCTTCCGTCCGCGCGTGCGGTTGTTCCAAATCCAGCCCTATTATAAGCGAGCGCCCCCGTCCCGTCAAGAAATTGAGGCGGTTTTTACGGCGAAACTACAGGTTGCGGAGCCGTCGTGAGCAGCGCGGATGGACTGGAGCGAGGGCAAAAGCCCAGCCGCAGCGAAGCGGCGGCGGGTTTTGCCCGAGTCGGAGGGAAGCCGCGCGTTGCGAACAGGCGTAGCACGACTACAGGTTGCGTGTTGGGAGGGATTTGTGGTATACTATCTTAAAACCCTATGATTTGGAGGTCGTCCCCATGGCGGAACTCAACATGCTCTCCTACAAGCTCCAGGACCTGCAATTTTTCAACAAGCTGGACACGCCGGGCCAGATCCAGTTGGAGAACAACTTCTCCTTCTCCGTAAACTACAACCAGGATAATACCCGCTGCATGGCCAAGCTGTACCAGTGCGTGAAGGACAAGACGGACAGCCCCGACCACCGGTTTTTCGTGTCGGTGGAGCTCGTCGGTATCTTCGAGGTGACTGGGGCGCTCACCGACGAGGACAAGCGGGATTTCCACGTCATGTGCTACCAGCAGCTTTTCCCCTACGCAGAGATGATGGCCAAGCAGGTGTGCGCCGCCGGGGGTATGCCCAATTTCCTGCTGCTGCGCCAGAAGATGACCAGGGACAACGTGGTGGTCAACCGCCCCGGCGAGAACTGACCGCGGTCGCGCCCGCTGAAAAAGCTCCCCGCCGGCGGCGGGGAGCTTCGCGTTTGCTTTGTTGTTCCTAATTGCCGTGTCCGGATTGGACGCGCTCTTCGGGGGGCGCCTTGCCGGTTGCCACGCTCGCTTTGGGCGCGCTTCCTGGGGGGGCCTTGCCCGTTGTCACGCTCGGATTGGACGCGCTCTTCCCAGCGGCTTCCCTCTGTCTCGGGCTGGTCTCCGGACCGCTGCGCGGTCCTGCGCTCGCCCTCGCTCCGGTCCATCCGCTGGGGCGCGTCTATCCTCGCGCTCACCGCTCAGCTTTTTTCCTCAAACACCGCGCCGCAGGACCGGCAGTGGACGGTGATGCGCCCCTTGCCCCGGGGCACCCGCATCTGTTGGCCGCAGTTGGGGCACTTGAAATAGCGGTGCTCCCGGTCGTGGGCGCGGGCGCGGAAGGCGGACCAGCGCCGGGCGACGGGGCGGACGATTTGCAGGAAGCGGGTGTTCTCCGCCCGGCGGCGCGCCAGGTTCCGGGACAGGGACCGGTACAGGCTCAGAATAATCAGGATCAGGGCCAGCGCCTCGAACGGGATCAGCCTGGTGAACAGGTAGACGACGTAAAAAAGCAGGTACAGCGCGATCAGGAGCAGGTTCAGTTGATCTCCCCCATAGCGTCCCGCCATAAACCGGGCCATATAACGGCGGATCATCGGCGCTCACCTCCTTGCAGGGACCGGGTCTCAGGGTTTCTATGTGATTATTACTAATATAGCGCGGCCATTTGGCCGAGTCAATGGGGTAACCGTAAACAAAATGTGAATTTCACAGGCGTTGCCGCTGAAAACCGGGAGGAATAATTCCTTGCGCGGCGGGGGGAACCATGCTATACTATCGGCAGAACCCGCACACGCGCCGAACTTCTGCCCGAATTGCGGCCAGAAGCTGCAAACAGGGACAAGGCTTTGCCCCAACTGCGGAAAAAACTGGCGGACGGGAAGAATGAGACAGGGAGGGGACCCCATGGCCCGTATTGACAAGGAGAATTATTATCTGGACATCGCCGGAACCGTGCTGGAGCGCTCCACCTGTATGCGCCGCCAGTACGGGGCCATCATTGTGCAAAGCGACGAGATCGTGTCCTCGGGCTACAACGGCGCGCCCCGGGGACGGCGCAACTGCGGCGACCTGAACTACTGCACCCGGGAGGCCATGAACATCCCCTCCGGACAGCGGTACGAGCTGTGCCGCTCTGTCCACGCCGAGGCCAACGCGATCATCTCGGCCTCCCGGCGGGAGGTGATGGGGGCCGCCTTATACATGGTGTGCAGGGATCCGAACACCGGGGAGCTGATCCCCGGCTCCACCTCCTGCTCCATGTGCCGCAGGCTTATCATCAATGCGGGGATATCCAAGGTGGTCATCCGGGACACCCGGCGGGAATACCGGGTGGTGGACGTACAGAAGGAGTGGGTGGAGGACGACGACTCCATCCCGGAGCACCTGCGATGAGACGGCTGGCCGCGCTTTGCCTCGGGCTTGTGCTGCTGGCGGGGTGCGCGCCCTCCCCTGCCCGGGCGGAACCGACGGCGGAACGCACCTTTTTCGCCATGGACACCGTCATGACCCTACGGCTGTATCAGGGCGGGGACGAGGCGCTTCTGGAGCGGGCCGAGGACAGGGTGAGGGAGCTGGAGGCTCTGTGGTCCGTCACCGATGAGAACAGCGAAATCTACGCCCTGAACCGGGACGGTTCGGCGGCGGGGCTGTCTCCGGAAACCGCGGACCTGCTCCGCACGGCGCTGGGTATGTGCGAGCGCACCGATGGCGCGCTGGACATTTCCATCTATCCCGTTTTGCGCTCTTGGGGCTTTACTACAGGGGAATATGCCGTCCCCGGCGAGGAAACCGTTGCCGCCCTGCTCGCCCATGTGGACTATACCCAAATCCTCCAGGAAGGGACCGCCGCCGCGCTCCCCAACGGCATGGAAATTGATTTGGGCAGCGTGGCCAAGGGCAGCACCGGATGGCGGCTGGCCCATTTGCTGAAAGAGAACGGCGTCACCTCCGCCCTGCTGGACCTGGGGGGCAATATCCAGGCGGTGGGGGCCAAGCCGGACGGCTCCCCCTGGCGGGTGGCCATCCGGGACCCGGAGGGAGAGGGCAATCTGGGCGTGGTGGAGATTGTTGACAAGGCCGTCGTCACCTCCGGCGGCTACGAACGGTATTTTGAACAGGACGGCGTGCGCTATTGGCACATTCTGGACCCCAAAACCGGCTGTCCCGCCCACAGCGGCCTGGTCTCCGTCACCGTGGTAGGGGACGCCGGCGCCACATGGGGAGACGCCGGAGCGGTGTGCGACGCGCTGTCCACCGCCCTGTTTGTCATGGGCCGGGAGGACGCCGTCGGCTTCTGGCGCGGCCACCGGAACGAATGGGGCTTTGAGCTGATTCTGGTGGAGGAGGACGGCGCCGTGACCATTACGGCAGGATTGGAAAACAGCTTTGCGCTCAGCCAAACAAGCCGCTCCCTGACCGTTGCCCGGCCCTAAAAGCCGCCGCCCGGCCTGGGCCGTGTCCGCCGGAGAGCGGGTTGGGGTCCCCGCAAAGCCGCCCTTCAGGCTTTGTGGGGAGAGGAGGAGCAAGGGAGCGGACACAGTTTTTGACGCAGGCGGAAACGGCGTCGAGCGGACTTTGCGACGACCGGCGCACGCTCTTTGGTCACTTTCTCCCGCAGGGGAGAACGCAACATTGGAAAGTTCATGAAAGTTTCACATTTCCACTTGACAGGAAAGCTCGCGGCCTTTACAATAAGTAAGGATAATTTTGAAAAGCCGCGTGCTTTTTTGCCGTTTGAGCGTTTGCGGCGCCCTTCGGGCGCGTTTATCATATAATCTATCGAGCTTTCTATCGATTGATTGACACTCAAATACTGCGCCCAAATAGCGGGCGGTTTTTCGATTATCGCGGTGCGTCTATTCACGCATCGCGTCTTATTTTGCCTAATTTCCCCCGAAAAATCAAAATGAAAGAAACAGGAGGTGTGGAACTCAGATGCCACCGTATGTCACTGCGGTCATCGCCGTTGTGGTGGGGCTTATCTGCCTCATTGCCGGGTTTGCCGCCGGCTACCAGCGCCGGAAAGCCGCTGCGGAGCGGGAAATCGGCTCCGCCGAGGAGGAGGCGCGCCGTATCATCAACGACGCCATCAAGAGCGCCGAGAGCAAAAAGCGGGAGGCCACCGTGGAGGCCAAGGAGGAAATCCTCAAGGCCCGCAACGAGTTCGACAAAGAGGTCAAGGACCGCCGCAATGAGATCCAGCGCCAGGAGAACCGGCTGAATTCCAAGGAGGAAAACCTGGACCGGAAGCTGGAAAACCTGGAGCGCAAGGAGGAGAACGTCAACGTCCGCATTGCTCAGTTGGAGGCGGAAAAGCAGGAGCTGGACAAACTGAAGGACAGCCAGTTGGAGCTGCTGGAGCGTATCTCCGGCCTGACTGTGGAGGAGGCCAAGCGCTACCTCATCGACCAGTTGGAGGACGACGTCACCCACGAGCAGGCGCTGAAGCTCAAGGAGATCCAGGCCCGCTTTAAGGAGGAGTCGGATACCTACGCCCGGGAGCAGATCGCCCTGGCCATCCAGCGCTGCGCCGCCGACCACGTGGCCGAGGCCACTGTGTCCGTGGTGCCCCTGCCCAACGATGAGATGAAGGGCCGCATCATCGGCCGGGAGGGCCGCAACATCCGCACCCTGGAGA
>CAJTTS010000049.1 GCA_910579155.1 uncultured Oscillospiraceae bacterium | reverse complement strand
AAAATGGCACAGCAAATTTCTGAATCCGAATTGGTACTAATGAAAATCATTTGGAGGAATGGAGGGGCAGCTTTATACTCCGTCATCATGGAGGAATTGGAGAAAGACAGGAACGAATGGAAGAATAATACCGTACTCACACTGCTTTCCCGATTAGGAGAAAAAAAGTTCTTAAAAGTCAAAAAAATCGGCAGGAAGAATGAGTATGTGGCTATGGTAACAGAAGCAGAATATCAGACCATGCAGACCCACAGCTTTCTTGATAAAGTCTACGGCGGGAATGTGAAAAACTTAGTGTCAACCTTGTTGCGGCAGGATATTCTTTCGGCAGACGAATTGAAAGAGATTGAAACATTTTGGAGAAAAGAAAATGAATGAATTTATGAAAATATTATTGTCGCTGTCTGTTTCCGGCACACTGTTATTACTTCTCATTCTGGGATTGAAACCGCTATATAAAAGCAGATTCAGCAAACGATGGCAATACTATATCTGGATAATTGTTGCGTTGCGGTTTTTGCTTCCTTTTACTCCCGATACTACGATTGTTGGGAGCCTGTTTGAAAAGCCCGGCACAACAGTGATAACAAATGAAATCCCCACAAGCCCGAATGTACCAGCTCCCGCAAATACAGATAACAGTAAAACAGAGCCAATACAGGCAGACCGGGATATAGCCGCCGCTATGCGTGAGCCATTTAACAGATACGTCTGCCTGTTTTTTATCTGGTCAGTATTTGCATTGGTTCTATTTGTGCGTAAGATAACGATTTACCAAGGCTTTATCCAATACATCAAAGCGGGTAGTACAGAAGTATCGGATATTAAAACCTTGAATTTGCTATCTGATTGTGAAGAAAAACTGAATATCAAAACAAGAGTGGAGCTATCCCGCAATCCGTTGATTGCTTCCCCTATAATGATTGGCTTCTTTCGTGCAAGAATTGTTTTACCAGCCTGCGAATTGGACGATAAAGAATGGTCTTATATCTTTGTGCATGAGCTGATTCACTACAAGCAGAGGGATATGTTCTACAAATGGCTGATACAGATTGTTGTCTGCGCCCATTGGTTCAATCCTTTTGTATATTTGTTGGAAAAGGAAGTGAATAAATCTTGTGAATTGTCATGTGATGAAAAAGTTATATCCATACTTGACGACAAAGCAAGGCGTGAATATGGAGATACTCTGATTTCCTTTTTGCAGTCAAACAATCTCTACAAAAGTTCTTTAGCTTCTGTCACTTTGACAGAGGGAGCAGAACAGTTAAAAGAAAGGTTAGGTGCTATTATGAAATTTAAGAAAAAATCAAAGGGCATTATTGCCATTACCGCTATTTTCTCTGTTTTAGTTTGCGTTTGTTTTTTTGTGACTGGTGCGTATGCCGCCTCTCCTGCGACTAACAATAACTTAGTTTTGAAAGATAATGGCAAGCCGAATGAAGTATCAATAAAAACCGAATCGGATAGAAATATAAAAGAAACTGAAAATAAAACAGAGAAAACGGAGAATCAATATTCCACAGAATACGCACAGCATGGAATCACTGTCACAGACGGTATTTACTACTATCACGGTGAACGTGTCAGAATTTTTATGGACTTACGAATGAATGGCTCTTTTGAAAATTTTATTTTTGATAACGAGGGAAGTATAGATTTGCGTGTGTTACGGGATAAAAATAATTCCATTACAAATGTTGAATATCTTACAGAATCAGAAGCAGATGAATTGCTTTATTATATGGACGAGTATTCACCGGACAACCAATTAGAAGTGCCACTGGAAAAAGAAGATTCACTTGATAATTCAGATGTGCCGTTAAAAGACCAAAATATTGGAAGAAGTGCCAGAGTAACAAAGGAAGAACTTTCAGAAGAACTTAGGGATATTATAAGCTCTTGCGATACAGAAACATGGTATGTAATTAAAAGTGCCGGGTATCAATATATCTATTTTGGCGGCTTGCCTTACAATTACACTTTCCAGCCGGAAATTTACACAGACCGTAATAGTGGTACGGTAAATGTTTTTGATATGGGTACTACAACTGGAAACTATGTACTGCTTGAGATTCAGCAAAATGTGTCCTTAACTATTAACTATAACGGAACACAAATTTCATATACGGAACTGTAAACTACGCACCGCCCCATGTGGGAGAAAGGGGGAATCGCTTATGCCTTGCACAGAAGCATACAGAGAACACATCATGTATACTTTCAACGGCTATTGCAAGACCGTCATACGCTTTGCGGCTATCAACGCATGGCGTGACAGGAGCAGGCGGCGGCAAAAGGAAATATCCCTTGAATACCTCACAGATGATCTTTTCCACTACAGCGCCGGTCAGCAATGTACCATTTATAAAGCTGCGGCCTTCACAACTGGGGATGAAATTATTTATATTCCTGACATCAGCCTGAACGACATTCCGATGGACAGGCCGCTGAGGAACGGCGAAGAAATCGAAGAAGTCCTCTCAGTATGCTACGCTGGCGTTGACTTTGTGCAGGAATGCGCGGGGGATGTGAAGTTAGCAGAGCAGTTGTTCTACTACTGCGACTGGCAGCATCCGTCATCTGCCTTGCCGGAAGTGGACTATGAGGACGAGGTCATTTAGCGCAACTATAACAATTCTACAAGGCCCAAGACCCAAGCAAAAGAAAAATGCCTCCCACTAAACTCAGTTTGGCGGGAGGCATTTTGCATTTATGACGTGTTAAGTATGAAATATTTTATGTGGGCATGGATGTCTTTTATTCGCGCCCTGTTACCGAATCACCATTTGCGAAGCAGACCTGGTAATGACCACTGAAAATGCGGGTGTATCCTTCCTCACCAGTGGCCCCACAGTTTGAGCATTCCCAAGGAATAACACCGCCATAATCTAAGATTTCATGTGCCTCGTATTCCCTAAGCTCGGCGCCGCACATAGGGCATATACTCTCCTGATCAGTTTTTGGAGAGACATATCCATTATTGACGGCAACAACATTCACAGAATAGGTGACGCCGCCATACTCTAATTTCCATGGGTCAAGGAAGTCTTCACAGACCTCTGAACGAGCAAGCTGACACCCATGTGTATCGAACAAAACTGCCTCGGTCCAGGAGGGATTACTCCTACAGCCGCAGCACTTCTTTCGCTTCTAAACGCTGGATGTGGTCTGCACCATAGACCATACCCAGCCCGGAGCCGCAGTCCCAGCTCACAAATACAGTCCCCGTATCGTCCACATGATTTACAGTGCCCTGGTCACCGGGCTTTAACTTGCTGCATGGATCCGGTCCCATTCTGATTAGCTCCACACGGCAACCGACAGGGTACATTTCTCGAACATGCTGAACCTCTTCTCTGGTCGGAAAGTGCATAATTTGTTGCTCCTCTCATTGCTGTACTTATTCTGTGCAGGATACAAACCTAAGTTTACCAGCTGTAATTGCTTGTGCCAGTTCCTTAGCAACGCATTTTGCGGGGCCGCTATTCCGATCATCTTCACTTACTGACAGGATCTCATCTTGTATGGTAAATCATTTGGATGATACCATCATGTTGATTATGCCAGAGCACCAAGAAAACGGAGTAAACTGTATATTCTCTATAACTCCGTTTCAGTTGTGGGTTCCGGCCCCTCCAAGATGAAGATGGGGAAGAACTCCCAATTTGCGTCATCCGGGGACTCAATCTCGAAGAGTTCCAGGACGGTCTTCTGCGTTTCTGGGGTCAAATCCCTAAAGTAGATTTCAAGGGTTTTCACAATGCGATCACCTCCTCGTTGTGATATGACGATGTGTTTTGCCGCAGCGTTTGATCTACTGGCAGCTGGCAATATATAAAAAACCGCCTGAGGAGTTTTCAGACAGTTTGTAACTTGATGTGTGCCCGATTGGTTTTCGCTGGCATTTTAGCGTCAGGGCATTATTTGTCTTCGCAGGTATGCCCCTCAAACGTACTGTTTTTGACGCACTCCGCACAATAGATTGCGCCGCAATCCGCACAATCGCAGAAAGGACTGCCCTGTTCCAATGGGGCACCACAGCCGTTACAGATAAAACCACTGTTGGGGATGGGCGTCAGGTATTTGGCGTAGTCAGGCATTCTTCCTGCCTCCTTGCTTATTATCACCAGTCTCTAACTGCCGCAGGCGATGCTTTCTCGCATACTGATCCAGGTCAAGCTGGGCCTGGCAGAAATCCGTTACATAGCGCAGGGAGCGGATGCCAGACTCACGGCGCTGCCCGGGTTTCGGATCGGCATAACGGCGGAAGCCCTTGAAGACTCCGCCCAGTCCGCCTCGGACAAAGTAGAGGTTGCCCTGCGCCTCAACATACTGTCTGACAGGGTAGGCCGGGATCGCACGTTCCATATCCCCCAAGACGGACAGTAGCCCCTCCACATACATTCGGCACTCGTTTTGGAGTGTGCGGATATTTTCAGCGCTCAAAAGCTCCGCACCGCGCAGCTGATACCGGGAGCCTTCGCGCTCATATACGCAGTTATAGGGGAGGAACAAAAACCCTTCTTGGACAGGAATGACCGTGCCGCCACCCTGCATATTATCGGAGAAGGGGTATTTCCAGATCAGCTGATTGCCAAACCGCTCGGTATAGGTATCGCGCACCTCGTCCAAGGTCGAATCAAGGGCGCCATACTTGTCCAGAATGGCTACCAGTTCGTCCTTGCGGTACAGACTGTTTCTATTGATTTCCAGACCCATGTACTGGAGTATGGGCTCTGCAATACCGGAAGGCGCAGTTAACGCCATATCTGCGCTTGCGCTGTCCGATGCCTGTTTATTTTTGAGTTCGTTCATTTCCAGCCTCCTCATTCGCTTCTTTGATCAGTTCCAGATACATTTTGTTCGTAGGCAGTCTGTTGACCGGCCGCATACCCAAGACTTTAAGCCCGGCTGCCTCCATAGCCTGATTCCGGCGTTTTGCTTCTGCCTCGTCAACAAAGTTACCGTACCAAAGGAAGTCCACACTGCCGTCCTGATGCTGGTATTTGACCTCCCATACTCGGATGCCATTTTCGCAGTGCTGACAAAAGCTGTTCCACCGATCCAAAAGCGCTTGCCCATCCAGTATAGTTTCGATTTCCCAATCGTCACCGGATCTCCACGCCGCAAAGTCGGCATCGTGAGTGAGGTGGGGAAAATCCTCCGGGTAATGAGCATAGCCTTTCTCCCGTGCGGCCTGTCCCGGGATCGTGTTAATCTTAAACATGATGTCACCTGCCTTTAGTTCCAGTCAACGAGCAGGTGGCCAGCACTATCGCAGAGGGCATAGTCATGTTCTTCATCCCCGGCCTCAAAATCTGTGGGTGCAGCCGTGCGATTGAGTTCAGCCGCCTTCTCTATGGCCTGATCGTCATTATCGGCAGTAAAAGTGACTGCCACACGCTGGGTGCGTTCCATAGTAATGCAGTATTCCATTTTCAGACCTCCTCGTCTCTATTCAAATTTACTGATTCGTCCGTCAGCCGCTTGTATCACGATCATAGTCGTCAGCTTGAAGGCAGTAAAAATGGTCTCCAAGTCTTTATGGGATATGGATGACTCCAAAAACTTCAGGCCACGGCTGTCGAGGTTGGGTTCTCCAACGGCTTGGACTGGGGTAGGGCGGCCTAAAAAGCCGGTCAACCGTGTGGAGCATAACTCACTCAGCTGCGCCCATGTGTAAAAATGAGCCTGGCAGGATGTTCCTGCCGGGCCTGGTGTTGGGAAAGTGAACATGAAAAGTCCCTCCTGATTAAATTATTGGTGGAAATGAGCATGGATAGTTACCTTGATCGCCTCCCGCAGATTTTCCGTATGGTCGCCGCCATTTCCGTTGTAGTGATGCCACCGCTTTTGGACATCAGCCAACAATCCTGCATCGTTGAGCATGGCCAACTGGCCATAGCCGTCAAAGCAGGGGTCGTCCTTGTCCAATTCGCTGATCTCGTCCTTCAGGTATGCCATCTGGACCTGGTTGTCTTTCGTGGTGCAGACCATATTGACTTCCTTCTCCGTCAGGGGAATAGTGACCAGTTGGCTGCCAAACGTGCGCCGGATGCAGAAGGGGCTGGGCGCAAGTGGGTTCCCCTCCACTATGGATCGTGCCAAGTCATCTGCGGCCTGAATTGTCATCATCCGGCCATCAAAATGCTCAGCCATCAGACTGGCAAGCAGCGTGTAGTCAATCCACCAGGAAGGACTTGCTGCTCTGTCAATACTGCCGTTCTGCTGGATCGTAAACCCGGCAGGGTCCGTGTCGGCATTGTTCGCCTCACATACGAAGGCGTCCAGACTCTCATAGCCGAACCCCAGCAGAATATCGGTCAGCGCCGATTCATCATACTCGGCCATGAAGATGATCTGATGTACGAACTCCGCCTGCTGGCCATGCTTGTCGTGGGTAACGCGGACCACCTCATAGAGATTGCCAAAGTCCAGACAGCGGACATAGCAGTAGTGGTCTGCGGCATCGGCATAGGAGTTCCATGGGGCTAGGAGAACTATTTGTTGCATAAACGATACCTCCAATCATTTTTTCGCTTGCGCCAGCGTGAAGAAATATATATAAAAACGCACACAGACGGGTATCTGTGTGCGTTGTGCCTGTCAGGGCGAATCGATTTGTTAGGCTGCAGAGCCAGAAAAACAAAAAAGTGCCATCTGCACGACTGCAAATGGCACTTTGATACACAGGTAACTATGCGCGCTTTCGTAGGCGGCTCTGATACTTTATGCCTGCATTATAACATTACAACGATTACCCGTCAATGCTGTTCCCCAGAAAAAACGCTTGTCAGGATAGGAGAAAAGAGATATAATAGCCTTGTACAGTATCCGTAACCTGCTATCAGCGGTTTTAGTATCCGTGTTTCACAGCATCCAGAAGCCAGTAGGCCTTTGGATGCCTTTTTCTTACCCAGAACAATAGAACATCTTTGCCAGTTTGGTCACAAAGCGCACGAGCAGCGATGCCCGTGCGCTTTTTTATATATTCCCGCCCTGGCTGAGGGCAAAAATAATTTTGAAGGGAGTTGTGTTGGTAATGAAATCAGCTACAGAAAGCAGGAACATCCGCGCCATTATACTTGCGCATGGTCATGGCAAAGCGGCGTTTCCTGAGCGGGGGATCTGCTATGGCCGGTGGGTATAAGTATGGAAGCGGACAGCCTTTGCTGCCAGCGGTACCAGGCCGCAGGGAAACACCGCACATGGACCGTATCTATCTTCCGCAGCTGCTCCCCCTGGAGGAGTATGAAAAAATCATTGTTCTTTTCTCCGGTGGGAAAGACAGCCTGGCATGTGTCCTGAACCTTTTGGAGCGCGGCGTCCCCCGGGAACGGATCGAGTTATGGCACCATGATATTGACGGAGGGCATCCAAACCGGAAGATGGACTGGCCTGTCACACAGGCCTATGTCCAGGCTGTTTCTGAGTATCTGGGCATTGTCCTTCGCACATCCTGGCGTGTCAACGGTTTTTGGGGCGAGGTGTACCGACTCGGCGCAAGTTGGCCAGTTCAGTATACTGAGCCGGATAGTGGCATCATCCGGGAATGCAAGCTGTCCGAGAAGCAGGTCCGCTCCGCACAACTGCGTGAGGCAATATTGAGCAGTGTGGAGTTGGCGGAGCTGGAACAGATGGGACACCGCATGAAATTCCCCGCCAAAAGCGGCAATCTGGCTACGCGCTGGTGCAGTTCCGTGCTAAAGATTATGGTTGCCGACTCCGTAATCCGCAACGTGGAACTGGACGAGCTAAAGCAGATAGGCGATTGCAGAAGGTTTCCCGCAAAAGGCGGTATCTCCAGTGGTCGTTACTGCAGTCCCAACCTCAAGCGCGAGGTGGCAGACGCCCTGATCCGCAGTATGGACGGTCTCCGGGCGGACGGTGAGCGTATGAAGTTTCCGGCAAAATCCGGATGCCATCAGGGAAGGTGGTGCTCCGGTGCGCTCAAAGCACAGGTGGAGGATAAGCTGTATTCCCACATTGAGGATACTGCAGCGGACACAAAGCTGCTTATTATCTCGGGAGAACGCCGGCAGGAGAGCGCTGGACGCTCCAAATACAACGAGATGGAGATCCACCGCACAAATGCGACCGCTAGGGCCCACAGGTTGGTTCACCAATGGCGCAGCGTTATCGACTGGGACGAGGCCCGGGTCTGGGAGATCATCAAGCGGTGGCGCATTGCGCCCCATCCCTGCTACGCTGCCGGATGGAACCGCTGTTCCTGTGCTATGTGTATCTTCAGCCTGCCCAGGCACTGGGCAGGTATTCGGGAGTTGTTCCCAGACTGGGTCAGCGCCGTAGAGGAGGACGAACGAATCCTGGGATTCACGTTGGATAACAAGGTAACTCTGGCGGAGTACATTGGAGATGCGGAGAGCTGTGTATGCCATGACGATCCCAAAGCTCTCTTTCAATTAACCCGCGGAGTGTTCTCACTGGATGGTGTAGAGCGGTCCGAGTGGGTATTGCCGGCGGGTGCCTTTCAAGGTGCGGCGGGCGGCCCCTGTTAGCAGTCTGGCAAAGGGGAGCAAAATCTGCTTATCCAAAGGTGTCCGGAAATCGTGAATTTAGAGACAATTTCATATCAAAATAAGGAGGAACTGTTGTGGAACGTATTAGAGAAGTGCTTGCCGCTCAGGAACGATATTGGCGGCGCTATGGAGGCCCAAGCGAAGAAGATCACTCACTGAACGACATGAACAGGGATTTGATTGAGGCGATGAACGGCTACTATGGCCAGGTATATGTTGGCTCAATAAATGGTGATCTTGTTTTGGCACAATACAATGGCGAAAAAATCTACAACTTTGCTTATGACTTCTGTGTGCCTCAAAATGATGCAGAATTAGAAACGCTTCTTCGGCAATGGAAAGAAAAGCATAAGGTATGCCAGTTGGAGGCGATCCATGTGCGGATTCGAGAACTGAATGGGCACCTCCTCATTTGGGTATGACTCGGCCAGAAGGTGGAGCAGTCCAAGTGGGTATTACCTGGACAAATTGTGCATTGCTGCCGCGCTGAAAAGGTATCCTTGCAAAATCAAAGAAAAAAGCATATAATAAAAGAAACAAAGGAGGGCAAAAAAAGCCGACCACGATTACGCCCCTGTCCCAACTTCCACTGTCTGACGATGTTTCCGGGCATGGTATTTGGCTGTCAAGTGAGCTGGTACAAAGAACCAAGCAGGTTGTACATACGGATATAGTAAAATAGAGCGATTCATATGGGCTGTCAAGTAAGAAATCAACGTGTATTTGAGACTTTTTCTCAAATACACGTTGATTTTTCTGTGTTTATGGGTATAATGGAAATGAGGAGGGTGATGGATATGCTAATACAGTTTCGATTTGAGAATTTCAAATCCTTCCGGGATGATACAATTCTGGACCTATCGGCCACAAAAATCTCAGAATACAGCAATCACATTGTTTCATCCGGTAATGAAAAACTTCTTCCCGCTGCCGCTATCTTTGGTGCCAATGCTAGTGGAAAATCGAATGTAATTGAGGCGTTGCGTTTTATGGCAACGTATGTTATTGACTCCTTTATGTATGGCGGCGACCATGAAAAGGAGCGGATCGAACGACTGCGAAGGACTCCGTTCATCTTTGATTCCGACAGCAAGAGAGCTGAGTCTTCTTTTGAGGTATACTTCACCGGTGATGAGGATCATGGAGAAAAAACCTATAATTACGGTTTTACGTTAGATAGCTATGGCATTGTGGAGGAATGGCTGAATACCAAAGCGAAATCTGCAAGGAGCTTTCGGAAAATCTTCTATCGGAATCCGAAAGAACTGGTGTTAGATGGAATTTCTTCAAGGCAGGAGGAAAATATCAGACTTTCTTTGGAACAAGAAGTTTTGGTTGTTTCTTTGGGAGCGAAGCTCAAGATAGACATTTTGAAGGCGGTTCGGGATTGGTTCTATTTTTTGAATTTTGCCGATTTCGGAGATCCCCAGGAAAACGAATTCTTATCATCCAGGATTCCCCGTGGGTTTTCTCGAAGCAGGCAAGTTCAGAAAGAAGTGGCTTCCTATCTGGCTTCGTTCGATTCCTCTATTGTGGATTTCCGTGTTGAATTATTGCGAGAGGACAGCCAAGGTGAGCTTGTACGGATTGATGCTTTGCACCGTACTAGGGATGGTCGTATTATTTCCTTGCCATTCCCTCAAGAATCCGCTGGAACATTGAAGATGTTTGCGTTATATCCGTTTTTTCAGGACACATTGGCGGAGGGCGGTATCCTGCTGATCGATGAACTGAATGCGCGTCTGCATCCTCTTCTGGTTCGGAACTTTCTGCTGGCCTTCCTCAATCCAGAAGTTAACCCTAAACACGCACAGATCATTTTTACCACGCATGACGCTTGGCAACTCTCCAATAATTTGCTGCGCCGGGACGAGATATGGTTTACAGAGAAGGATAGAGACGGAGCGTCCAGTCTCTATTCACTGGCTGACTTTACTGATGAGGATGGCCTAAAAATCCGAAAAGATGAGAATTACGAAAAGAATTACCTCCTTGGCAAATATGGAGCTATTCCCGACCTGCAATACATGGATGTGCTTAGGAGGGATTAGAAATGTCAAGAGAACGAAACGGAGTGCGAAAACGGCGAGATAGTTTCCCACAAAAAGTCCCGGATTTAGGCTACTATTTTGTTGTAACAGACACCAAAGAAACTGAGCGAAATTATTTATATGGCTTGCGAGATGCTCTTCCGGCGGAGCTGCAAGGCAGAATTGTGATTAAGGTCTCATCGGCCAAAACAAAGGAGCTGATAAAAGCTTGCGAGCAAGCCACTATTGATCCTCAATATCGTCAGTGTTGGATCGTCTTTGACAGGGACAAAGTAGTGAATTTTGATGATATTATTAGAGAAGCCCAGAGCAGAGATATCAAGATTGGTTGGTCAAATCCCTGCATTGAAATCTGGTTTGATGCTTATTTTGGAAAGATGCCTTCAGTGCAAGATTCCGTTGCTTGCTGGAAGGGATTTGCCAACCTATATGAGAAAAAGACTGGTCAGGAGTACGAAAAATCAAGCCAACAGATATATGCGATGCTGAATCGGTTTGGAGACGAATCTAGGGCAATACAGATTGCTGAAAAACGTCTTGAAACGTATATGGCTGGTGGAGAGACAAGACCATCTCGGATGTGCCCTGGTACAACATTACATCATTTAGTGGATGAAATTCGCAAAAAAGCACTTCAAAATCAGGAATAGTATGATGTGAGTGCAATTTTGTATTTATGTGAAAAATTGGCTTGTGTTGTATTCTGTCGAATTTTACCGTACATACCGTGCGCAGCGACCGGACAAAGGAGGTATCTTATATGACATGGGCAATGAAAACCAGGGATTTGCTGAGACAGGGGCGCGAGGAAGGCCGTGAGGAGGGCCGCAAGGAAGGCCGTGAGGAGATGCGGGAAACTGGCATCAAAGCGCTTGTGGTCACACTGAAGAGACTTTCCCAGACATTGGATTTAGTCATCCAAACGGTAGCAGAACAGTTTGACCTGTCCTTGGAGGAAGCAGAGGAAAAAACGAAACAGTATTGGTACAAGTGAGTTGCCGCAATGCTTTCAAAAAAAGATTGTAATTCTCTGCTCAATCGGATATAATTGATTCATACAGTATCAGTTGATTGCAAAAGTAGTCAAAGTAGCCGTGTTACAAAGCGTCCAGAGGTTTTTCACACCTTTGGGCGCTTTTTTATTATATATGGCCCTGCGGGGCAGAGTTTGGGACGCTGAATGGCGTCCTTTTTTCATTTTGGGGAAAGGAGGAAAAGATATCCTGACGATTATTGAACACCTGCCATACTCTGACCTTAAAACAATGCTGATCTTAGGAGGTTCAAAATAGGCCGGAATTTGAAGAAATCGCACAAAAAGGTCTGTGTGATGTGTGCGGGAAAGAAGCCGATGTGGAGCAAATGATTAAGGAAAAGCAGGAGATGTTCGCGTAAAAAATTGATTTCAGCAACTGAAGAAAAATTAAGTAAGGAGAAGTGACATGGACAAAGGACATATGACAGAATACATTAAGGTCAACCTCCCGTTGACTGAGCAGGACTATCTTGCAGGCAATGGGGAAGGTGTATGGGTTCTGGTAGATCGAAAAACGAAACAGGCCCACGACGAGGACGCTTCTGGCGGAGGTTACGTTGGGATTTTGGACAACGACAGCTGCTATTACCCCGGTTTGAATGCTGGCGTGCTGATACCACTGGAGATGCGCGGTGCTTGTCGGCCGGTAGCTAATTTCTATTCGTTCCTTTCCAAACTGACCAAACTGACGCCGGAAGGAAAGGCGCTGCTCATGGGAAGGATCGCAATGTACCAGGCTGGGAATAATCGTCCAGAGGATCCATCCGACCCTAACTACGAGGGTCCAATTTGCTGTAACTGCCAATATTGTGGGGACAAGTACAGTTTTCCGGAGCCGAACGATTTGCTCTATATGGATCCGGAGAACCCGATATTGAAGCATTTCTATTGCTGCTGCGGCGACTGTGATCTCTACGGTAAGGATATCACCGGACTGGGTATTCACGAATGTGAGCATTTTGAAGATCTGTGACGTAAGACTTTATCTGTTATGGCAAAGTACATCCCGCATGAAAAAATGACAGTCCAGCAGATTCAGGCCGAAATAGACCGGGAATTCCAGCAATGGAATAATATCGCCTGCAGTGGCTGTCAAGATCCAAGCTGGCCAGATGGAGTCAACATGAACCTGGTTCGAAATCATATCATTTACTGGTACAGACTGTTAGACGAAAAGCATGTAGCCGATACGCAGACCTCTCTTTTTGACAGCCAGATGGCAGAAGCGCCGCGCAGACCGGTCCCGCCAAAAGTCCCCGACCAATATATGGTTGCCGAGTGTAAGTATTCTGATCGTTTGAATGGCAGGCATGGCCAGACTTTGGTGTGGGGAACAAAGGGGGAATACGAGGCCTGACAGCAAGACAACACCTTGCCAGCACCCTAAATTATAGCGGGGCAGGGTAAGGGCTGCATTAACATTCTTTTGGATAGGGATTGCAATTTCCCACAAGGTCGGGTATAATGCCCTCATACAGTATCAGTCGATTGCGAGAGCAGTCAAAGTAGCCGTGTTACAAAGCGTCCAGAGGTATTCGTACCTTTGGGCGCTTTTTTATTATATATGGCCCTTTTGGGCAGAGTTTGGGACGCTGAAAAGCGTCCCTTTTTCATTTCACGAACAAGGAGGTGAACAAAGTGAGCAAGGAATTGACCTACATCATCTCACCCTATGCGGGGGATATCGAGGCCAATGTGGCATTTGCGATTCGCTGCTGCCGGATGGCCATTCAGCAGGGACATACCCCTATCGCTGTCCATCTGCTCTATCCGCAGATCCTGGACGATCAGAATCCGGTCGAGCGGGAAAAGGGGCTGGAGCTGGGACTGAACATCCTACGGCACTGCGCTGCCGCTTGGGTATGCGGGACCAGGATCAGCCATGGTATGGCAGGTGAGATCCAGGCAGCACAACAACTGAACATTCCCATTCAATATTTGGAGGAAATCGAATGAAACAGCTTGGAAATTTAGCGATTATCTGCGCACAGCGTCAATCGGTACTGCTGCATATTCAGGACGGTATGGTGTCTGTCTTTGTGGGTGAGGGTCCGGACAGAGATGTCCTCAGCACCCGATGGGACAATGACGCAGAAATCAGCCGCATGATCTATGAACTCAACTTCGGGAAGCATAAAGCCCAGCGATAAGGAGAGAAGTTTCGTATGCCTAATTATGTTAAAAATGTGATCCAATTTAGCAAAAACGTACCGCAGGATCGGATTGCGGCCCTGTACAAAACGGTAGTCAACACCCATCCAGTCACAGGGGAGGGCGATTGGTTTGACTTCAATACCCTCATCCCCATGCCAGAAGCGCTGAATATTGAAAGCGGTTCCAATAATGATATTGGGATGCTGCTTTATCGGCTGATGCACGTAGAGACCGATAACTCCGGCTCGACTATCCAGCGTATTCTGAGGGCTCAGGGGTGTTGGGACGTTTTTTCCAAGGATGATCTTCTGACCGTTACCCGTGAATACAAAGCATACAGCAAAGAAATTCATCCTGATGTCTGTAAAGATGACAACGCCACAGAAGCTATGGCTAAGCTGAACAGTCTGTACAATTCGGTCAAAGAAATAGCTGCTGGCCGGGGATGGACACCACAGATAGGGGATTTCCAAGAGCGATACCATCTGCCCGGCGTAGCTGATTATGTGACGAATCACCTGATTGCGTGTATGAAGCGAAACGGGATATCTCCTGGGGTCCCTGATGCTCTTTCCTCCTTCTTGAAGACAGAGGAGGGCAAGTCGCTTTATGACTTGGGAAAGCGTTCCATTGACAATCTGCACCGCTACAAAGCTATGACATGGTATGAGTGGTGCAATCAGAACTGGGGAACCAAGTGGAACAGCTGTGATAACGATATCGACATTGCGGACCGCACAATCATTTTCTCCACCGCATGGAGCTGTCCCATGCCCATCGTTGCGGCGCTGGCAGATAAATTCCCGGATGTGGACTTTATCTGGAAGTATGCGGACGAAGACACAGGAAGCAACACTGGCCGGATTTCCTATGAGGGCGGAAATTTAGACATTACAGTGTTTGAAGATGGTTCAGCCGACGCATATGCCATGTACGTTGAATGCTGGGGTGACAGCGATTGCCTTTATCAGGATGAAAGCGGTGCATGGCAGCATTACGACTGTGACACCTGCCCCCATCCGTGCTGACGGGATACATAGATTTCACAAATTGCTCTTGCAAATGCAGCTGGGAGCGAGTATAATACGGTCATAAAGTATCTGAAGATTACATTTGTAATCATAGTCACTGTGTTTCAAAGCGTCCGAAGACCCTGTGGTCTTTGGGCGCTTTTTTATATATATGGCCCCTTTGGGGCAAAGTTTGGGACGCTGGAAAGCGTCCCTTTTTTCATTTCACGAACAAGGAGGTGAGCAATTTGGACATACCCCAACACGTCGAATGCGACACACCAGACTGCATCCACTGGAAAGACGGCGGCTGCGCGAAAGAAACTTCGGTTACGATTCAGGAGCACCACTGTGTGGATTACGAGGAGCGCATCATCCTTCCTGCCGCCACTGTGACTATCGAGGTCAGCGGCGGTTTGGTGCAGAATGTGTACGCCAGCCTTGATTTGCCGGAGATTCATGTTGAACTTCTTGACTTCGACAACTTAAAGGAGGAGTCAGCGAAGGCACTGGAGCGCGGCGAGCAGCTTCTGAAACTGGCAGAGCAAGCCCACAAGCACATTTTCTGAAGGAGGAGCCTATGCTTAACAGAATGAAAACCCTGATTGCCCAGCTGCTGAAGGCCAATGCGGCCTACTACGGCAAGGACGATCCCATCATGACTGACCTGGAGTATGACCGGCTCTACAGTGAGTTAGAGCAGTTGGAACAGGAGACCGGCATTGTCCTGGCGTCTTCGCCCACCCAGCGGGTGTCCGGTGAGGTTCTGGAGAGTCTAACTGCGGTGGCTCATACCAAACCCATGCTTTCGGCCGATAAGACCAAGTCCACCAGTGAGATTTTCAAGTTCATCGGTGGGCAGAAAGTGGTCATCAGCTGGAAACTGGACGGCCTCACCCTGGTGCTGCGCTATGAGGGCGGCAAACTGGCTAAGGCCATCACCCGCGGCGACGGTCTCAAGGGCGAGGATGTCACCCATACCGTCCGGGTCATGGGTAATGTGCCGCTGACCATCCCCTGTACCGAACCGGTTGAGGTGCGCGGCGAGGGCGTCATCAGCTGGCAGAACTTCCAGGAGCTCAATGAGACATTGGCTGAGGCATACTCCCATCCCCGGAACCTGGCCGCCGGCAGTATCCGAAAGCTGGATGCCAACGAGAGCAAAAGGCGCCGGCTGGAGTTCCTGGCCTTCGACCTGATCAGTGAGAATCTGGGCGGCAGTACCAAGTGGGAGAACCTGCGCTTTCTGGCCCAAATGGGTTTCACGACCGTGGGCTATTCTATCCTGGCCGCAGACGCATCGCAGGACGCCGTGGAGCAGGCCATCGCGCTCTACCGCCCGGAGGAATATTCCTTCCCTGTGGACGGCCTGATCTTCGAGTATGACGACCTGGCCTATGGGCGCTCTCTGGGCGCTACCGGCCACCATGAGAACCGCCTGATGGCCCTCAAATGGGCAGACACTCTCTATGAGACGGTGTTCCGCTCCCTGGAGGTGGCCACCACACGGACGGGCATGGTCAGCCTTACGGGTGTGTTTGATGATGTGGAGATTGACGGCACCACCGTCAACCACGCATATCTGCACAACCTGGACATCTTCAAGCAGCTGGCTCTGGGGCCGGGGGATAAGATCTCCGTCTATAAGGCGAATATGATTATCCCCCAGATTGCGGAGAACCACACCAAGAGCGGCAGTTGTCCGATCCCGATTGTCTGCCCCTGCTGCGGTGAGATGCTGATGATCCACAAAAGCCCTGGCGGGACGCAGCAGCTCTACTGCGAAAACCCAGACTGTCCCGCACGGCTGGTACGCAAGTTCGTCCACTTCTGCAGCAAAACCCGGATGGAGATCGAGGGGCTGGCTGAGCAGACGCTGGAAACCTTCGTACAGCGCGGCTGGGTCAAGAATTTCGGTGACCTCTATGAGCTGGAGCGGCACAAAGCGGATATCGTTGCCTGTCCCGGTTTTGGGGAGAAGTCCTTTGCCCGGCTCCAGAAGGCGATTGATAAGCGGCGCACCTGCACGCTCAATCAGTTCATCGCCGCGCTGGGCATCCCGGAGGTGGGCCGCCACGCCGGACGCATCCTGAACCGTCATTTTGGCGGATCCTGGGACGCCTTCGAGCAGGCCATCCGGGACGGGTATGACTTCACTCAGTTGGAGGATTTCGGCAAGGTCATGAACGACAACATTTACACCTGGTACAACAACGCGGAGGAGGCCGTGCTGTGGCGTCCGGCGCTTAACCACATCACATTTTTGAAGGAGGACACTGTCATGTCTGAGAATACGAACAACCCCTTTGCCGGCAAGGTCGTCGTTGCCACTGGTAAGCTGGAGAACTACACCCGCGACGGAATCCAGATGAAGCTGCTGAGTCTGGGGGCCAAGCCCGCCAGCTCCGTCAGCAAGAAAACCGATTACGTCATCGCGGGCGAGAAGGCCGGCAGCAAGCTGACCAAGGCTCAGGATCTGGGCATCACCATCCTCACCGAGCAGCAGTTCGAAGACATGCTTGCCGGTGTGGAAGCGTAACAACACCATACATCCGGCCAGTCATGGCACAAGGGGTACATCCAATGGGTGTACCCCCATTTTTTACTTTATGGAGGTAAGAACATGAACCTATTCAAAATGATGCAGACCGGTGAGGGCATTGAGCACCTGGAGGAACATCTGCTGAATCTGGATTCTGAATTCCGGTTCAAGTGCCGCAGGTGCGGAAAGTGCTGTATCCACCAGGAGACAATCATCTTCAATGCCCGCGACATTTACAATATTGCCAAGAAAAAGGGCATGACCGTGCAGGAAGTAGTCAATGCCTATACTGAAGCATATATCGGCCGCAACTCCCATATCCCCATTGTCCATCTGCTCTCCAACGGACCCAAGGGAGCTTGCCCGCTGTTGGAGAATGGCCGGTGCAGCGTACATAATTGTAAGCCTACGGTTTGCGCGCTGTTTCCGCTGGGCCGGGTCATAATAGGTGAAAAGTTCGGCGAGCCCATTGAAGACCTGGATAACCTGCAGGTCAAGTATATGCTCAACGAGCATAGCTGCGGCTCTGCCAAGCGGGTCAATACCGTCCGCAGTTGGCTGGCTAAGTTCGGAATCCCGGAGCATGACGAATTCTATCTGCTCTGGAATAAAGTGCTTATGAGTCTGACTCCGGCCATTATGAAGTTGGAAGAAGCAAAAGTGTCTGAACCCGTCCTTAGTATGTTTTGGGACGCGATTTACCAGACGCTTTATCTCCAGTATGATACCAACCAGGAGTTCATGCCTCAATTCCAGGCTGCTGCAGACAAGCTGCTCCGCTTGAGCGAGGAAATCATGAAAGCACAGCCGCCTGCCCACCAGGAGGCCTGAGCTATGCCGGAATATACGGAACCTAAACGGATCATCTGGTACGATGATCTCCCGTGCCCGGTTTGTAACGCAGAAAGGACAAATTCGTGGGAAAAGCGTATCTCCCGGGCCTTAGGGTATCAAGCAATCGTCTGCGAGGAGTGTATTGCGAAAGAGTATGGCCTGACGGTGGCGGAGCTTCGGGATACCATGGTAAATCACTTTGGCCTCGTCCCATGTCCTGGCATATGAACAAGATCAATGAATTGACCCGCCGCCTGCTGGCGGAGGGCTACACGCCGGAGGACACACCGCCCGGGATGCGGGAATACAGCCCTTATGATGGAGGCTGGACCTATGACAGCGAGACCTTAGGCAGGATGGTCTTTGAGACCCCCTGCGGACTGCTGGCTGAAGGCTGGCATTTCCGGAACGGGTATCTGGCTTATCAGGGAATCGACTGGCGGGCAGAGAACGACAACCCTGTACTCCCTTGTCCACGTTTCCCAGACACCCCCTGTCCGCTCAGGCATCCGCTCCTGCAAAGCGAGCGGTATGATCTCCATTCAGACGACGTTGTCTATCAATGCAACTGCCACCAGACCGACCGCCCCTATACCTTTGAGGGCAGTGTGGATGAAGCCCACAAAAAAGTGTGGGCGGAGGCACAGGAGCTTTGGGAGCAGTTTCAGGCAGCGCATAAGGGGCGTGTTTGCCAGCAGCAGAGCCACTATGGACGGACGAGTAAGACCTGGCGTACCTATTACAGCCCCATGCAATGTGCCGCTGATCATTTGGGCTGTTCGCATTGCAGCGTACTGGATAAGGATTTAGTCCCTCAAAAGGGAAACGTCTTCTATGATGTGCGGAAAACCTGGATAGAAAAGGGGGACGGCCTGTTTCCAGACGAGCAGAGGGTCAGTATGGAGAAGGGTTGTAAGCTGCTGAAAAAAACCATATCCCTCACAATCTGCGAGGCCATCGTCAAATATGGGCGGCGCGAGGTGGTATGGCGTGTTATGGGCAAGTTCCACCGCGATTTATTGAGTGACAGCACGCTGAAAATAGAAATCCTGAACCTGCGGGCCGCTCGGATGGATACCAGGGACATCCTTCAGGACCTTCAGGATGTGGCAAATGGCATCCAGGTGACCCATGCGGCGGATACGCTCAAGGCGGCCAAAGAGCAAAAGCAGGCCCGCCGGGAAGCTGCGAAGGGACGGCGAATCCGTAAGGTGGAGCAAATGATTTTAACACATGGCTGGGCAGGCCTGGACAACATATGGCAGCGCCGGGCAGAAAAGCTGCTGGATGATGAACGAATCGAGGAACTTGTTCTGCAGCGGAACGCGGCCAAAGTCCAAACACCGCCAGAGGAACTGCAAGTCAGTCTTTTTTGAAGGAAGTGAAACGAAAAAATGGAAAATCAAGTCAGAACGGTCACCTTTATGGGAGACCAGCGGGGTTTATGTGAGGACCTTTACCGCTGTAAAGAGAGCGGGCGGGTGTATATCCGTCAAGCGTGCAGCGATAGCCATGTGCGTTGGTTCACAGCCAGTAAGTGGACTGGCGGCTATGAGGCCGATTGCCACATGAAGAGCGGGCTCGTGATCCGAGTGGCCGATGGGGCTGATCACGTCTTGTTTGAGGAGAACGTGTCAAAGGCGGAAGGAGTCACAGGCACATGGGCCCAGAAAAACGGTCCCTTCAGTTGGGAGGCCATTGCTGCCTTTGCGGAGGAATACAAGGAAAAATTCGGGCTTGCTGCCTATGAGGAATGGAAAGCGTGGCTGATGGCCGATGCAAAGCTCCATGGGTTCAAAGGCTATTTTGACAACTGGCTGTTCGCTATGTCTGCGCATGGGACACACAAGAAATTATCCCAGCTTACTTTTCTTGGTGTGACCGCATATGCCACAGTCCGGGAGGAGAAGCATAAAGCCTGCGGCAAAAGTTGGTTGTGCTACGAGATTAAGGATGCCAGCCTGGATTCTACGCTGGTCATATGCGGCTACAAATTTCCGAGTGAGGGCTGATGAAATGTTCCAAAGGAAGTGAAACATAGGAAATGGAAAATCAAAATGACAATCGGGACCAGATTATCCGCAAAGACGCCAGAAATTGTTTTGTGGAGGTCAAGAACGACTGTTTCCATCTGGACAAGGTACATCTGCAGTTTGTGGCCTATGACAAGTCCCGTCCGGCCGGACAGCGGTACACCAGCAATATCCATATCTATATTGATGTGCCGCAGTTTCTGGCTTTGGCACAGGAGGCCGCCAACGGCAGCCTTCATATGCGTATGCAGCAGTATAAGAATGAGCGAAAGTCAGACGCGCTCTATGAACACTTGGGCGGAACCTCTGCCAAGCGGCTGGCCTATTACGGCAAGTCCCGGCCTGACGGCAAAAGCCTGTCCCGAGTCGTCAAACTTACTACGGCAGAGAAGTCTGACTATTTCCTTACTGCTGACAGCGGTCCGGGAGAGGAAAACAAGACCGGCCTGATCGTTCCCCGGTTTGGCAAGTCGCCAGAGCAGCATGTATCGGTGGTCCTCACCTGGCGGCAGCTCAACGAACTGCTGTTTACCACAGCAGCCCACTATAAAGCATGGCTGTCAGCCAGATATATGGCGGACTGGGCCGCGATCCACGCGCCTCGTTTAGAGGAGGGGGGACAGCGAAAGGGCCAGAAACGCCAGGAAGCTGCATCAGAGGCTTCTCCGGCGCGTCAGCCTGGTCCTCCCCCGGCAGCGCCGCCGCCTGCACCGGCCGCAGCCCCAACGCAAGCCCCCGGTTTCGGCAGCGCTTTTGGCAGTGTTTATGGCAGTACAGGTGGCAGTGGTCAAGCCGATGACAGGCGGATGTTTTAGTGGTATACTCATATTGTCCATCCTTGTGCAAGCAACTGGCCAACAGGCCGGAAAAGCAACTTGATAAGGAGTGGATCACAATGAAATTTTGTCCCTATTGCGGCGCTTCCCTTCCGGGGGGCGCCGCTTCTTTCTGCCCTGAGTGCGGGAAATCGCTGCGCATAGAGAAAGCAGCAGGTACCCGGCGGCGGAAGAAGCGTCCCCCGCAACAAAAATCCAGACAAGCGCCCCATCACAGGTCCAGACCCAGCAACCCAATGGATGTAAATTATGATGGCTACTATGATGACATACAGCCTATTGATTCCGGCGCTCGCGGCGAGGGAATGGATCCCGAACTGGTCAAACAAATCGCGCTGGTCATCCTCGGCGCGGTTGGGGCTATTATTCTGGCGGTCACCTTGATGATGCTGTTGTAATTTTGCCGGTTGGAGCGTGTAATAAGGGCAAATAAGCAAATTGAGGTGATTGATATGATGTATCTCTCAAAAGGAGAGCTGACACGGTCCCGCAGGACCGGGCTTGACTATGTATCTCATTGCGGCTGTGTCTATGCACTGGGACCGGAGCTGGCTGGACTCTGGAAAAAGGCGAGACTCCGTCCACAGCCGGTTCCGGAGGGCAAGGAGCAGGCGGTCAGGCGGATGGAGGGCAGCGGCCTGGTCATTACCACCGAGGAAACAGGAACTCTGGCCGCCTATCGGCTCCTGACCGGCTGTGTCATTTGCCCCAACAGCAGGAAATGGACAGATTGCTTTCTGTCCAAACCGGTTCGGCGTGTCTGGAAATGGATCACCGAGGCGGGGCTGCGGCTGACGGCGAGTGAGCTGATTCGGCTGGAGGAACAAAGGGTCTGGCCGACTTCCGCACTTTTAGGCGAGGACGGCAGACAGCGGCTGACAGAGATGATCTACTTTGCAGAGACAATTCCGGACGGTATTTTGGAGACTTTGATGGAACACTCGCCTGCCCGTGACACCGTAATAGGCGCCCTGCTGGAGCTGCTGCGCACACGACGCCTGCTGCTGATTTGAAGGAGGAGCTTATGGAACGCACACAGATTCCAATGCCGTTGCAGGCACAGATTTTGATGCGGTTGGCGCTGGCCGCGTGCTCACTGATTGCGGGGAATGTTCTCCTGGTTTTCTTCACTATGACAATCGCTGCGCCTCTTTTCCTGCTGTCCCTGCTGGCGGCGGTCAGCGGGGGGCATCTCTACCTGGTGGCTGTGCGAGGACACTATCTGTGTCTTACTGGCATCGTGGTGCGTGTGGAGCGCACCGTGGCTCTGCGCCGTCCGAAGGCCATACTGATGGAAGCGGAAGGGACGGCCCTGCGGGTTGTACTGCGAAACCGCCACAAGATCCCGGCTGAGGGACATCAGATCACATTTTATATCCAGGACAGCACCCCCATCTATGAGTGGAAGGGAATGCACCTGCTTGGCTCCTATCTGGCGGTAACAGATGGACCTCCAGATAAATCTGCATCCAGTAAGTCCTGATGGTCTATCACATTTTTCAATACTGTATTGACGGTATCTGGTATCGTGATTCCCAGGTCTTTTCCGATGCACAGTTTGACTCCATCATGAACAGGCTGGAGTGGCGTATGCCTTCCGGCATGAGAGCATTCCATTTTGGATCGCCAGGGCCTGGATACTATCCCTTGGACAATCCCGTTGTGCTGCACCGCCCGGTTCTGTCTTTGGATCCAGCGGTGTTGGTCATGGGGGAGCTTGGGTATCAAACTAGTCTGAACGATAGATATACTCGCCAGCGCATCCCTGTCATACATCGAATCGGACGTTTCGTGATATGCGGCAGCCAGGATATATGGCCCTGTTTTCGTTATGTGGATGGGAAACGGTATGCGCTTATTTCTGAACTGCGGATTGTCCCTCTGTCGTTTCGTGCAGCCAGGGAATATGTCCAGCGTTATCACCGCCACAATAAGGCTCCACAGGGCCATAAATTTTCTGTTGGCCTGATTTCTTCAAATGAAAGCAGATATGCAGGCGTTGCTATCGCCAGTATTCCCAAAGCGCGGCATCTCAACGATGGGTTTACCCTGGAAATCAACCGTGTATGCTGTGATTCCGCCTATTTCAATGCCTGCAGCAAGCTGTATGGAGCAACCGTTAAGGCGGGGAGAGCAATGGGCTATACTCGATTTATTACTTATACGCTTCCAGAGGAAGGAGGCAGCAGTGTAAAAGCTGCTGGCTTCCATTTGGATGGAATCGTTCCAGAACGAAAAGATGGCTGGCACCGGAATAACCGCCGCCGCAACATTCCCAGCCGCACACCGGCAGGGCCTAAGCTCAGGTGGGTTCTTGACACCCGGCCCACAGAAAACCATGGTAACCGCGATGAATAGCATATTGACCTCTGAGAATTATCATGCTATAATCAAGACAATAGTTACCGTGTTTTCTTTGGAAAACAAAGTTGCCGTGTCACAGAGTGTCAAATAGCGCTATTGCGCTGTTTGGCACTTTTTTTGTTTTCTGCCCGCGAAATGCGGGTTGAAATATATTATTTCAACGGCAGGGAAGGACCTGCAGAAAGGGGCATTACATCATGCTGAAAATGATCATCACAGAGGCTGTTGTATCCAAAGGGTACAACAACGACCCCGCCATCCGCTATTTCGATATTGAGAACAGCGGGCAGGCCGCCAACTTCCGGATTGGGAAACGGATTTATGACGGCAGGGCGGAGAACAAGCACCGCTGGCTCAACTTCACAGTCAAGGCGTTCGGGGACATGTGCGAGCGCATCAAGCGCATGAAGCTCAAGGAGGGCTCGTACATCAACATCGTCGCCCGCTATGACGAGGAGACCTGGGAGACCAAGGATACCCATGAGACCCGAACGGGTGTGGTTCTGTACCTGGACGAGATCGAGTATGCCAGCAGCGGCAATGGCCAGAAGAACGGACAGACCAGCTCGGACGGCACGGCTCCCCAGGGCGGCGGCGCACCGGCTCCGCAGAGTGGCGCCCCTGCGCCTCAGTCCCAGCCGCAGGGCCATCCCCAAGGCCAGACTCCTCCGGCTCCCGATCCTATGCCCGGAGGATTTACCGGGTATGAGAGCTTCGGCGATGCGGGAAATCCTTTCTTTTAAGCAGCTTCCTATGGGGGCCAAATGAATATCAGGCGTAAAAGGCGCACAGTTCGTGGTAACACATCCGCGGTCTGTGCGCCTTTTTTGCGTTTAAGGGGGGATGTGTTTGCGTAACCAAGCATTTCAAGCAAGAACTGAGACAGAGAAGCGAAGAAAGTTGGAAGTCGTATTGAGACAACTGACCGGAAATTACCTGACAGCCCAACAACGACAGTTGATCAGTCACATGGTAGGCTGTGGACAGCAATACAACTTCCAGCTGTGCCAGGAATCCGGGATGCCAGACGTTATGGACGACCAAGCTGTAGTCCGCCCTATTTTCGGTGATACAGCGGACGGGGTCAACGGTCCGGCTGCGGTTCTCGTTCGTACCACTGATCAGGGAGAAGTGTCCAACACAATTTATATCTATCTGCCAATACCGAGGGAGGAAAAAAGGGATGACACCCGATAAGAAGAAACACCTGCTCCATGACATACTGACTGTGATCATGCTGCTCGCAGTCCTGCTCACCATTGTCCGGCTTTGGCCGCTTCTGCTGCTACTACTGATCGGTCTGATCGCCTACGCCTTATGGGTGCTTTTCCATGTGGCCAGGCAGCCGGTCAAGACTGAGCCTGTTCCGCTGCTAATGCTGCCTGCGCCAGTAACGGAGCAATCAATTCTGGCTGCTGCGTTTGGCCTGCTGCAACGGAAGATCACGGAGCAGGTTGCCATGCGGTACCCGGATGCCAGATGGGTATGGAGTATGTCAAATGCTTTCGATCAGTTTGCTGCCGGACAGCCTTTAACAATTCTGCTCAATGGCGCTGGCGGCTACCAGAGAGCTACTGTGTGGGTCCAAAATCTCCAATTTGCCGGCCTGGTCTACACGACCATATCGGCTGCCAACCCTGAGCAGCCTGCCGAAGAGGCCCCTGAGCAAGAGGAAGCGCCCGCAGAAGCGAAAGAGGTTGATTATGGACTGCTGTCCTTTGAATGGGCAGAAGCCAATATGCAGCATCTGAATGCGCTGAGCAACGAGACAGTTGCCGCAGGACAGGATGGGTTCCGTATTCCTGCGGAGGAGCTGCCCCATGGGGACAGTTGGCCTACGCTATGTGCGGAACTGGTTCGCAATGGATTCGCAGCGGCAGAACCAATGGCTGACGGGATCCATGTCAAAATAAAAACAACAGAATAGGAGTGTGATTCAAAATGAGTACAAAACTGTTCGCATTTGACCGCCGCTTGCCCGCGCCCTTTGATAAAGGAGGCAAGAAAAAGGTCAAGGTATCGTCCACCTA
>CAJTTS010000048.1 GCA_910579155.1 uncultured Oscillospiraceae bacterium | reverse complement strand
GACCACCTATGGACAATGAAATCGCTATTTGGGCTTCAAAGCCAGTGTTTTCAACGTCCTCACGGCCCTCGGACATAAAAATCCGAGGGCCGTCAATTTTTGCTATTTGCCAGCCAGTCTCCCAAACCGCCCCGACTCACACCCACACGCCCACCTTTTGGCGCTCGGCTTTCGCAAAGACCGCCAGCCCAGACAACAAAATATTTCACAGCATTCTGCGCCGTCCATTGGCCCGTCACCAGGGCTAAAGGTCGGCGCTTTTTTTGTGCCGCGATCCCTGGTGCCGGACGCTGCGGCCCTAAATGATAACAAACTGATAATTCGCCGCAGGACCCATAGCTTTTCCCGATGAGGTGTGGTACTGTATGGCGCTGCAAAGGAGGCGGCAGCAATGCGAAAAATTTTGAGAGATTTTTACTTCGGAAACCTCACACCATCAGAGAGACAGATGACCCACAACTCGGATCTGATGCGGGCGGCGGCCAAGGCCACCCGCTATGAACAGCAGCTCACGGAGCAGCTCGATGAGACTGGGCAGGCCCTTCTCACCGCGCTGGTCAAGGCCCAGAACGACATCGACAGCATCACCGCGTGTGAAAACTTCATCCTGGGCTTCCGGCTGGGAGTCAGGATGATGGCGGAGTGTATGGATGAAAACGACGGCGATATCCAAGGGATAGTCGACCCCGGCTGATAGGAGACGAACACCATGCACACCATTAACTGCTGCAGCCCCGCAGGGGAAGCCCGTGAACCTACCCAGCACCGTGCCCCGCTTCGTCAGAGGTGGGGCATTTTTTGTCCCCTCACTCCGCGCAAACAATAAAGAAGAAGGACGTGATTTACATGAATTTCAAAGCGGTACTCAGCAACAAGGCCCACCCGGAATACGGCGCGGCCACCATCCCCTTCCCCATCCCGGACGACCAGTACGACTCCACCATCGACCTGCTCCACGGCATCGGCATCGGTGATGCCACCGCCCAGGACTGCCGGGTGGAGGAAATCCCAATCGGTATGCCCATCCTCGACCGGCTGGTGGCCCAGAACGCCAACGTGGACGAACTGGACTACCTGGCCAAACGGCTGGACGGCTTCGACAAAGATGAAGGACTACAATTCCAGGCCATGGCGTCTGTCCTGGGCCTGTCCGACATCAAAGACCTCATCAACCTCACGTTCGCGCGCTTTGTTCCTTGACAATCTGCGTAGAAATACGCAATAAAACAAGGCAGATTTCTATGAAATCTGAACTCTATGCTTGATTGGGCAGGGGAAGAACCTGCTAACCCCGGTGTGACGGGTAATCAAAACTCTAATGCTCCGACGTGCGCCCATAGTGTCATGTGGGACGTGCGAAGCTCGGTGAAGAGCGGAGGCAATATCTGAGACGGTATTACGCCGCAGGAGGCTATAAATCGGTCATGTCCAGTATGTTTGGTTGCAACCGACATAAGTCCTGAGTGTACGGCTCGTAAAGGTTAGGATGATAATACAGCCATCCGCCCCCATGCGGGGTGCTGCCGCCGTTGAAATTTGAAAGTGTGGAAAACGGCAGAAAACCATTTTAGGTCGAATGTCTTTGGCAGAATATCACACAAGTCAAAGATGGCAGCCGGGCTAAAGGGATGGGCTAAAACCGATATGGAAAGCTAAAGCGTAGGGAACAAAGGAACCATGGACGGCACTTCTTTATGAAGTAAGTGGAGTGACACCTCCGCCGCGCGGGTAGGAAATGACCCGTCAATCCATGGGGCAGCAGCCCGTAGTAGCGATGATGTCCGCAATAATAAGGCGGGCGGAGCGAAGGGGCATAGTCAGTGCAGATTTGTATGTGAACAGAAAGTCGAGGAAGCCGTAGGCATACCTGACTAACACCAGAAACACCAATTCCGAAGGGAGGCGGTGCGTATGGCACAACAATTCGACTACCCAAAAACCGAAACTGAATTACGCGAGATTCAAGACAAGCTGTATCAGCACAGCAAGGAGGCCCGTGACGCAGGCAATCGCCCAGCGTTCAAAGGACTTCTTGAAATCATGTCAGCAGAAGCAACCATCATCACCGCAATTCACAACATCAAAAGCAACCGAGGCAGTGAAACCCCCGGCGTGGATTTCAAAACCATGCGCAGAGATTATCTTCAGCGCTCACATTTGTGGGCAATTCGGGATATCCAAAACGCATTTAAGCACTTTGAGCCACAAAAGATACGCCGGAAGTACATTGACAAACCGGGAAAGGCTGAAAAGCGTCCACTGGGGATTCCCACAATACGGGACAGAATCGTGCAGGAGTGCATGAGAATTGTGCTGGAACCAATATTTGAAGCGCAGTTCTTTGCTCACTCTTACGGTTTCCGACCCATGCGGGACGCTCCCATGGCACTGGAACGGGCAAAGCTGCTCGTCCACCATACAGGTTATTACTGGATTGTTGAGGGCGATATCAGCAAATGCTTTGACCACATCGACCACGCCATTCTTCTCAAACGCCTATACCACATGGGCGTGAGGGACAGGCGGGTACTGCAAATCATCAAGGCCATGCTGAAAGCGGGGGTTATGGATGAATGCGAAGCCAATGAGGAGGGAACACCGCAGGGTGGGCTAATCAGCCCACTGCTGGCAAATGTTTACTTGGATATAATGGATGAATGGATAACGGGGCAGTGGGAAAACAAGGAAACTCGAAGAGCATATTCCTCGCCAGCGGTAAAGATAGCGGCACTTCGGAAAAGGAGTAATTTGATTCCTGGTTACCTCGTCCGTTACGCGGATGATTTTGTCATCATTACAGATACCCATGCCCATGCTGAGGAATGGAAAGCCCGGTTGCAAACTTTTCTCCAAAGCAAAATGAAGCTGACACTATCCCAAGCGAAAACGCTGATAACAGACATCCGAAAGAAGTACATCAAGTTCTTAGGTTATGAGTTCAAAATGGTTCGGGGCAAATCCCGCAGAGGCTATATATCCAGAACGATTCCAGACAGGGACAGACTAAAGCGGAAAGTTGACCAAATCGCGGAGGAAATCAAAAATATCCCGGAATGTTACAGTCGGGAGCAGGTAATTGGTGAAATAAACCGCATCAATAGCAAAGTGCGGGGAATCATTCAATACAACCAATGCTGCACATGGGTGAACATTTCCATGAAGAAGTACAGCAGGTGGCTACAGCTTGCGGCAATGCGCCGGCTAAAGCAGTACAAAGGAAAATGGATTCCAGCCAACGAAGTACAAAATCTTCCCCGTGTCCACCAGCAATATAAGCAGAAAATTCCATCTATTAAATACCGCGGCATCTACATCGGCTTTACCGCTCTCACCTTTTGCAGATGGGAACAGACGCGATACAAGAACCAAGACGAAACGCCCTATACCGAGGCCGGGAGACAGGCATATTTTCAGCGCACGAAGAAGAAGCGCATCAATGCGCGTCTTGATGAAATGTATTCCGTCGAAATGGGAAGGGCTGCCAGCTATGGACAGTGGGGAAAGCTCAACAATTTCGAGTTTATCATGAATCGGGCTTACGCCCTCAATCGTGACAAGCTCAAGTGCCGCGTTTGTGGGGGATGGCTTATTTCCAACACGCCACGGGCACACCGCATTAACCCCAATCTCCCACTGGACAAAGTAAATCGTGTCAACAATCTGGTTTCGCTCCACAAGAAATGCTTTATGGCGGTGAATAACCCCAGCCAGGATATCAGTGAATTTGATGTGAAAGCACAAAAGAGAATTATCGGTTATAGGGAAAAACTGGTTCCTTCACATACACGCAACAATCAATCTGCATTGATGGAGCGCCGTGTGCGGTGAAAGTCGCACGCACGGTGCGAAGCGGGGGAAAGTCCGCTCTGACTGCTGTTCTCTTTTGAGGGCAGTAAAAGCGGCGGATTACCTATCGCTATTGCTGCCAGCAGGCCACGGTGATCACAGACTTCTCCGACCTGGAGCAAATCGGCAAAGACCACAGCATGAACATCAATGGCGGTTCGATACCCATGGAGGAGTACCGGGCGCTGGACGGCCAGAGCATCGCCCTCGACCTCATCCAGAGCGGCGCCGGGGTGGTCACCCCCTACGGCGTGGCCTACGATAACGGCATGAAGCTGGTGCAGGTCTACAGCGGACTTTCGTTCCCGCAGTACCTGTACAATGCCCCCTGCTCACCCTGGGCGTACCCAGTGAACAAGCCGCGGAGACGGCTTGGCTGTACCTGCCCGCTTCCAGGCAGCAGATCGACAGGACGCTGCGGCGCGCCGGGATCACCAACGATGACGCGGCATACTTCGTGGAGGACGACACGCTGCCGTCCGAGGTATCCAGGATGCTGGGATGCCCCGACGACCCCATCCCCGCGCTGAACCGGATGTGTTGCGCCATCAGTGCCTTAAACGCCGATGAAGTAAAAAAGCTGGAGGCGGTGGTGCTGATGGCCCAGCCCCAGGATGCCGAAGGCATCTGCCAGTTGGCGGAAAACCTGGGGCAGTTTGACTTCGTGCCGCTCCCAGACGGGCAGACGCGGGAGCATGAGATCACCGAGCTTGGCTATGTGGCCTACCACGGCACGCTGGCGTTGGACGAGCTGATGCGTGAAGATCCTGCGGAACAGTATCAGCGGGAACAAGGAATGGGAGGGCTGGCCTGATGTACCTTTACTTATCGCATGATGTGAACAGCGCGGCATTCCGCATTCATTTCCCATCCACTTTGGGACAAGTCCAGCATGAAATCGCACAGATGGGTGGAGCCAGCCCGGTGCAGATCGTGGGCACCAGCTCCTATGCCGACAGGCTGGGTAACTATATCAGGTTCATCAACCTGAGCAAAGAGGCCAACATCGAAAAACTCAATCAGCTGGCCGAGCAAGTCGACAGCATGGATGAGCGGAGTGAGCGTATATTTTCCGGGGCGCTGAACGCGGAGAGCATCAACGGACTGGATGATGTGGTGCGGGTGGCCTCCAGTTTGGGCCAGTATGAGTTCATCCGGGACGTCACCTCAGACAAGGAGCTGGGCGGCTGGCTGGTAGAGCACGGACTGGCCGGGGTGGATTTCCCCGAGCAGGTGCGGCCCTATCTGGACTACGCCGGGATCGGCGCGGAATACTATGCCGCCCACGGCGGGGCGTACACGGCCCATGGCTATGTAAAACGCCGGGAAATGGGCCAAACCCAGGCCGCAGAGAACAAATCGCGGCTCACACTTGAATTAGTCGTTCGGTATAACAGATGCTGCCTTGATCTCCCGGTTTCGGACGCAGAGCTGGAGCAGGCCAAACAGATCCTTGGAGTGGACGAGCTGAAGGATGAGATGATCAACTCCATCAGAAACGGCTACACGTGGTCCAGCGAACTCCCCACGGAGGACATCACATTGGATGGCGCCAATACTTTTGCCCGGTACCTCCTCGCCATGTCCGATGTCGAGATGCGGACATTCGGTGCCGCGATGGAGGCGGAGGAACCCACCACGTTCTCCGAGGCTGTCTGCATCGCCGAGGACATCGACTGCTATGAGCTGGTGGACGTGACTGACGGCGAGTACGCCCGGGACGGCCTGCGCAGAGCGGGTGCGGGTGACGAGGTCTTCGACCTGCTGGACGGTTACACCGACTATGAGCGGATGGGGCGGGCGATGATGGAGGAGGACGGGGTGCGGGAAACGGCGTTTGGCCAGGTCAAGCGCCTTAGCGCCCCCTTCCCTCCGCAGCAGGATATTGGGCAGACGATGTACTAAAAAAACTCTGGATATTTCCACAAAGGTGTGGTATGTGTTGCTTACCAAGGAAAAGGAGAGTGACATTCATGCCGAAAACCTACAAGCGATTTCCCCAAAGCTGCGACGGCTGCGATGGGGTCTACACCCATCGGGACTTTGTTAAGCTCTGCTCCGGGGGCTGCATGAAATCCTTCGGGAACACGTACTGCACCAAGGGTAAAAGACATTTCAAGCTCCTGAAGCGCAATTTGTATGAGGTGAGACCAGCCAAATGCCCCATCCAGAAGGAGCACCCCATCGTCTATGAGGAGTGAACAAAATACAAAACAACGGAGGGATATAATTTGAGCATTAATATTTACCGGGATCAGATGCAGCACGCCAAGCTGTTCGGCAAGCCCGTGCTCACCACCAACCAACCCATTCCCCGTGAGACGGTGCCAGACGGGTGGTGCTGTTACGATATGCGGGGCACGGACACCGACCCCGGTGCCCACGCCGTGCTGGTGGACTACGCCAGCTATCTCCACAGCGGCACCGTCCTCTCCCCCGCGCCTCTGAAGCGGCCCAATACTGCCGAGCGCCGGATCGGCAGGAAGGACTACTTCCTCCACGGGGAGGAGATGGATCTGGAAGCCTTCTGCGGGGAGTATGATCTGAAGTGCCCCGAGAACCCCATCAAATTTGAAATGCGGCCCGCCTCCCCTGACGAGGCGGGCATTTTTTATGCCCTGCCGCCCGAGCAGGACAAGGAGCTGGGGGCCATCGGGCACGTCCGCATCGACTTCGGCAGCGGCACGGAGTTCTGGCACACCTGGTGGCCGCGCGGCCCCGAGGAGCTGAACTCGCCGGAGTTTAGGGCGGAGCTGGACCAGGTGATGGAACAGCTGCGGCGGGGCGTACTGAAGGACTTTGCCAGCATGGGCCGCTGGTGCCGCAGCCACGATGGCGAAATCGATGGTGGCTGGGAGCAGAACTACGGCTACGTGGTGGAGACCGGGCGGTACCGCTACTGCCTGCGGTGTAACCCGGTGCGCGGGGACTACCAAGCCTATCTCACCTGCTTTGACAAGCAGGCCCAGCAGATGGGGCTGACGGAAAAGGGCCGTCAGGCTCTCCGGGATGCCGCTGACCCGGCCAAGCCCCACAGCTACCGCTGGTACGTGATCGAGAACATCCTTAAAGGTGAAAACCGGGTGGATCATGAATTGCCGCTGGAGGAGGCCGTCCAGCTTTACATCGGGCTGGACGGCGGAGACAAACGGCTGGGCGTCACCAAGGACGATATCGCCAACGTAGACCTGGCGGTCACCCTGAGCGGGTGGGGGTCTTTGCTGGAGGATTGGCGGCGGCTGGACAGTTTCGCCCAGGACAAGGTGGTGGCGGATGCGGCGGTCCAGATCCAGCAGGTGTTGGAGGGGCTGGCGGTGGGCCGGGTCAGCTTTGCCAACGGGGAACGGTTCATCTTCACCGACCCGCAGAAATACATCGCGGCCATCCATAAGGAGCTGCCTTACCACACCACCAGCGGCTTCCGCTATGAGACCCTGACTGATGACTTGGCCACCCGCAGAGCCGTGGATGTGGAGGTGTACGACTTGTTTGGGATGGATCCGCCCTGGCAGGAAGCTGACAGCGCAGACGAGCAGCAGGCAGGCCCGGAGATGGGAGGGATCAGCTGATGAAACCTGACTGCATCCTCATCGGCGAGGACGGCAACATCTTCAACCTGGTGGGCATCGCCTGCCGCACCCTGTGCCGCCACGGGCTGGACGAGCAGGCGGACGAGATGCGCGACCGCATCATGGGCGGCGAGTGCGGCACCTACTATGAGGCGCTGAACGTCATCGGCGAGTACGTGAACATCACCGGCCCGGAGGGCACCATGGCGTTGGGCGGCATGGCCCTGTGAGCCATATACATTAAAATAAAGGAGCAACCAATATGAACGAGAAATTTTTCCCTGAACTCGCCCGCCGTCTGGGGCGGGAGGGCATCGCCACCGAAGCGGTGGAGAAAAACAGCCTGCCGATCCTGGTGGACGGCAGACCCGCCATGCGCGTTGACCAGGAGGGCATGATCCTGCTGGCCCCCGGCGCGGTGGATGACCCGCAGGTGAGCCGTACCTATGACGCTGTGGCCGGAACCGCCGCCCAGGTGTGGGAGTACACCACCGCCATAGCCGCCGCCCCTCCCGTAAAAAATGAGGGGACTGCAAGCAAATTCCGTCTTCTGTCGGAATTCAATGGCATACTGCTGGCCGGACGTGAATTGGCACAGGATATGGGTTATGAGTTCGTCACCTGGCGGCGGGACGGCACCGGCACCGGCGTCTGCAACGGGAACTACTATGACAACGACTACGCCGGGGCCAAGCTGGATTTTGCCTGCCGTGCCGGACTGGTGCAGGAGCACCGCCAGTTCACGGACGAACAGCTCACTGAGATGTACCGCTGCATCCATGAAACGCTGGACAGTGAGTACCCCATCACCGGGGAGAGGCGGAAGGCGCTCGCCACGGCGGCGGAGCAGATCCAGCGCGCCGTGGAAGATCTGGACGAGCGCGTGGAGCTGTCCAACCAGCTGGAGCTGGAGGCGGTGGACGGGGCCAGTCCCGAGTGGGGGATGTCGCCGTGAGAGTCCGGTATAAGAAGAACCGCATGGTTCAATTTTATGAGTCCGAATGCCTGACCACGGTGCCCCATGAGCCGCCGCCTGACCTCACCGGCCCATGTGAGCGGTGCGCGGGATGCCCTTACCCCGGCCATGGGTTCGTCTGCTGGAACCAGGACGGGGCAACCTGTATCCGCACTGAGGTGGCCCGAATCATGGAGCGGCAAAAATGTGTTGCTTCTGCCGGGTAGCTTTTGGTGGGGTGTTGTGGTATGTTGCCGTTGATACCATTAAAGGGAGGTGAGCCAGTGAGCAAAGCAGGTCAGAAAAGGCAGCAGAATATGTTCAGGCGCAAACAGTGCCGTGCCCCGCTTCCTGGGGCCCCCGCAAAAGCGCCCTCCAGCTTTTGTGGGGAGAGGAGGGGCAACGAAATGAATGAGCTTTCGCCAAAGGCGGAAGCGAAGAATATGAAGTTTGCCCCGACAACGAAGCGGGGCTTTTTCGTGCCCAGCCGGGGGCAGTTCCGGCACAAAACTGTAGAAAGGAAGGTTTGAAACCATGAGTATTTCGAAAGAATGGCTGGACTTCCTGCGGGAGCAGTATCCCGAGGGCAGCCGGATCAGGCTTCGGGAGATGGGCTCGGACGACCCCTGCCCCATCAAGCCGGGGGCCATGGGCACCCTCCAGTGCATCGACGACCGGGGCACCTTCCACGTGGCCTGGGACGATGGGCGCGGGCTGGGGCTGGTGATCGGGCAGGATTCCTTCACCGTCCTGCCGCCGCCCCTCCAGACGCTGAAGCTCTATATGCCCATGACGGCAAGCTATTGGGAGGACGATGGCTACACAGAGGACGAGTACACGCTGAATTCCCATGAGCTTGTAGGGTACGCGCCCCAGATCATGGCCGTGCTGGAGAAGGAGCGCCGTCGTCTCATCGACTATGGCGAGAGCCACGGCACAGAGGAGCCGGAGCGGGGCCTGATGGCCTGCTACGGCGAGCCGGACGGCGTGGAGCGGAAGGTGCAGTCCTACTGGTTTGCCGCCGAGGTGCGGGACGGCCAGCTCTGGGGCGTGGTCGAGTGCCGCATCCGGGGTGAGCTGACGGCAGAGGAGCTGGAGCTGCTGAAGGAGGATATCGGCGGGCAGGCGGCGGACGGTTTTGGCGAATCGGTGGAACAGCGTGAAATTCAGGCCGGTGACGGCTTGGAACTCTATGTCCACCTGTGGCAGCCGGACGGCTGGACCATCCAGACAGAGCAGGAGCGGTTTGGGCCCCAGCAGGAGCAGACACAGCAAGGGGGGATGGATTTTGCGTAGAATATTCAGGACAGAGCTATCTGTGGAAAGCGGCGGGGTCACCGAGCTGACCCTCCCCGCCACCCCTTATGCCATGCTGGACGCGCTGGAAAAGCTGCAAATGGAGGACGGTGAGAAGCCCAAGTGGGAGATCCTCCAGCTCTATGACTGCAACAACATCGTCCCGTTTCTGGATCACGGCGGTTCTGTGCAGGAGCTGAGCGCCCTGTGCCAGCAGCTGGCCCTGCTGAATGAGCGGGAACTGGCCGTTGTGGAGGGGCTGGCAAAGATGGAGTGCATGGACAGCGCGTCTCGCGTCCCCCTGCCCCGGCTCATCGACATCGCCTATAGCACAGACCGCTGCCATTTGGTGGAGGAGGCTACCAACGACTATACCCTGGGCCGGTTTGCCGCGGGAAACGGCTTTGTCCCGGAAGCGGACGACCTCACGGATGAGGCGTTCGAGCTGTTGGACTTCGCCAGGATCGGGCGGGAATTCCGCCAAAATGAGGGCGGCGTGTTCACCCACGGCGGCTATGTGCAGAAGCACGATGAGCTCCGGCAGGTGTACGGTGCCCTGGATCTGACGCCCAAAACGCCGGACTACGCCGTCCTGGTGGAAACGTCCAGCGGATGTCAAATCAAGCTGCCCCTCCCGCTGGGCGAGGCCGTGGCGGACGGACCCGTGCAGTGCATAGACTGCGCTGCCCCTTCCCTCATTGGCCTGACGGGCACCATCGGCGCCTGGGATATGCTGGCCCACCGGCTGACATACCTGACGGTGGACGGTGAGCTGACGAAGTACAAGGCTGTGCTGGATACCGTCCGATGCGATGACCTGGGGCGGGCGCTGACCCTGACAGACGAGTTGAATCAGTATACCTTCTCACCAGAGCTGTGCGGCCCGGACGAGGCGGCCTTCGTCCATCTGGAACAGATCCTGCCCGAGCAGGAAGCCAAACGCCTGCTCCCCCACGTGAACCTGAACTTCATCGCAAGACCACCCTGCCGGACAGCGCCATGCCGTTCGTAGATCTGGCGGCGATGGGCCGCCAGTATGAGATTGAGCACCCCGGCCTGTTTGTGGGAGACTGCTACGTGGAGTACCCGGAGAAGAATCCCCAGCCAGCCTATCAGCGCGGCGGGCCGCTGCCGGAGGACAATGGCTGGAGCGTCAGGCTGAAGCTGTCTTCCGCCACTGTACCGGAGGGGGTGTGGCTGTGCCTGCCGGGGCAGTTCAACGGGGATCTCGACTGTACAGTGGACGAAGTGATGACGCTCCGGACTTTGGGCACCTGCGGCTTCGATGAATGCGCCCTGACGGAAGCCCGGTGCATCCTCCCCGAAATCGGGGATCTGCTGCAGGAATATGACTGCGCAGGGGATCTGATTTACGATGGCATTGAACTGGGCATCACATTAGGCCAAAGGGGCCAGGGTATGCCGCAATTTATGGAGCGGTTCGCCGCGGCAATGGAGTTGGAGAACTGCCACAGTCTGCGGTTGGCCATGGATATTGCCAACAACCTGCACTGCTATGACTGGGTGTCCAGCGGGCAAGAAAGTGATTTCGCGGCACAGCGTCTTCAGAAGAAGAACGTGTCTGATGACTTTATCCGTTCTGGCTTCATCGACCTGAAGGGCTACAGTGAGGAACTGCTGGAGCAGGAGGGCTTCCAGCTCGCGTCGGGTGAGGTTGGATATATCCGCAGGAACAGCCAGGAATTTAAATACTTATTCAGTGATCCCGCCCCGGAGCAGTCCGGGATGACGATGCAATAAAAAACAGGGGCCGTTTTCCCGGAGAGGAATATCGGCCCCTTCTTTTTTGCGCCCTTTTTCGGGAGAACGGCCCCGGAAAGGAGCGCCTATGGACTTGGACAAAGCCCTCGCCGAGCATTTGGAGGCATACCACACCGGCGAGGCCCAGGCCGTCACCAGCCGGGAGCTGGAGCGGACGTTTCAGGTCAGCGGCCCCGCCCTGCGCAAAGCGGTCAACCGCCTGCGGGCGGACGGTGTGCCCATTTGCAGCTTCGACGGCGGCTACTACTACGCCGAGACCTTCGAGGAACTGGATCACACGATATGCCAGCTCCTCAGCCGCGTGCGGAACATCCTCCGCGCGGTGCGGGGGCTGCGGAAAGCCTGCCGGAAGTTCGTGGACACCGGGCAGACGTCGATCCCGCTGGGGGCCCCCATCGAAGCCCAGCGAAGCGGGTTCGATGGGGAGAGGAGGAGTGACGGAGCGGGCGAGCTTTTCGCCGACAGGCGGAAACGAGCAAGCGGAGTCTGCGACGACGATGGGGGTGAGGCTCCCTGAGAAGCTTCATCCCCTGGGTGGGCGGCAAGGGCAAGCTGCTGTGGCTCATCAACAAGCTGGCGCCGAACCGTTACGCCCGGTTCGTGGACGTGTTCGGCGGCAGCGGCACCGTCACCCTTGACCGCCCCCTGCGCCGGGGCTGCATCGAAATCTACAACGATTTCAACAGCAACCTCACCAACCTGTTCTGCTGTGTGAAGGAGCGCCCCATGGCCCTGCTCCGGGAGCTGGGCTTCCTGCCGTTGAACGCACGGGACGATTTCAATGTGCTGTATAAGTTCTTCTCCCGGCAGGAGTTCACCGACGACTACCTTGAGGAAGAATTGGAGCTGACGCAGGTCTATTTCGAGCCGCCCCAGAGGGAGATGATCCAAAAGCTGATGCTGGAGCGTTCCCCACGGGGCTGTGTCCGCCGCGCTGCGGACTATTACAAGCTGGTGCGGTACAGCTTCAGCGGCGGGGCCAAAGCCTATGCTGGCCGTCCCTGTGACATCCGCCGCTTCTTCCATCTGATCTGGGAATGTTCGCGGCGGCTGAAGGATGTGGTGATTGAGAACAAGGACTTTGAGGAGCTGATCGCCCAGTATGACAGGGAAAACACCTTTTTCTACTGCGACCCGCCCTACTTTGAGGCGGAGTGCTATGAGGTAGAGTTCCCCAGGGAGGATCACGTCCGGCTCCATGACGCGCTGACCCACTGTAAGGGGCTGGTCATGGTGTCTTACAATTACTGCCCTTTCATCTGCGAGCTGTACCAGGACTTCTACATTTTCTACACCACACGGCCCAACAGTATGTCCCAGATCGCGGGCAGCGAATATGAGGAGGTGGTCATGACCAACTACGACCCCCGCGTCCTGGGCACCGACCGGGGCTGGCAAATAGACCTGTTCCAACGGGCGGAGGACGGCGGAGGCAAATATCGACTCATCCATGAACCGATCAAAAAACAGGAGGAAAATCAACATGAAAAAGAAAAATGACCTCATTATCGATGCCAGTACGGTGGAGCTGAGCCACCTCGATCCCGGCAAGCCCGTCTGCGTCCACATCGGGGAGAACACCCTGGTGGCGGTGCCCGAGCGCATGACCGCCATGGAGGCGGTCAATGTCATCAACGCCCTCACCGGCATCGTGACGCCCCTGCTGGACGCCATCAAGGAAGCCTGTGGCACCTGCGGGGAGCAGATGGAGGACGAGGGAGGGTGCTGCCCCTTCGGGGATACCTGCGATCCGGACGAGTGCCCCTACGCGGACGTGGACGGGCCGGACGTGATCCTGTCCGACAGGGCCCGGAAGCAGATGGGCATCCCGCTGGACGCCAAGCTGGAACTTCTCCCGGACGAGGGCGAGGGCCTGGTGGTCGCGGCGGACTATAACCACGACATCACCGATGTGCCGGGGAATATGCGGGCGCTGTTCGCCATGGCCGGGGTGTGCCCCGGCAAGCTGGACGAACTGCTGATGGACGAGACGGAGGTCTGGCATGGCTGACATTTTCTATCCCTTTTCTCGGGAGGAGGCCAAGCGGGAGAACCGGCTGGAGGACTGGAGACAGAGCCACCAGCTCAACGTCAAGTGCGCCCGGGACATCGATGATCTCATCACCGCCCACGCCCAGGGGGGCCAGCTGGAGCCGGACTGCGCCAGGGCCGCGCTGGACTGGTGGGGCTTCCATCGGGTGCAGTTTGTGCTGGCCAACACCCTGAGCCACGCCAGCGCCGATGGCTTTGACGGGGACAGCTTCCACTGGGCGCGGGCGGTCTTTGTGCCCCATGACAAGGACAACGCTGACTTCACAGTCAAGGCGGATACGCCCCTGCTGGCGGCGTTCGTCCAGCAGGCCCGCGCCGAATATCAGGAGCTGGGGATGTTCGGCCCGGAGCACTGTGAGGAGGGTGACCTGGACTACACAGGCCGGGTGCTGATTTTGCGCCCGGACAGGCTGAAGGAGGAGTGCTTATCCCCCCAGAACCAGGTCTGGTATGGGCAGGCGGGCTTTGGTCTGTCCCCCGCGTCCAGGGGGCGGGCCGTGTTCGCCACCTGCCTGGGTGACGGCGAGAGGGCCCAGTGGTACCGGGCAGACTTCATCGGCGTGATGGACGAACAGCACCTGCCGGACTGGGCCATGGAGCGGCTGTCCGAGCTGCGCGGCCCTGCTCAGGAACAGGCCGCCCCGGCCACGGAGCAAGACGAGGCCCCCGGCCAGGGCGGCATAGAGATGAGGTGACCGCTATGCTCCAATTCTATGTCGTGGATAATTTGTGGCGGGAACGGCTGAACATCGCCCACTTCAACCAGCTTTCGGACGCTGTGGCGATGTACAAGGCCCTGCCCGCCGCCAACCGGAAGGCCCTGGGCGTCCAGAAGGAGGGACAGGCCATCGACCTCGTCCAGTGCCTGCCCCTCTTCCCCAAGGACCGGGAGGGCGAGGACGTGATGGTACTGCGGTTCCTGGACTTCCCCATCTGGAAGTCTGACCCCAAGGTCATGCCCATTGCCCAGGAGCTGGTCTCCCGGCTGCACATCCGCTACTGCCTGTTCCGCCGCTGCCTCATCCCCGCGCCGGACAGAGACAAGCTGCCCCGCAGCCTGCGGAACAAATTCCTCTGGCCCGACGTCCCCGGCGACTTCCGCACCGCAGCCCAGTGGATCTATGTGGCCGGGGTGGGGCGGCTGTCTCCCGCCGAGTTCAAAAGGCGTTACGATGCAGGTGACGCTTTCATGTATCCGCTGGTGGTGCATATCAGCGCCTTTGGGGTGGACAAGCGGGGCAATTACGACTCCCTCCAGGTCTCACCCTGGGAATTTCACTTGTTGGTCAAACGCTCCAAGGAACGTATCAGCCAAAATAAAAGCAACGAGGAGGACACTCAAAATGAAACGTAAGATCATCCCCTGCCTGCTGGCGCTGGCCATGACGGCCTCGCTGGCCCCTTCTGTGCTGGCGGCGGCCCCGCCCAGCACCTGCTATCCCACCTCCGTCACCCGCAGCGAGGACGGCGCCCAGATCCGCAAGGTGTACGATCTGGGCCCGGACGAGGATCCCGCGGGCATCCCCCGCTCCGACTTCGAGCAGGAGGGCTACCACTACACCCTCACCGACCTTCTCAAGCAGGAGGCCCCCGAGCGCGAGGAGCGCTTCCACACCGAGACCGTCACCCTGGACAGCAAGTCCAAGGACATGGAGTCCGTGCTGGCCCTGCTCCCCGCCCAGCGGGAGTTCACCACCGAGGACGGCCTCACCGGGGTGCTGTCCCTGAAGCTGGACACGGTGAACGTGGAGGTGTCCGGCTACGGCAGCTCCACCCGGCAGGTGTCTGCCACCCGCAGCTACCCCAACCTGTCCGGCCAGGATACGTCCTACATCCCCAAGGAGATCACCGACAATGGGCGGACGCTGGAGCTGGCCTCCATCGACTGGCAGACGGACAACACCGCCAACGAGGACGGCTATGCCATCGCCGACCGCTACACCGCCATCGCCACCTACACCGGCAGCGCCACCAGCTCCTACATCAAGGGCTACGTGGTCACCGCCGACTACAGCGGCACCGTCAGCCGGATCGCGCTGAACAAGGTGCGCTATGTGGCTATTTTCGAGGGCACGCCCCTGACCCCGGTGGAGCCCGAGCCCAGCCCCGAACCCAGTGATGCGGTGCAGGAGCCTGCCGCCCCCATCCCGTTCCACTGGGGCTATGTGCTGGTGCCGCTGGGCGTGGTGGCCCTGGTGGGCGCTGGCGTGGGCGCGGCCCTGTTCATCAAAAAGCGCCGCGAGGGCGGCTATGAGACTGAGGAGGAGGGGCAATGATTCCCGTTGCCCCTCCCGACTCCGGTTATGTGTTCGCCGTCGCGGATGACAGCGATTTTTATATCCCTGGTACCCTTCATGTGGAGCGGGATGACACGCTGTTTCTGTTTGCAGACGATAAAGAAGCCGCTAAAGCTGCTGAATTGGAGGGTTTCCCGTTGATCCATGGCATGGAAGATGTCCTGGACGGCGTCTACCTGGACACGCCGGAAAATCGGGAAACGATCCTGCGCAGCCTGGAAGAATACCCCGAATATCGGGCAATTGACCACGCCGGACAGCAGGCCCCCGGGATGAACGCCGACCTCACCCTATAACTTTTAGAAAGGAACCGTGATGCTTATGAAGAAAATGAAAACCCTGATCTCCGCCGTGCTGTGCCTGTGCGCCGTCTGCGCCATGGCGCTCCCCGCCCATGCGCTGGAAGTGAACATCAGCGCCCCCGGCGACCCGGAGTACGGCAAGCCCACCTCCTTCGAGCCAGTGGTCACCGCCGATGGCGGTGCCATGAAGAACGAGGATGTCTCCAAGAACGCCGCCCTGATCCCGCCCGGCTTCGGCACCCCCACCAGCTATGTGCTGAACACCGGGGAGTATCTGACCCCGAATCTGGTACCCTCCCAGATGGCGGGCGCGGGGACGGTGGATGGCAATGTGGCCGTCGTGCTGCCCTCCGGGACGGTCTCCGGCCCCGGTACGACCTCCGGCAGCACCGGGAACACCAACATCTCCAGCGGGATCGACGGCTATCCCATCGTGGACACCAGCACCACCAGTCCGTCCACCGCGGCGGGCTTCACCGACGTCACCAGCGACCTCTACTACTCCAACGGCAGCCTGGGCACCCTCAAAATTCCCTCCATCGGCCTGACGGTGGGCGTGTATGAGGGCACGGGCAGTGCTCCTCTGTTGAAAGGCGCGGGCCACTTCGAGGGCACCAGCATCTGGCTGGGCAACATCCCTATCGCGGGCCACAACCGGGGCGTCCGCAACGACTTCGGCAAGATCCACACCCTGAACCCCGGCGACGCCGTCACCTTCACCACCAAGCTGGGCACCCGCATCTACGCCGTCTCCAGCGTCACCAAGGTGTCCGTCAACGACGTCAGCGGCCTTGACCCCACCGCCGCCAACCAGATCACGCTTTACACCTGCGTGATGGATCAGCCCGCTTACCGCTGGTGCGTGGTGGCCCGGGAAGCCTGAACTGTGTAATTTGCTTCGTTTTGAACCCGCTTTTTCTCCATAGTTTGCTTCGAATATAGTAGACTTCTCCCAAGTTCTTTGGTATTGTGTTGCTTACCAAAGCACCACAAAAATCGAAGGGAGAACAGATTATGAGCAGAAAAAGAGAAATGATTTTTATGGGAATGGGTATTCTCACCGGCCTTGCCCTGTGCGGCTCTACCCAGGCGGCGAACGTAGCCCTCACCGCCGCGCCCACCAGCCAGACCTTCTACGTGGACGGCCAGCGGATCCAATTCGAGGCATACGCCATCCATGGCAACAACTTCGTCAAGCTCCGGGACATTGGGAAAGCGGTGGACTTCGGCGTGGAATATAACGCCGCCGACAACAGCGTCCACATCGACCCCAATGCCCCCTACACCGAGGAGGTGACTGCACCTGCACCGACCCAGACCTCCCCCTCGGCCCCCACGGAAGAATCCGTGCGGGCTGTGCTCCAGGGTCTCCGGGACGCCTACCCCTCCGGCTCCACCTACCCCACCCCGTACCTCTCCACCAGCAACGGTCCCTACAGCCGGGGCACCCTCTGCTCCGGCTGGGCCACCCTCTGCTCCGACGCCGCCTTCGGCAATCTGCCATGGAGGAAGGTAGAGCAGCCTGCTTGGGATCAGATCCGCACCGGAGACCTGGTGCGCTACGACACAGAAACCTCCGGCCATGTGGTCGTGGTGGTCTCTAAGACGGACGAGTACATCAAAACCACGGAAAGCGGCACCGGCAACATGGTGCGCTGGGGCGGGCAATACTTCAAGTGGTGGCTGGAAAGCCAGACCGGATACACCCTCTACACGCGATATCCCAACTGAATATTCAACGAAAAAGGCCGGACTGCGAGAGCGGTCCATCCTCCCAGAAGCAGTGGGGGCCGGACCGTGGAAGCGGTCCGGCCCCCATTTTGCATAGGAGGAATGCATTTTGAAACAGAAATTTTTCAACCGCGCCCTGAGCCTGCTGCTGGCCCTGGTGTGCGTCATGGGCGTCCTGCCCCTGTCCGCCTTTGCCGCCACGGGGCTGTCCACCGCCCCGGCCAGCATCACCCAGAAGTCCTCGGACTATATGTACATCGGCGGCCGCCCCGTCCGCTACCGCGCCGCCAGCAGCACCATCAATAACAACGGCCTGCCCTATGTCTTCGACGAGCAGGTGGACGTCCCCGGCTATGGGACCACCCGCGCCCTGTGCGCCTACCACAAAGGCACCCTGGGCAGCGGCGCCAACGGGCAGAAATGGAACCTGAAAACCGAGGTGAACAGCGAATCCCTGCGGGTGCTGCTTACCTACATCTACGCCCACACCTACGGCGACTTCACCGACGCGGGCGACGCCCGGGGGTTGGAGCACTGGGGCGAATACTGGTCCAATATCTGGTTCCTCGTGGCCCAGGCCATGAGCTGGTACTATGAGTACGGGATCATCGCCGATGTGAGTTCCAACCGGGAGGGCTTTATTTCCCAAGCTGCCGAGGAGTTCGTGGCCGCCATGAAGCTGTACCACCAGACCTACGGCCAGTCCTCCTGGATCACCAACTGGGATGCTATCGACATCCATTCGATCATCGACAGCAGCGACGGCGGCAAAACCGGCAACTCCGCCTACGACTACATTGCCACCGGGGTCAACCTGGTGCTGGATCATCCCGAATACTACCACAAGTACCATCTCTGGATGTATGAGTGGGATAAGAGCCAGCCCTGGAAGCTGCCCGGCCAGTCCGGCACCCCCATGCAGCATCTGCTCATCGCCGTGCCTGACCCGGAGGATGAGCGTGATACCGTAAAGCTCACCGTGAAGAAGCTGGAGGCGGGCACCAACAAACCCATGGCCGGGGTTTCTTTCAAAGTCGAGAGCGCCGATGGCTCCGGCGATTTCTCGGCTACCCGCCAGACCGGGCCGGACGGCACCTTTACCCTGACCGAAGCGGACCGGCTCACCCCCGGCCAGTACACCATCACGGAGGAGGCTGTGCCGGAGGGCTATGTGGCGCAGACCGCCTCCCAGACGGTCACTGTGCTGCCCAACGGCTCCGCGGACGTCCCTTTCGTTTTTTACAATGAGCCCAACAAAAAGGAGGGCGACGGTTCCATCCGTAAGGTGGACAGTGATAATCCCACCGTTGGCATCCCCGGCGCGGTCATCCGCATCACCAGCGTCAAGCTGGACGATGGCGGGAGCTTCTTCGGCGAGTACATCACCAAGGACGGCGGCTATATCCTCAAAGAGGATTTGGACTTCTCTAAGCTGCCCAAGGGCAGTTATCTGGCGGAGGAGATCACCCCGCCGGAGGGGTTCATCCTCAGCTCCGATGTTTCCAAAGTAAAGCAGCCCTTCGTGTGGGACGGGGAGCACGACGTTAGCCTGGTATTCGAAAATTCGGCAAAAGTCCGCATCCAGCTCAAGAAGGTGGACGAGAGCAACCAGCCCGTGGCCGGGGCTATCTTCCTCGTCCTGCGGGACGGCCAGGTCATCAGCACCGAGGAAACCAAGGCGGATGGCACCATCACTGTGTCCAACGTGGTGGAGGGCCATTACGAATTTGTGGAGGTATTTGCCCCGGATGGCCTGGACTGCGACCGTTCCCCCGTGGGCGTCCATGTAAATGCCGAGGATCTCCAGGGGGAACAGACCATCACCGTCACCAAGGTCAACCATCATAGGCGTTCCCTCACCATCCAGAAACGGGATGCGGAGAGCGGCGACCCCATCCCCAACACCAGTTTCCATATCCGGGGCGTAAACATCGGCTATGAGAACGACGTCACCACCGGGGCGGACGGCAAGGTGACCCTGCCCAACATGGCAAGTGGGTGCTACGAGATCGAGGAGACCGCCGTCCCGGCACCCTGGATCTTGGACACGAATAACCGCAAAACAGTTTGGATCGACGCCGAGCAGGGCAAGGACATCGTAGTGGATTTCGTCAATTCCACTCGGCCCGGATTGCGCCTGTTGAAACTGGATCAGGAGGGCAAGCCCATCAGCGGCATCACTTTCTTGATCGAGGAGGTGGACGGCGGCTTCTCCACCCGCCGCCAGACGGACAAGGACGGGCTCATCGTGCTGGGCAGCGAGGAGGGCCTGCGCCCGGGCACTTACAAGGTTACAGAGGTGGACGCGGGGCCGCTCTACGTGCTGGACGACACCGTCCACATTGTCCAGCTGCAGGAAAACCGCACCACCACGCTGGAGCTGACCAACCTGGAAAAGCCTACCCTCAAAATTTTGAAGGTGGATTCCATCACGAAAAATCCGGTGGCCCATGCAAAATTTCAGATCTGGCGGGCCAGCGGGGACACGAAAACTGGCGAGTACAATGATCTGGGCACCTTCTACTCTGACGAGAACGGGGAGATCGTGCTGGAGCACACCGAACCCGGCTGGTTCAAAATTTCTGAACTGGAGGCCCCCTCGGGCTACTCCATCAAGCAGGCGGACTACGAATTCTACCTGGCCGCTGGGGAGAAAAAGACCGTCCAGGTGGAGAACGTGCCCCTGTCGGCTTTGGTCGTCTGGAAATATGACCGGGTCACCGGCGAGGCCGTTGAGGGCGCAGTGTTCCAGGTAAAGTACCTGTCCGGCACCAGCGGCACGGGCGGCACCGTCATCGGCACCTATAAAACTTCGGCCAACGGTTCCTTCACCGTCACCGGGCTGGCCGCAGGGGCCTATATCGTGGAGGAACTGGCCAGTGACAGCGGCCACATCATCGACGCGGCGCCCCAGACCGCCTACATTTCCGGCCAGCAGCAGGCCGTGGTGCAGCTCTACTTCGGCAACTCGCCCAAATCGTCTGTTTTGATCAAGAAGGTGGATTCCCGCGACGGGACCCCGCTGAGTGACGTCGAGTTTTTTGTCAGCACCTCGGACGGCGCCGTGGTGGGCAACGCCAACGGGAAATACGTGACGGACAGCTCGGGAACCATCCTCATCGACAACCTGGACCCCAATCTCACACTGGTGATCAAGGAAACCCGGGCCAAGTCCGGCTACATCCTGGACGATGTACCCCAGACCATCAAAACGAAGCCCGGGGAGACGGTGACGGTCGAGTTCCGGAACAAAAAGCAGGGGAATCTCGTCATCCATAAGCTGTCCAGCCTGGACAGGAGCCCCATCGAGGGGGCACAGTTCAAGCTGACCTACGCGGACGGCAAGGTGGTGGACGCCGCCAGCGGGCAGCTCTCCTCCAACGGGCTGTACTTCTCTGACCGCGAGGGCCAGATCGTGATCTCCGGGATCACCGGCACCATCATTGCCACGGAGGTGTCCAGCGCGCCTGGGTTCGCCATCGACCCCAACACCCGCGGCCAGACCATCGTCATCAACCCCGGCGACGACACCCAGCATTTGTATTTTTACAATACGCCGTTGTGTTCGCTGACCCTCTCGAAAACGGACAGTATTACCGGGAAGCCGATTGCAAACGTTACCTTCACCGTGAAGTATGCCAGCGGCGAGCTGATCGGGCGGTACACCACCGGGAAGGATGGGACGGTGACCGTCACCGGCCTCCTGCCCGGTTCCACCGTGGTGGTGACGGAGTACAAGGTGCCGGACACCCACGTGCTCAACACCACGCCCCAGACCATCACCCTGAAAAGCGGCTCCAACACCGTGACCAGCGGCGCGGTCAGTGGCGGCACCGGCACCACCACGCCCGGCTCCAACACCGGCACGGGCGGCGGCAATAACCTCGACTTCGAGAACGACCCCAAGATGGTGCTCACCATCAAAAAGTACATCAAGGGCACGAATTATGAGCCGTTGAAGGGCGTTTGCTTCAAGGTGGTGGACGGTTTTGGCAAGCCCATCGGCACCAACAACGGGGTGTACTACACTTCCTCCACAGGTGAGATCGTTCTGGAGGATCTGGAACCCGGCACCACCGTCACTGCGCGGGAGATTGCCACAGTGGAGGGTTTTCTCCTGGACGGCGAACCCCAGACCATCACCATCCAGGCGTCCAAGAAGCCCCAGGAGCTGATCTTCTGGAACGAAAGGGCGGGTTCCCTCGTCATCCAGAAAAAGAGCAGTCTGGACGGCAGTCCCCTGGCCGGGGTGCAGTTCCAACTCACCTACGCGGACGGCTCCTACGTTGACTACGACAACGGCCACCTGTCCTCCAAGGGCCTCTATCAGACCGATTCCAACGGCGAGATCCGCATTTCCGGGGTGACGGGCACCATCATCGTCAAGGAGGTAAAAAGTTTGCCTGGGTACGCCATCGACCCGGCGAACCAGACCCAGACCGTGCAGGTGAACGCCTCCGACACGCAGTATCTCGTTTTTTATAACACGCCTGTGGCCAATTTCGAGCTGGTCAAGGTGGTGGAGGGCAACGAGAGCCAGCGCATCCCCAACGTGACCTTCGAGATCCGCCGCGCGTCTGACGGTGGGCTGGTGGACACCATCACCACCGGGAGCGATGGCCGCGCCGTCCTTCAGCTGGACGAGGGCAATTATTACGCGGTGGAGACCAAGTGCCCCTCGGAGTTCAAGCTGGACAGCACCCCCCACTACTTCACCATGAAGGGGGACGGCAAGGACACCACCCTGACCGTGACCAATAAGGCCATGTCCGGCATCACCCTCCATAAAACCGATTCCGTGACGAAGAAGGGGATCTACGGGGTGACCTTCCTGCTCTACGACGCCAATCACAACCTGCTCACCCAGGAAACCACCGATAACCAGGGGTACGCCTATTTCGAGGGGTTGACCGAGGGTGGCCGCTATTACCTGAAGGAGCTGGAAAATGAGGGCTATATCCCGGACACCCAGCTCAAGACCGTGGTTGTGAAGTCTGGCGGCACCACGTTAGTGGAGTGGGAAAACACCCCCATCACAGGACAGATCCAGATCACCAAGACCAGTGCGGATTACAACTCCATGAACGGCTGGCCCGCCGGTACCCCCATCCCTGGCACCGAGTTCGAGATCTATCACTACCGCACCGGCAACCTGGTGGACACCGTCAGGACAGACAAGAACGGCGTGGCCGTGTCCAAGCCCCTGCCGTTGGGCCGATACAAAGTGGTTGAATCCAAGGCCGCCGACTTCTACGGCCTGGACAAGACCCCCATCGAGGCGGAGATCGAGCACGCGGGGCAGATTGTGAAGGTGGCCATGACCAATAAGGCGCTGTCCACCAATGTATCCATCAAAAAGACCGGCTACGCCGAGGTCATGTCGGGTCAGAACATCCGCTACACCTTCTCGGACATCGGCAACAATTCCACCACTGCGCTGACCTCCTTCTACTGGAGGGATACGCTGCCCACCCAGGCGGTGCGGCTGAGTAAGATTTTCACCGGCACCTACAACGACCCCGGCAACTACAAGGTGGTGTACAAGACCAACCTGAGTAATGGCGAGTACCGCACCATGTACGACAACCTGTCCACCGCCAGGAACTACACGCTGGACGCCTCCCCCGCCGCGCTGGGCCTCGCCTCCAACGAGTATGTCACTGAGTTCATGTGCGTGTTTGGCGTGGCGCCCTCTAACTTCCGGCAGGTGGAGGCCCCCAAGGTGGACTGCACGGTGCTGTCCACGGTGAAGGGCGGCAGCCAGTTCACCAACACCGCCGACGTGGGCGGCGTTTACAACGGCCAGTGGATCCAGGCCGTCACCCGCTGGACCACCAAGGTCTACGGCAAGCCCGTGGTGCCCAGCCTGCCCAAGACCGGCTATTGAGCCCAGAAACGAAAGGTGGAGGGTGCACAATTTAAAAATTCATCAGCTCCCGTTGCCATTTAATCACTTGCAAGTCTTGACTTTATGTATTATGATTAGGGTAACGAAAAAGGCGGTTTTACCGCTTCAGGAGGAGTATTATGTTGGACAGGCTGGTGGGTATTATACTTACTGCGGTGGGTTGCTTTGGGTCGCTGATGGCTATTGTGTTCGAGTTCTTCCGTGTACACCCGGAAGGCAAGCGCACGGTGTCACCGCGGACAATGGGCCTGATCCTTTCCTGCCTGCTGCTGGCCTGCATCGGCGGGGCGACCTTGGCTGATTATTACAACGAAGGGGGCTTTAGCGGCATACCTGCTTCTACGCAACCTTCCGTCCCCCAGCCTCCCCCCTCATATGAGCCCCAGTCCAGCCCTTCCCAGTTGGTGGCTCCTTCCCCTTCTCTCGATGTCCAGGTATCTGAACCAGCCGAAACAATCCCTTTAGACAGCCAGCCCCCGGATCCTTCGGTGGAGCCGTCCAGCCCCATGACAAAAGCGCCGCCCCCATCCCCCACTACGCCGCCCCAGACTACCTTCATGTTGGAGGCATTCAACGATATTTCCTATGCCACAGGTGATTTCCATCTTGAGTATCACGGCCCTGATGACAAGGAATTTGTGGTGGATCGCTTTCCGCTGGAGCTGCCCATGGTTCCCGGCTATTACTACGTCAAGATTCACCGGGACGGGACGTGCCAGGAACTGGCCCGGGCCTCGTTTTATGTGGACGATTCCGTGGCTGGATACGCAATAGGCTTTCGGCGCATTTTGAAGTGGGGGCTGTATGATGCCCGCGATGTGGACGAGGATTGTCTGCTGTGCAGCTGGGGCTACTCACCCCTGCCAGCTGCCAACTTGTGTCTAACTCTCGTTGATGGTGCACAGTACTCCGCCCACGGGTTGGAGGTGCGCATACACTGTGATGACTTTGACAGCGATGTTTTCTGCTGTATCTACCATGACGATCCCCTGTGGTTCTCACTTCCCCCCGGATATGACTACAGCGTCACGGTTGATTTCGATATTTTCGTGGCTGCCGAAGGTTCCTTTCAGATCACCGCCCCGCAGGACGGAACTGCCCCCCAGACTCTTGAACTCCAGCTTGCATAGTACATTCCGGCAAATCTCGCACGCCATATAATCCATATTCATTTTACAGAGCCCGGATCCTTGGCTGAGGATCCGGGCTTTGTATATTGTGGGCGTCCCGTGTGGACGGCCCTCCAACTAATTTAAGGAGGAAAAACATCCATGAGAAAGTTCGAAAAGTACCTTCGCCCTATGCTCCTGGCCCTGCTCCTGTGCGCTCTGTGCTGTGCCCCGGCCTTTGCCGCCTCTGGCGGCTCCGGCGTGGCCGACGTGGTGGAGCAGACCTGGAAGGACGCCGCGGGCCAGATCAAGACCGTGGTGAACAACGTGGTGTTCCCTGCTCTGGACATGATCCTGGCCATCGCCTTTTTCGGCAAACTGGGCCTCGCGTACTTTGACTATCGGAAACACGGCCAGTTTGAGTGGACCGGCCCGGTGATCCTGTTCGCCTGCCTGGTGTTCGTCCTCACCGCGCCGCTGTACATCTGGACCATCGTGGGATTGTAAGCTACAGCCCCGCCAGCCGGATCAGGCCCTTTTTAATGCAGGTGGTCAGCTCAATACGCTTCACCTCGTCAAGATCCTCAAAGGCAATCAGCGCGATGCTGCCCAGCCGCCCCAGGATCTCACCCCTGCCGAACTTCTCATGCACCACCTCGGCCCCGGCCATGAAATCCTCCTGCTGTTTCGCCAGCTGGGCCGGGGTGGGGCCTTCCTCATAGGACGGCTTCGCCCTGGCCTTCTTGGGTTTGGGCTGGGGGTTGAAGCGGGGCTCTTGGTTAAGTTCGGTGATTTCTTTCCCCAGGAGCTGGTCGATGAAGGTGCGGCCTGCCGCCATGGGCTCCCCGAAGCGGCTCTCATAGCATAAGAACTCCAGCTGCTTTTTGGCTCGGGTGGCTCCCACGTAGAACAGCCGCCGCTCCTCCTCCAACGCCGCCCGGCCCTCGTCATCGTGGGGGAACGGGTCTGAGGGGAACGTACCGTCCACCGCATCGATCAAGATCACCCGGTCGTACTCCAAGCCCTTGCTGGCATGGATGGTGGACAGCACGAAGGGACAGCTGGGGTCAGGCTCCATGCCCTCGATGGTGTCGCGCAGCTCTTGCAGCCGCAGGAGGAATGGCCCTGTGGCCGGGGTCTGGTTGGCAAGGGACAGCAGCACGTCCAACCGGGTGGTGTCCGCCTTCTGCTCCCGCAGATAGTCCCCGTAACCCATGTACTTCACCAGCCGCTGGATTGCGGCAAAGCTGGTGAGCTGGGGGAACTTCGAGTAGTGAGTCTGGAGTGCCCTGATTTTTCCGTACTGCCAAGGCTCCAGCCCCTCGCTGGACAGCAGGCGGTCAAACACCGTCTCGTCCCCGTGCAGGCCACGGAGCATCCCCGCCAGAATGGGCTTCTTGATTTTTAGATCCAGCTTGTAGTAAAAGCGGAGGAACTTCTCCGCATTGCAGTCGTCAAAGGCGAACTCCAGCATATCGGTGATGTCCCGGACGATGGGGCTGGTGAAGAA
>CAJTTS010000047.1 GCA_910579155.1 uncultured Oscillospiraceae bacterium | reverse complement strand
GACGATAGAGCCGCCGCCTGACCGCAGTTTGGGCAAGTATGGCCTGTTGCGGTTGTGGTATCTGAAAGAGCATCGCCCCATCGTTTGGGCCGAGTTGGTGATGGAGGGCAAGCTGTATGCCCATCTGCTGGAAACCGAGGACGCCACCCAAGCCCTGTTGGACAGCATGATGCCGGGAATGGCAAAGGAGGCCGGGGCCACCGAGGACTTGAAAGCCTGTGACCCCATGCGCTGGGTGGGGCTGATGAATAATTGCAAGGCCAGGGTGGAGGAAATCATTTTTGCGGAATTGGTCTATATCTGAATATTCGGCTACCGCAATATTTCTATAATCACCTAAGATGCAGAGGAGGACAGGGGGCATTACGACAGCCTCTTGTCCTTTGCCGTTGAAAAAGCATCTTGACAAAAGGGCGACGCGATGTTATATTTTTGGTTGTCAACACTTTGTTATACAATAAGGAGGATAAAAATGGTGCAGCAAATTTCCGATGCCGAACTTGAAATTATGAAAATCGTGTGGGGGAACCCGGAGGAGGTGACATTGTTCCCCTATATCATGGATGGACTGGCGGCCAAAGGAAAACCGTGTCAAAAGAATACACTGATTGTCTGAAGTGCTCCCTGTCAAGTAGACAAAACAGAGAAAAAAGATGGACAGGAATTACCGCAAGAAGGTTCCTGCTCTTACTGGCCTCCAGCCGCCAAGAATTCCATAGGCGTCATACAGCCAAGCCTTCTCTGATATCGTTCATAGTTGTAAAAATGGATATAAGCAGTGATTGCGTCACAGAGCTGATCATACGCGCCAAAATGATACAAATAGTACATCTTGGATTTCAGAATTCCCCAAAAGCCTTCCATAGGCGCATTATCCAGGCATTTGCCTGGACGGGACATACTTTGGCGGATTCCAGTCTCCTTCATTTGGAACGCCTGGTCAAAGGCTTCGAAAACCAAAGAGATGCTATTCTTTCGCCCCAATGAGAAACCCGCAATGTTTCTTCCGTACAGATTCAGAATCGCGCACAAATAGACCTTTCCGCCTGTCCCATATTTGAATTCTGTTACATCTGTCAGCCATTTCTCGTTCTGTTCTTTAGACTTGAAGTCCCTGTCGAGGACGTTTTCCGCCAGATACTCAGCCGGAAGCTTCTTCCTGCGTGTCCGCTTTCTCCTCCTGCATACAGAACGAAGGTCAAGAAGCCGCATAAGCCGGTGCACTCTCTTTCAATTACACTTCACTCCCTACCGCCGCTCCAAGATAATTTGCATCTGCCTGTAACCAGGAACGCCATGTTGGCTTTGGTATATCTCAACAATCAGGAATCCTTCCAAACCGGCCTTTTGATATCTTTGTACCCACCCATAGATTTGCTGGTATGTAAATCCGGAGTACTCCGCAGTCAATTTATAGTTTTTCTCGTGAGCAATACAGTACTCCACCGCCGCTTTGCGTTCCTCATAAGATGCCATGGTCAATTGAACACCCCTTCTGCCTCCGGGAGAACGGAATCCTTTTTGACCATTATACATCATAACCCATTGTTCCATCTGCGATCTTGTCCGCAGATGGTATTTTTTGCAGACTGCCTCTATGCTCATCTGGCCCGACAGATACGATTCTGCCGCCTGCTGCTTCACAATCGCGGGATAGTGATGCTTCCCGGCGCGATGGCACAGTCCTTTCTCGCCAAATAATTCGTAATTCAGCAGCCACTTCTGCAATGTGCTGCGGTGTACCCCAAATTTTGCCGCAATCTCATTGAGACTTCCGGATCCGGCATAATACTGTTTCACTGCGTGGATTTTCCTATCCAAGCTGATCATTGCCATAATAATGCTCCCCTTTGTGTAGTGTTCGAGTTTTCTCTCGCTTTGTCTACTCTATGGGGAGCATATCAGATCTGCTCAGGTCCTGCGTGGCCACAAAAGCAGCCGAAACTGGTCAGGGAAATCCTCAACAAGCCCATAAGGGATTCTGTATCCTTCGTCAGCCTTTTTCAGGGGTATCCAGTTTCGCATCTGCGCGGCATCGGGGACAAAAAACCTTCTGTGGGACCGGGAAGGTTTTTTGTCCCATCCGGCCCCGTCCCCATAGGATACCGCCGTGCCCTGGGGAAATATTCGAGAGAATATCTCCATGACTGCTTCCCAGCATTCTTCTGAAACACTCAATATAAGCTCCAGATCAGGCGCGTCGCACTCGCTGCGGGTTTCGAAGGGGATACGTATGGCCAAAGGATCGACTTCTGTCACGCCCAGCAGATATGCGACATACGGACACGCGTAAACAGAGAAAAGGTCGTGCGCTATGGTACGGATCAGATACCCCTTCCTCCGAAGCCCCTGTACCAGGCAGCGGCTAATCAGGAGGGCGGAGCTGAGCAATTCATTGTTCTGCAAAACAGAAAGCTCATACTCCATCCGCTCCCGATCCGTCCTGGGAATTGTGCCGCCATACCGCATCTGGAGCTGCTCCCGGCAAAGATCCGCCACGGTCTGAAACGCGCCGGGCAGGATAGGCTGAAGACATCGTTTATCCTCCGGAACAATCCGGATTTCTTCGCAGAAATCCGCCAGACGGTTCGGTACATGAATTACGATTTCTTCCGCCGGTTCTTTCCCAAGGAAGGAAAAGGCATCCAGCATCTCCTCCGTGTAGAGGAGATCCGGCAGAGACGCATCCAAATCCCCGCCTTCCTCTTTTTGAATGCCATAGGCAACGCTGCTTCTGAACATACCCCAATCCTGGCTTGCCGTGCGCACATTCCCTGCCGCGGTCACCGGCTTGCCTGATCGTTTGCCGATGGCAATGGTTTTGAGGATCAGATCCTCCGCGCTAAGGGCTTCGCCGCGCAGGGCGTGTTTCCGTGTGGACGGCAGCCTGTCATTCTGATTTTGCGGCGGCAGAACCGACAGATAATCGTAGAACCCGGCGATTTCCTCCAGACGGGCGTCATCCAGATTGTCCAGAATCCCACGCCAGACCTCTCCGCCCTCCCCAGGGCAGCCCACCAGCAGCCCGGTTCGATGCCCGCCGATCTCCGCCTTGCGCAGAAACGGCCGCTCCTCCCGGCCCTGCCAAGAACTCTCCAGCAGCCGGTAAAGCTGCGCCAAACCCTCTTGGCTCCGCACCAGAAGATGAACAGGGCACCCGTTCTCCAGCACGGTTTCCATGCCGTAAAGCATTTTGAAATCAAGCTCTTCCGACTCCGCCTCCCCGCGCAATTCCTCTGCCGCCTGCGCCGTCTCCTGAAAGCCTGTTGCCTCCTGAAAATCCATAATCGCAATTGCCCGGACACCGGCTCCACGGGCAATGTCAACCCACTCCCGGGGAGAGAGGATGCCGTTCATTTTGCCAAAGCATGTGCGGCAGCTCAACTCAGCTCTTTCCACTGATTTCCCGCGCGTATGCTTTCTCCTGAAATATGCGCGGCAAATCGACTGAACCCTTTTCACAAGTGTCTTACACATAAAATTCTCCCATTATAAGAAGCACAACCGTCCCATATCCAGTGTGGAAAACCGGGTATGCTCCGGCATCCAGCACAGCTCCAACGTTTCGGTCTCGCCATGGAGGTTCTTGGCTATGATATCCCAGCTATCCGTCAGAAACGGCACACAGTACGCGTTGTTTTCCCTTCGACAAGGCAAGACAAACCAGATAAAAATAGTGGACGAGTGCCGTCTACAGATCCAGTTTTTCATCCCAATCCACCGAAGGCGAATGCCCCAATTCCCGCGACACCCTCTGGGATCATCACATTGTTAAGACCTTTGTACTTGAGTAAGGAGCCGCCATCAATGGTAAAAGTCATCGGATCGTCCATGATAAAGCCCTCCTAATCTTACAAAAATCAAATCCTCTCCGCGGACGAACATACGGTACAGTCAAGACTCTGTCTGCGGTTCCGGCCCCATTGACGCAAGCACAAGCAGAGTGACCTCCCCCTCCTTCAGGCCCTCCATGGCCCGATACCCGACAATAAAGCTGGCAGAGCTCATATCAATGACGCCCTGCGCCCCTGTGACGATATCAGACAGCATATCCAGACTGAGGGCACGTCCAGAAGATCCAATATGCAGCAGGAAATGGGTCACAGTTTTGCCCGCCTCCGCCGACAGCTCATCTACAGCCTGCCTTATCCAGGACGAAGCCGCTGCGGCGGAAACCACAGGACTTTCCAAAAGGCAGACATCCTCCGCCTGAAAGAAGGGCTCAAAATCCTCCGGGCTCAGTTTCATCCACACCTCTGTTCCGTAGGCCCCCTCCCCGCAGATCCGCTTGGCCCGCTCGTTCAGCTCCGCCTCGGACGGCTTTCGCTTCCTGCCGCTCATGTAAAATCCCTCCGATTTCCAGGTGTTTTGATTATAGCACAGAGCCAGTACAAAAAAATGTACTGGCCGCGGCGGTGTGCTTGTTTTGTACTGCCCTTCCGTGATATAATCCCCGCAAAGGACAGATCACGAGAGGAGGGAGAGCAATATGTCCGCGCATTTGATCCCCATCCGGCTCTATCAGATACTGGAGGAGCACAGCGACCAGGAGCATCCCCTCTCCATGGGAGAGCTGCGGCGTCTGCTCCGGGTGGAGTACGGCGTGAGCTGTGACCGGCGGACCATCTATGGGGCGCTGGACAGTCTGCGGCGCGCAGGCTGTGACATTCCGGACTTTCAAGACAGCAAAGACGGCTATTTTCTCCTCTCCCGAAAACTGGAGCCGGCGGAGGTTCGCCTGCTGCTGGACTGCGCCGCCGCTTTTTCCGGGATCGGGGATCGGCAGTACCGGGACCTGGAGCGAAAACTCCTCCAGGGGCTGAGCCTTCATCAACGGAAGCTCTGCCACCCTCTGTCCCTGCCCACAGGCTACCGGGGGCTGAATCGGAGCGTCCTGCTGGCTGTGGAGGTGCTGGAGGAGGCGATTGCCGCCCGATGCCAGGTCACCTTTCAATATATGGAGTATGGGATGGACAAAAAGTTCCGCCCCCGCAGAGAACAGCTCTATCAGGTCCATCCCTACGGCCTTTGCTTTGCCAACGGGAACTACTACCTGATCTGCCGCTATTCAGGGTATGAAACATTGAGCCACTACCGCGTTGACCGCATCCAAAATCCCGCTGTCCTGCCCGGGGAGCCGGTGGAGCCTCTGCCCCCCGGCCTCGTCCTGCCGCGCTATGTACGGGAGCGGGTTTATCAAATTTCGGGACAGGGCATCCAAGCGGTTCTTCTTTGTGAAAACAGCCTGCTCAGCGACATATTGGATCGTTTTGGCATGGAGACCAGCATCCGCCCCACTGGCGACGGGAATTTTACAGCCACGGTGACCGCGGAACCGGAAGGCTTGAAGCTGTGGGCCATGCAGTACATGGAGCGCTGCGAGATCCAGGAGCCCGGCTGGCTGCGGCGGCAGATGGAGCGTTTCTTCTTTGAGGGGTGGTCGCTCTATCGGAGCTCAGACGGACCAGAATCCACAGGTCAGGAACAAGAACACTAAGTCCATAGAATCTATAAAACAACGAAAGGGAGCGTACGAGATGAACGAAGATGGAAAGCTCGTCCGCATATTTCCGGCTCTGAGCGGACGCAATCTGACCGTGGAAGATATGGATCTGGAGGTCGCTGTACGAAATGCCCTGAAGCGGAGCGGCATCCATACCTTGGACCATCTGCTGCATCTGAGCCACCCGGAGCTGGTCCGGATTTTTCCGAACCGGGAACTCCCCAGCTATGAGGATGTCATCCACTGTCTGGTCTGCCTGTTGGAGGAGACAGAGAAAACGGGCACTTCCTCTCCCGACTTTATATGTGAGGAAAATGTCGGCAATACGCCAGGAGAAAGCAAAAATGTCTGAGAAAAAATTCAATATCTTTCAGGTCGCGGGGATCTGGAAATCGGAGGAAATCCACACAAGCGTGATTGCGGAGCTGATCAATCCCAAGAGCGAATTCCATGACAAGGGCGCCGATTTTCTGGATAAGTTTTTGCAGATGGAGAAGATTGGCGTGGAACTCACAGGCGAAAAACCGGAGGACGCGGTGGTGGAAACGGAGGTTCCCACCAGCCAGGGCAGACGCATTGATATGGTGATCTCTACCAAAAACCTGTATCTGCCTTTTGAGGTGAAGATTTGGGCGGGCGATCAGGACGCACAGCTTCGACATTATTATGAGTTTGCAAAAAGCCAAGGAAAGGACGTCCCGGCAATCTATTATCTCACTCCAGACGGGCACGAGCCCAGTGAGCAAAGCCGCGGATATCTGGGCGATGCGGTCCGCCTGCTGTCCTTCAAAGCTGATATCCTTCCCTGGCTGAAGGAGTGCATGGATACTCTGGATATCCGTATCCACTCAGATGTGTGGGAGATCATGCGGCAGATGTATGACAACATTCAGGGCGGGTCGGATACCCAGGTTCGGTCCGGCGTTCAGCTCAGATGCTTTTCCAAATGGGAGAAAACGGATGTGCTCGACGCCATTTACCAGAAGCTCTCTCTAAGCTACGACATCCCATGGACGGAATGCACCCCCACCTATATGACGTTCACCCTGAACAAAATGGAATTTGGAACGGCGTCTTTGGAGTTTGCTTTGCGCCTCAAAAAAGAACGCGTAAAAAAAGAGCGTGAGGGCAGAGCGGAATACGAGGACCGCGTGCGGCTGCATCTGATCTGCGGCCTTACGCAGGAGGACGGAAAACCCGATTATGCCGCCGCCGGCAGCTACATTTCGAAAAATCCAGAGGATTTTGAGATGCTGCGGGCGAACACCTTTGAGAAGATCGGCTTCGAGGTCAAGTCGGGAAAAGCCACCTGGGACTGGCTGCCCGAAAAAGTCTGTTTTGATGATGCGGGGAAATGTTGCTGTTGGATCAAGAAGAATTTCAAAGGGCTGCTCAGTCAAAAATCAAAATCTGATACGCTGTAAATAAATCAAGCTGAGGCCGGAAAGAAGTACCTGCGCAGCTTAACGCCCCAATCACAACTTTAAAGGGAGTTTATTGGCATCCACGGCCCCTAAATAGGTCGGCTCTAAACATTCTCTATCCCGGCTCCACATTGGGCAGGCTGGCAGGATCATGCAGCTTACACACATGGAGATACATCCGACACAGCTTCTCAAACCGCTCCTGCTTCGCCGCACGCTCCATCCCCTCAAAGGTCGTCTCAAGAATGTTCCACCAGCAGGTATGCACCCGAATCGGGTCTTCCAAAGTGTAGAGCAGTTTCTCCCCCGGCGCACAGCAGGAATGATGCGGTACCATTGTCTTCTCCCTGCAAGTTTCGATTCAAAATCTCCCCCCTGCACAAAGAAACCCACTGAGTCAATCTTCTGTAGCATGAAAGCAATTAGCGCAAGCACCTCAAAATTAGATGTACTGTAATCAAAAGGACAGCCGCTGGGCACAATTAACCCAAAGGCTGTCCTTCTAGTGAAGCACCGTGGAAAACAGCCCCGCTCCTTCCCCCACCAACAACAGCTGCGGCCCGCTGGGTATTGTGCGCATTTTATTTTCCCAAAAGATCACTTCCTGATGTAAACTCCTCTGGATTTATTTTACCATGGGAACAGCCCAAAGGGAAGGGCTAACGAACATTGAAAATCGAATATCCACTACCGGAGTGCATACTCCCTGAGCGAAGTACCCTCAAGACCTCCACGCAGAAGTTGGAGTGAGCGTGCCAACAGGGTGAAAACGCCGCAGTGAGATCCTGGGGCAGGAAGGTGTACGGTGTGTGTCCAGTCAACATATCCACAATAACAGACAGGGTTCAGTCCCCCTCTATCTGCACCCAATTTTACAGAAAGGATTTGCACATGAAAATATCTGAGTACAAAAGTTACGACGACCTGCCGCTGTTCCCCAATGCGGCAATGGTGCAAAGGTGCTAGGTATCGCTCCATCCAAGCGCTACGAGTTAATGCACGAAGCAGATTTCCCGGTGCTCAAAGTCGGCAGCCGGATCGTAGTGCCCAAAGAAAAATTTATCCGGTGGGTGGAGCAGCACACGAAGGGCGGTGAGTGCGGTTGAGCTATCGCCAAAAGTCCGATCCTCTCAAGAATACTTTTCCTCTGCCCAATGAAATTTTCCTTCTCGGTTTCTGCCCTGGTGAGCTGGCGGTCTATGCCTTCCTGCGTCACTGCGAAAACTGCAAGACACATCAGTGCCGGCCCAGCTACAAAACGATTGGCAAAGCTGTGGGCACGACCGAAAACACCGTAGCAAAATATGTCAGCGCCCTTGAGTGCAAAGGTCTCATCCAAACCGAAAGCACTTTGGTAATGACCATGGTGTGGATTGCTCCGATGTGCAAAGAAAAAATATGTGGCTGTTCTGATAACTCTCGCCGTTTCCCATGGCTATTCCCGCCAAGCTGTGATATGTTCTGTCACTGCGAAGGAGGGACGTATCATGTACGACTACATGAGCGCACTGGAGGACAGAGTCAGCACAAAAAGCAACTATGCAGAACAGCGCAAAGAGCTTGAAGCCAAACGTCAGGCGGTTTCCGCCTTGCTGGACAAGCAGGGAAGGAAAAAGTTGCTCCGGCTGGTGGATGCCCACACCGCAATGCAGGAGGAAATGGCACCGAGTAGCTTCATTGCCGATTTTCGTCTGGCCTGGGGGATCGCAACGGAGCTGGGTACGGACGGCAAATATTCCTACGAACAGGAGCAGGAGCAAATCAACCGCCTCAAAAATTGAAGTACTGTAAACAAAAAGCAAGAAAGGAGTTGAAACCCTTAGCCAAAAAACGCGCCAACGGCGAGGGAAACCTGCGGAAGCGGTCTGACGGGCGCTGGGAGGGCCGCTACACGGCTGGCTACGACCCAGAAACCGACAAACGCATCATCAAAAATGTACTGGGCAAGACCCAAGCCGAGGCCAAATAAAAACTGGTCGCCGCCCAGCAGGAGTGCCAGACCCTGGACATAATCCGAACCGATGAATACACGGTAGCCACATGGCTGCGCACCTGGCACGATCTCTACGCCCAGCCCAATGTCCGGCTGGCCACGGCAGACCGATACCGCCTGATGATCGAAACCTACACCATCCCCCGCATCGGCAAAATAAAGCTGAAAAAGCTGACCTCCCGGGATCTCCAGAAGATGTACAAAATCCTGATGGAGCATGGCCGGGTGAACTAGTGTAGCAGCCACGGCAATCCCGGCCTCAGCAGTACCACGGTGCGAAGCGTCCACCTGATGCTTCACAGCGCGTTCGAGAGGGCGGTAAAGGAGCGGCTCATCCCCCACAACCCCACTGATGACTGCATTGCTCCAAAGGTGCAAAAAGTGGAAATGAAAACCCTGCGGCCTGAGCATCTCAAGTCCTACCTGGAGGCCGCCAATGCCAGAGGGGTACTCCCCATGTTCTATCTGGAGCTGGTGAGCGGCTTGCGAAAAGGTGAACTGATTACCCTCCTCTGGGATGATCTGGACATCCAAAACCGGACGATTTCCGTCAGCAAGCAGTACATCAAGAACCCCAGCGGGAAGCTCACCCTCTCCCGTTATAGGGGAACTAGTGATTCTTCGATACAACAAACCTGCAAGCTCTCACTTTCTTACTCCAGCCTTTTCGAAGGTATTTCATCATCATACAAAACATCCACACTACTAACCCCTGCCAGACTTATAAAATGCTTATTTGGTCACGCGCAGACATTCAGAGTCGGTATTTCTCTCCTTGGCAATGCGTGGCATAGCCACGCAAAGATCAGTGCCAGCTACCATTGGGCAAAGACATTCACTCCACCAGAAGGGCACTATACAGTGTTTTTCCCGATTCATTTTTAGGAATGGTATCAATTACCTGCACCCGGAACGCCTTGGGAGAGAGCCGGGTCTCCTCGCTGATATAGCGCAGGGCCGCCGCAGGAATGGCGGGGTCCCGGCTGTCGGTGTAGATACACAGCAGGTCATCCCGGCCCGCACAGGCGAAGCCGACGCCGGGAAACTGGGCGGAAAGCAGGCGTTCCACCTCGTCCATATTGACCCGGTTGCCAAAGAGCTTGACGAACCGCTTTTTCCGGCCCGTGATATAGTAGAAGCCGTCCCTGTCCCGCCGAACCATATCGCCGGTAGCCAGACGGCCCCGCCATTCATCCCCGCGGGACAAATCGGACAACCTCCGGGCGTAGCCCATGGCCACATTTTCACCATAGTAGATCAGCTCGCCGGTGGTGTCCGGGGAAGTAATCTCCCCGCCGCCGGCGTCCTCCAGCCGGAACTGTCCGCCCGGTATGGGAATGCCGATGCTGCCGCTCTTTTCTATTGCACGCTCGGGGGGGAGATAGCTCATGCGGGGCGCGGCCTCGGTCTGACCATACATGACGTAGAAGCGCCGTCCAGTCCTGGCGGCCCAAGCCGCAAACTCCTCCTGAAGTTCCGGGGACAGCATCCCCCCCGCCTGGGTCAGATACCGCAGCCGGGGCAGCTCCATGGAGGTGAGGCCCAGCCGGTGGAACATCTGGTAGGTGTAAGGGACGCCCGCCAGGGATGTGGCCACCTCTTGCCGGACCATGTACCAGAACTCCCTCTCCAGAATTCCATGGGTGGTAAGCAGAACAGGCGCCCCCGCCAGCATATGGCTGTTGATGATAGACATTCCATAGGAATAGTGTAGCGGCAGGGTGGTGATGGGCCGCTCATCGGCGTCCAGCCCCAGGTATTGGGCGATGGAGGCGGCGTTGGAGACCAGATTCCTCCCACTCAGTCGCACCAACTTCGGACTACCCGTGCTGCCCGAGGTGGTGAGCAGGAGGGCCAGCTCCGGGTGGAGGGGGCAGCGCTCCGCACCGCTACCGGGGATCAGAACGCTCCCGCGGAGCTCCAGAAGCGGCGCTGTGTCAGGCAGGACGGCGCGGATCTCCGCCGGGAGGTCCTGGGGAACGCAGTAAAAGTTGGGACGATAGGTTTCCGCCAGCTCGCGGAGCAGGGCGGGGGAGATATGGCTGCTCAAAAGAAGGGGGACGGCCCCGCAGCGCAAGCAGCCCAGGTAGCCCAGCAGGGTGCCGGGCTCGTTCCGGCACAGCAGGAACACCAGCGCCCGCCCCCCCATGGCCCTGGACAGGGCCGCGCAGGCGGCGTCCAGATCCCGTCCATAGAGCCGCGCCCCGGCGTCGTCCACCGCCAGCAGGCGGTCCGATCCCAACCCAGCGGGAAACAGATCCAAACCCATGATCCGGTCCTCCTTTCTGTTTTCAGGGGTGGCTGACGATCCGGGACAGCTCGGCGATCAGGTCCCGCCCATCCCACACAGTGTCCATCTCCAGCGCCTGCCCCACGGGCACCACCCGGTCCACGCCCTGGGCATGGCGGGCGGCCAGGAAGGCGGCTGTCTCCCCGGCGTCCACTCCGCCGCAGGCCAGGGTCTGGGTCTTGGCGGACAGCAGGGGCAGCAGCTGCTCCAGGCTCTGGATCTCCGTCTCAAAGAACAGGCCGAACCCCCCCTTCCACTCCGCCGGGGCGGCGGGAAGGGCGGCCAGCCTGGCCACATAGACCAGATTCCCGCCGTAGCGCTCCAGGGCCATGTCGGGCCCGACAGCGGCGGCGCGGCAAAAGCGCTCATACTTCCGGGTAGCCTGGAAGGGGCCCATGGCATAGCGCCCCGCAGCCTCGGTGGCCACGGCCTCCCACCAGCGGCGGCGCACCGCGGCCTCCCCGCCGTCCGCCTGCCACACCACCATCTGGGGGCTAGAGCAGGCATTCTGGTCCATGAGGTACGTGTCGTTATAGAACCAGTGGGCCAGCGCGGCCAACTCCGAAGGGGCCAGCCCGGACAGCGCCCCCTGGCTCAGCAGAGCCAGCGACCAGCGGTCAAGAAAGGAGATCGTCGTCCCGTGGGGCGGCATAGGGAACCGGCCTATAGCCGCCACCGTAGCGTCCCCGCCCCACACCACTCGACCGTTACACTGGGCGAGATAGCCGGCGGTAATGGCGTCATCCCGGTCATAGGACAGGAAAGAGCTGCGGGCCTTTACCGGGGCGAACCGGGGCAGGTCCAAAACCTGCTCCAGGACCGCGCACAGCCGCGCCTCCGTCTCCCCCCGCCGGGTGGAGAGGCGGACGATGTTGGCGTTGCCCGCCAGGAGACCGATGGCGAAGGTATAAGCAAACATGGTGGGCACATTGGAGGGGGCCACATGAAAAAGCAGCCCCCGTCCCAGCCGGGGAAAGGGGCTCTCATGACGTTTGGCCAGGGCCTCCAGGTGGCTGCGCCGGCACCAGAAGCCGAACGCAGCCAACTCCTCCCGCCCGCCGTGTTCACGGCGCACAGCGGCAGAGAGGGCCTCTAGGAAGTCCAGGGTCAGGGGCGCAAAGGGGGCCCAGGGCTCCGCCGAGGGATCCTCCACTCCGGCCAGCAAGATCACGTCATCCCTCATAGGTATCGCTGCACCCCCTGACCTCCGCCCGGGGCGCCCGGCCCGTGACGGTGAAATATTTGCCCAGCCGTCCGCAGGGGCAGTCATCCTCCCCCAGCAGCACGCCCATGTCCTCCGTGAGCAGGGAGTGGCCCGGATAGGACCGGGGCAGCAGGGAGAGGACCTGGATGATCCCCGGCTCCCCCTGCGCGCACAGGCTGAAATCCTCCGGCCTGCGTACCAGCACGTCAGACCAAACGCTGGCATGGAGGTGGCCGCAGGGGCACTCCATATAAATACAACCCGTCTGCTCGGCCATGCCGTAGTAATCGCATACCGTCCCCACCCCCAGGCTCCGGCGGGCCCGCTCCTTGAACTGCGTCGGCGAGACCGCCTCCCCGGCCAGCTTTTTCCAGCCGCCGCCGTGGATCAGGATGCCGTCCCGGAGCCCCAGCCCCAGGCCCCGCTCCTCCAGCGCCCGGACCACGTGCTTCCACACGATATAGGTGAAGCCGAAGCACAGCACCCGCTCCCCCCTGTGCGCGGCCAGGAACCCCCGTACCCCATCCAGGTCCAGCCTCATATCATCGTCCAGGGCATAGTAGAGCTTGGAGCCAAAGATGGAAAAGCCCAGGATGCCCGCCCCACGGGCAGAGAACATGGCCCGATCTCTCAGGACCTTCTTGCTGTCCAGCACCAGCAGGGGCAGCCGCTTCCCCCCGATGAAGTCGGAGACGATCCGATACAACACTTGCTGCTGGCTGGCGGAGGTCTCCGCGTCCAGGAAGATCCTGGACACCTTCTGCCCGGTGGTGCCCGACGAGGTAACGGTCTTGAAGACTGCTTCCTCTGGTACGCTGCGCAGTTCCAGATCCTTGAACAGCGAGATAGGCAGCATAGGGATCTCCGCCTCTTCTAAGACCTCCCCTTCCGCATACCCCAGCGCTTCCGTCAGCCGTCGGTACTCGGGGCAGCGCTCCCGATGCCAGCGGGTCAGGGCCGTGAGCTCCCTGCGGTACAGCTCCGCCTTCTCCACCTTGGCCAGGGAATAGGGTGCCAGGCCCAGCAAGGTATCCCTGTCCATCCTGTCACAGCCTCCCTTTCAAAGCGTATAGCTTACCCCGTGTCCCGGCTGAATGGTAAGGCCCCGGGGAAGGGCCTCTAAAAAGGGCCGCGCGATCTTCTCATAGTCCTCTCTGCTACCGCCGGGCAGCCGGAGGATCGTCTCTCCGCCGGGGAGCAGGTAGTCCCCTGAAAAGAGGGTCGTCTCATCCCAGAAGATCACGGCGCTCCACAGCGTATGGCCGGGAAGGGGGACACAGCGGATGCGGTGCCCCTTCCAAACGGCCGTGTAAGGTTTTGTGTAGGCAATGTCCGCCGCCTCACAGGTGAACGGGAGATAGGCTGCGCCGGGCTTCCCGTGGAACGCAAGGTACAACTCCATCATGGCAGACATATTCATCCGGGTGCTTTGAAGGTTGGCGCTGCACACGGCGGAGGTGATGACCGTCACCCCCGGCCATTGGGCGCGCAAGGCCGGCACCCCGGCCATGTGGTCGCAGTGCTCGTGAGTGAGGAACACCAATTCCGGCGTCCATCCCAGCCCCTTCAGGCGCTCCACGGGGCCCTCTGGGTCGTTGGGGTCTATCACCACGCAGGCCCCCGCCTCCCCCAGCAGATAGCAATTGCTCTCCGATAACGGGTCCCTCCATGACACCAGCTCCGCCATGGGGCTCAGAGCTCCACACCGTATTTGGCCAGGATCTCCTTACCCTTTTCGTAGGAGGAGAAGTCCAGCAGATCCGGGGTACTGATGCTGATGCCATAAGTCTCCTCCATAGCGCTCATCAGGTCCATATGGCCTACGGAGTCCCAGGTTGGGATGCCCCTGTATTTCAGGTCAGGCAGCTCCTCCCTCGTGACGTGGAAAGACTCCAGGAATAACTGGTCGTATTTTTCCAGATTTGTCATGCTACGTGCTCCTTGCTCTGTGTGATATGGGTGCCGCGTGCGTTAAAAGGCACAGTGGAAGCGCTTCTCGAACTCCTCGATCAGGGGGGCGCGGAAGTCGGGATGGGCGATGGCGATGAGGTTCCGGGCCCGGGTGCGAAGGGTCTCGCCCTTCAGGTGGGCAATGCCGTACTCGGTGACGGCGTAATCCACGTCACAGCGACAGGTCGTCACGGCGGTGCCGTGATCCAGGAAAGGGACGATCTTGGAGACTGTGCCCTTGGCCGCGGTGGACGGGAAGGCCATGATGGACACGCCACCCTTGGAGGCGGAGGCCCCCCGGACGAAGTCGACCTGCCCGCCGGTCCCGGAGATCTGCTTCAGCCCCACGGATTCGGAGGCCACCTGGCCCATCAGGTCGATCTGCACGCAGGAATTGATGGAGATCAGGTCGTCGTTTTGGGCGACCACGTAGGGGTCATTCACATAGTCCACGGGCTGCATCTCGACATTGGGGTTGTTGTTGACGAAGTCGTAGAGGCGCTTGGTGCCCATGAGGAAGGTGACCACAAATTTGCCCGGCTTCAGGGTCTTTTTGGCGTTGGTGATGACCCCGGCCTCCGCCAGCTCCACCACACCGTCGGAGAACATCTCGGAGTGGATGCCCAGGTCCTTCTTGTCTTTCAGGAAGAGGAGCACGGCGTCGGGGATGGCGCCGATGCCCAGCTGGAGGGTGGCGCCGTCGGGGATGAGGGTGGCGCAGTTGCTGCCGATGGCCTTTTCCACGTCGCCGATCCTGCCCTGGGGCAGCTCGATGACGGGCTGGTCATGCTCCACGAACACGTCGATGTCCTCCACGGGCAGCTCGGTGCTCCCGTAGGTGTAGGGCATGGAGGGGTTGACCTGGGCGATGACGGTCTTGGCGGACTTGACAGCCTCCACCGTGTAGTCGCAGGAGACGCCCAGGGACACCTTGCCCTCCGGGGTGGGCGGGGTCACGCTGACCAGGGCCACGTCCACGAGCAGGGTGGTGTGGAACAGCCTGGGGATCTCAAAGAAGAAGCAGGGGGTAAAGTCACCTTGGCCGCTCTCCACCGCCTTCCGGGTGGAGCCGCCCACAAAGAGGGAATTGTGGCGGAAATGGCCGGCGTTTTCGGGCAGGCAGTAGGCGCCCTTGCCCATGGCCACCATGTGGACGATCTCCACGTCCCGGTAGGCGGCGGCGTTTTCCACCATCTTGTCCACCAGGTAGACGGGCTCGCCGCAGGCGTGCTCCAACACCACCCGGTCGCCGGATCTGATCTTACCGACGGCTTCCTCCGCCGTCAGGGTATGTTCCTTGTAATAGGTCTGCCAGCTCATGGCTGTATCACTCCTGTCACTTTATTTTTCATCCCGCGCCGGCGGGCGGGACTGGTTTGGAGATGTCCCGGAACGCCAGCCGCAGCTCCATATCCGCGGCCAGCTCACCCTGTACGAATACCTGCCCCCGGCACAGGGCGGTACCCAGCTCGGGCCGATCCTCCAGCAGGGAGGCGTGGAGCTCCAGGGTGTCCCCGGGCAGCACCCTGCGGTGGAACCCGGCCTTCCGCACCCCCATCAGGAGCGGCATTTTCCCGGCATACCGGTCCAGGGTGAGCAGAAGCAGGTCCGCCGCCTGGGCGGCGGCCTCCACCAGGAGGGTACCGGGAAAGGTGAGGCAGCCGGGGAAATGGCCCTGGAACAGGGCCATTTCAGGCCGGGCACAGAAGGAAGCCGTCACCGCCTCGCCCGGGATCAGGCGGCTGGCTGTATCCACAAACAGCATAGGCTCCCGATGGGGCAGGATGGCCAGCACCTCCTGATGGTCCAGGCAGCGGCCCTGCCCCCCCTCCCCGGCCCGGGCCAGGGCCTCCAGCCGTTCCCTGGCGGGCAGGAGATCCTCCCAGCCGCTGAGATAGACCAGCTTGCCCGCGGGCTGGGCCAGATCGCCCACATTGGCGCAGCGGCTGGGGCAGCCGCAGACCACCACCACCGCCGGGTAATGGGCCCCGGGCCGGGCGGGGACCAGCGCCATGCCGGGCAGGAGGCCCTCCAACCGCCTGACCAGGGCCACCCGGTCATAGCGGGGGTTACAGCCGCCGCAGTAGCGCACGCCGATCTCAGTCCTACTGTCCATGACGGGAGCGGATAACAGCCCTGGCCTGCTCCAGGAGCTCGTCGCTGATGTTCTGGACCAGCACCGCCCGGGTCACTCCGGGGACGTGCTCCACCAAAGCGCCCTGGATCAGCTCCTCGGTGGTCAGGTCGGCGGCGGGACAGCCGGCGCAGCGTCCCTTCAGCTTGAAACGGACGACGCCCTGGTCAAACCCGATGACTTCCAACTCACCGCCGTGGCCGTGGAGGGTGGGCCGGACATATTGGTCCAGTGCGGCCTCGATCTCTGAATACATGATGACTGCCTCCTTCATGCCTGCTCAAATGCCCGGGTGGGGGGAGGGGCGGCGGAACACCGCCGCCCCTCCCTGTTTTATCCGCCTGCGGGCGGGATCACTCCTTGATGTGGGCGATAGCCTTGGCCAACGCCTTCTTGTGGGCCAGATTGCCCTGGCGGGAGATCATGATGCGCTGGGCCTGGGGGGAGCCCGCGCCGTGCATAGACTCGGTGCGGTAGCCCACGGCAGCGGTGCCCAGGGACAGGTTCTCGATGAGCCGCAGGATGCGCAGCCGGTCCTCGGTGGACACGGCATTCACGCCCTTTAGGTACTTATCGATGACGGGGCCCAGCTTGGCGTCCCGCAGGTCGGCCTCGCCGGGGGCGGTGACCATCAGGCCGCCGGCGATGTCCTCGGCCAGGCGGACGATCTCATAGGGGAAGCGGGTGACGTTCTGCTTGCAGACGTTGGCCAGCAGCAGATCGATCATGTAGTTACCGCTCTCGGTGGGGTGGCCCTCGGCGGAGCAGGCGATACCACAGCAGTACAGGGTCTCGTTCAGGTGGGTCATCTCGATGAGTTTGTCCTTGATATGGCTGGCCTTTGCGGCGCCGTTGTAGTCAGCGACCACGGCGGCGGCGCCGATGAGCACGTCGCCCACGCCCACCTTGCACCCGCCGTAGCTCTGGCGGTGGTAGCCGGCGAAGCGCTCCACCAGCATACCGGCAAATTCCGTCTCGCCGTTGAGGAAGATGCGGTCATTGGGCACGAACACGTGGTCAAAGACGGTGAGCGCCTCCACACCGCCGAACTCGCTGTTGCCCACGTCCAGCTCGCCGCCCTCCAGCTTCCGGGTGTCGCAGGACTGGCGGCCGATGATCATGAACAGCCCCTCGGTGTCCAGGGGGACGGCAAAGGAGATGGCGTAGTCCTTGTCATCGGGACCCATGGACTGGGTGGGCATGACGATGACCTCATGGGAATTGATGATGCCGGTCTGGTGGGCCTTGGCGCCGCAGACCACCACGCCGTCGGGCCGGCGCTCCACCACATGGAGGAACAGATCCGGATCGGCTTGGGCATGGGGGGGCAGGGAGCGGTCGCCCTTGGTGTCCGTCATGGCGCCGTCCACGGTCAGGTCGTTCTCCTGGCAGTAGAGCATGAACTTCCTGAAGTTCTCATGGTAGCTGGTGCCGTACTTCTTGTCGATCTCATAGGTGGTGGAGTACTCGGCGTTGAAGGCGTCCATCCCCACGCAGCGCTGGAAGCAGGCGGCGGTCTTCTGGCCCAGCAGGCGCTGCATCTTCACTTTGTTGCGCAGGTCCTCGGTGGAGCGGTGGATGTGGGTGAAGCGGTTGATGCGCTCCCCGGTGTCGGGGGAGACCACGGTCATCAGGTCCTGGTACTCGGGCATCTGGGCCAGGTCATAGGTCATGCGCACAGAGTTCAGGGAAGGGCGGAGGATAGGATCATTGGTGGGGTCCTCCACCTTCTTGCCGAACATATAGATCTCCATGGGAATTTTGCGGATGCTTTCGATGTACTGTTCGCCGGTCATAAGTGCCATGACAGATAACTTCCTTTCTTGTTTGCGGGTAACTCTCGCCGCCGTCGATTGGAATTGAAAATGCAATTAAACACCTGCTGGGACGTGAAGCATATTACTGGCAACACTCATCAAGACAATGAAGAAACAATTAAAGGCAGCACCCAGCCAGACTTTCCCAGTCAGCTTATACAGGTAGCGGTTTACATACGGGACAACAAAAAGGAGAATGACAAGATGGTAAGTGGTCATCAGGTTCAACGTGATCTTGGAGAAAGGATTGTTCAGTGAGCTGGACATAATGACAACCATGGCGATTTGTGCGACCAGAAGGCCACCAACATTGCTCAAACCGGCCAATAAGAGGTTTAGCCATTCAGGTTGACCATCTACCCGCAGTAAAGAATTGGTCATTATTGAGGATATGGTATAATAGAAAAAGAACAGAATGGAGTAGAAAGCGGCATACAGCAGATGAATGGGTTTGAAGGACTTAAAGCCGAGCGTCAGAAACCGGAAGTCCAGCGTGAAGAAGTAGTTTACGGCAACAGCAATGATAACGATAGCTCCAAGTACACAGAGGGCAAGCAAAACCGATTTAAAGAAGTTCTTGACGCTTACCCGAATACCCAGATGGTCAAACTGAACGCCGTTGCGCTTATTGTATCTCCAAGCAACCAGGAATAGCGCCAAGGCAACGATGCCGCAGAGAGTGGCCCAGATGAAAATAAAATTGGTCATTTTTTGCGGGAAGGTCCAGGTAAGCGTGTTTTGGGCGGCCTGCGTTGGCCACAGCGTGTTTGCAAGGCTGTTTGCAGGCGACAACAGAAGATAGGAAGCTATGGGAATGATAAGTAGCCCGCCCCAAAACAGAAGATTGGCTGTTTTCCCTTTGACTGCGGGCAGTTTTGCAGGAAGGGGCTCTTGGATGGAAGCAAAAAACGGGATATGCAAAAGCAAACTGGCACAGGGCACGATGAAAAGCAGAAGACCGATAAAACCGATAAAAGTCACGATTTCTTTCAGAAACCAGACTTGATTGGTGGGGGAAATACTAAATTCCATGGAATATACCTTGGAGAAAAATTCCGCCATATATGCAGCGCTATCTCCACTATATCGAACAAACGTATGGAATGTGTTTGGATTGAAAATGACGCGTAGGGAGCGGTTGCTAATATCCCCATAGTAAGTATTAAACTCTAACGCATCATATTCGGAATCAGTAGCGCTGCTGACAAGGCTTAACATATACGGATTCTCGGTCAGTGGGAAAATGTTCCCATCGGAATCCCGGTAAAGGCCGCGGTAAAACTCGTCATACCTACCGTTACAGACGGCAACATTGGCGTAGGCGCGTGTAGGAAATTCCTTAGAAGAAGCAGAGCCTTTGTTCCAGGTATCACCTTCCTTGCCGGTTCCAAAGGAAATTTCGGAAGGCACTACGCCCAGGCAAAAGGCAGCGTATACCTTATTGAGGGAATCGGCATAGGCCTGTTCACCCTCGGTAATGTTTTTGCCATCCTCCGAGTCCGGGAGCATGGCATCCTTGATGGCGTTTTCATAGGCCAGACCGTAGTGTGCCAACGTGTTAGAGACAATCCGGGAACCCAGCGAATGGCCGATGATCGAAATTTTATCCTTTTGAATAAAATCCAGGTTATTGTAGGCATACTCCACCAAAGCGATCATTCCGGCGTCGGTCCAGGCAAACTGGCTGTAGGGCTCGGTGCCGCCACTGGACAGGCCGTGCATATAAGTGTCGAACGTAATAACCGCGATCCCACGGCGGGGGAGTTCCGTGAATACCATGCCCATTTGCTCCTTGTTTGCATAAGAGCCTGCGCATGCAATGACTAGGGGAACGGGGTTGTCGGCTGTGGAACCGTAAGGTCGGTACATATTGCAGGAAATGTACTTCCCGTTCGAAGTGGGAATTTTGAAGCTGTATACTTGAGTTTTGTAACCGTTCGTTTGAATTGCGGATGCGATAAGTGCGCTTAACAGCATGACAGCAAGGGCAATGCACATCCATCGCTTGGCCCAACTGGTATTCCTAACATGATCATCTGCCAGTTTTTTAAGCTGCAACACAATGATTCCTCCCTGATTCTAAGATATTGAACTTGCTTCGCATGGCCAGCAGCAGGCCGATAACACCAATCGTTGCGTTCAAAATGTTTCCCCTCTTTCTTTTTTTTGGGCAGCCTCCAGATGCGCGGACCGCCATGGATCCCGCCGGGACGGCGCCTTGCCCCGGCAGCGCTCCTCGCCTGGACGGCTGTTACGTTGGTGATTATTGCAGATGTTTTTGTCAATGTAAATACGATTTGGCCAGTTTCAGAGACTTGGACAAATTTCCAGCCCGGCTCTTGTACACTTTTCCTATGCACTTTTCACAAAAAAATTTGCGATTTTTCGTCTTTTTTGCCGTACTGAACTAAAAAACAGCCCGGACTGTTGCAATAACGCAACGACCCGGGCTGTAGTTCATTTACAAACCCCGCTATAGCAGGGGTTTCGGTGTTTTGCAGGTCAACTGCAAAAATGCAACGCGCTGCATTTTTGCATCACCCCATATTTCACTGTTTTTCCCGATCCTCCAGCCGCGCCCGCTTGCGCACAAAGGTGGAGGGGTCCATGCCCAGACTTTTGGCAGCCTCCCGCACATTGCCGTATTTCTGGTAGGCGCTGCGGATATAGCGCAGCTCCAGCTCCTCCACCGTCCGCCGCAGGTCCAGGGGGCCGGAGAAGTCGGACATCTGGCGCGCCGAGGGCCGGACGCTCTGGGGCAGGGGGAGGTCCTCCGGGCGGATCAAGTCCCCGTCGCTGAGGATCACGGCGGACTCCACCACATTGTGCAGCTCCCGGATGTTCCCGGGCCAGCTGTAATTCCGCAGGGCCAGCAGGGCGGGCTGTCCAAATCGCTTTTTCTGGTGGTACTTTTTGTTCAGGCTGGAGCACAGCCGGTCCACAAGGGGCAGGATGTCCTCGCGCCGCTGGCGCAGGGGCGGCACCTGGATCGGCAGGACGTTCAGCGCATAGTAGAGGTCCTCCCGGAACTGGCGCTCGCCCACCAGCTTCTTCAGATCTCGGCTGGTGCTGGCCAGGATGCGCACGTCCGCCTGGACGGGGGCCATGGAGCCCACCCGCTCAAAGCGGCGGGTCTGCATGAACCGAGCCAGCCGGACCTGGACCTCGGTGGGCAGCTCGCCCACCTCATCCAGCAGGAGGGTACCGCCGTTTACCAGCTCCAGAAGCCCCGTGGTGCCCTGGTCCGGAGCGTCGGGGGAGACGCTACCAAACAGCTCGCGCTCCAGCATCCCCTCCGTGTAGGACGAACAGTTCACCTCAATGAACTGGGCCTTCTTCCGGCGGCTCCTGGCCACGATGTACCGGGCCAGATCCCGCTTTCCCACGCCGATCTCCCCCTCCAGGAGGATGGGCACATCTAGCTCGGCCACCTTTTTGGCCACCTGCAAGACCTCCCGCATGGCGGGGTCCTCGGCGATCACCTTCGTGGAGCGGGACATCTGGCGGCGCAGGCTTTCCAGCTCGCTGAAATACTGGCGGCTCCGCTCCTGGCTCATCTCCAGCTCGTGCTGGAGCTCGTAGAGCTCGGTCACATCCCGCACATTGGTCACCACCAGGGCCACCTGGTTGTCCTCGTTGAAGATGGGCGTGCTGGTGATGGTGGCCCGCTTGCCCGTTTTGAAGCTCTGCTCCATGGTCACAGGCTTGAGCGTCTCCAGCGCCGCCAGCGTCCCCGACTGAGAGATGACCTGCTTCTCCACCAGTTCATGCATATCCTGGCCCAGCATATCCTCCCGGCGCAGGCCGCTGATAGATTCATAGCTTTTGTTCACCATGAGCGTAACAGCCATTCCGTCGGTAATATAGATGCCGTCATAGGAGGACTCAAAAATGGTCTCAAAGAACTCCTGGGAAACGGGCGGGAGCTTGGAGTGCCGCTCCGAGTCGAAAACATAGGCGGTTTCCCTCTTCGACATAAATAGTCTCCTTTCTCCCAGAATACTCATCTGCAGTCTCAGCAATTCCCTTTCAGTCACAATACCTTGTGAAATCAATACCATTATACCTGACAGGCAAAAAAATACAAGTGGGAAACCGATACGTATCAGAGTCAAGCAAATGTAGAAGGAATAAGTACATCTTCGAAAATGTGAAAGTGGGAAGAGAGGGATTTGTGCCAGCAGCAGAAAAATTGCACCAAACCTGGCAAGCACATGCCGACAGAAAAGCAGGGATTTTGGTGGGCAAACACTTTAGAAATCTCCTGATGGACGAAGAGGACTTCGAAAGCCATGGTTAGAGAGACGAGCAAAATTACAATTTGGCGTATCGGCCGCAAGCATAAAATGGTTTTGATTTATGATTACTTAAGCCACCCCTCAAATTCTTCGAGAGTGATCTTCCCCTCCTCACATTCCCGCTTTTTCTTTCTAGCCCTCTCGCCCCAGGCGTAGACCTCCTCCGGCAAAGCCTTCCCAGCCTTGATCCAGGCGAAGCGTTTTTTGTACTCCCGGCGGTAGAGCTTGAACGCCTCGTCACTGCTCTTGTTTTTCGTCCACAGCGCGATGGCACCCATCTCCTTACAGGTTCGGCCCTTCTGGTCAAAGACCCGGTTGCAGTACTCGGCGTTGGCCCGTCCCTGGATAGCGAAATACTTGCCGCAGTTTTTGCAAACCCGCAGGCGGGTCTCCCGTTTCACGCACTCGCTGAGATGGAAACTGATCAGGTCATAAATGCTGTTTGGATAGAGAACATCGGTAAATGTTTTGCTGTTCACAGTTTCAAACCGCACAGACTGTTGCTCAAAGTGAAACGGCCTTGACGGAGCATCCCGATACCGGGCAGTTTCGTATGTGCGGTAGTAATTCGCCATGCGCTCAGACAGCGGGTCATTTCCGTCGTCCATATTCAGCGCACGGTCAAACAGGTCTAGGATCTGCCGCTGCGCCTCCGCGACGCTGGACGGGATGTGCGTGATCCGCTTGCGCGGCAGCCACCTGACACGATCCTCGCTGCCGCTGGCTTTCAGTTCTGCAAACCGCCAGCGCCACTCCAGCCGGACCAGCTCGAAGTACACGTGGATAGAGGCCAGCTCGTCCAAAGCAGCCAGCACCTCCCCAACATAGCTGTCATCGTTAGACGGGAGAAATTCACGGATGGCTTTGTCGATTTTCTTTGTCAGCAGCTCAACCTTCCTCAAATCCAAATACAACAGAGACAAAAGGCTTTCCGAAAACGGGAAGTCTTTTTTTATGAGCGTGGACTGGCTGCGTCTCTCCAACTCATTGCGTTCTGTCCAAGTCAGCGCATAGACGCTGTACTCGTAGTGCTCCCGCCCGTTGGCGATGTAGGTCTTGAATGTGTAGTCGTGTGTCATGTGTTCCTCCCTCATCCATGATAGACCAATATTTTCTCTATCATAAAATAAGACTTGGCAAGAGGTGCAAAATCTGTTAGTCTCTCATCAGACGACTAACGAAATTGATGATTAATGATAGGTCTAAGTCTACACTACGAAGAAGAAAATGTCAACACACAATTCCGTGACAACTGAATACCCACCACCGAAGAACATACTCTCTGGGTGAAGTACCGCCATAACTCCCACAGGGGACGAGCGTACCAACAGGGTGACAACGCCGCAGACAACCTGGGGCAGGAAGGGGTGCGGTGCGTGGCCAAAACCAAAAATCATAGAAAGGAGTCAAAATGAAGGTATCTCAGTTCAAAACCTACACCGACCTGCCGCTATTCCTCAACGCAGAGACAGTAGCAAAGACTCTCGGCGTCGCGCCATCCAGCGCCTATGAGTTGATTCATGAGCCTGACTTCCCTGCGCTCAAGGTGGGCAGCCGCATGATCGTGCCCAAAGAGAAATTCATCCAGTGGGTGGAACAGCACACTCAGGGAGGCGCACAGTGACTCAAAACTATTTTACCACGCCCAACGAAATCTTTTCTCTCGGCCTCTCCCCCGGTGAGTTCGCCATCTATTCTTTTCTCTGTCGGTGCGAAAACCGCCGCACCCATCAGTGCTGGCCGAGCTACAGCACCATCGGCGCGGCGACAAGGATGAGCATCAACACCGTCCGCAAACACGTCTGCGCTCTTGTAAACAAAGGTCTCATCTGCACGGAGGACGCCACTGTCCGCACTCGAAGCGGGCTCCGGCGCAACGGCAATCTGCGCTACACCATCCAGCCGCTGGAGAAAGTGTTGGAGGACCGCCGCCAAGCCGACCTGCAAAAAATCAAGGAGGAAACCGCACGATGGGAGCGCACAAAATCTGCGTCGCTGTAAACAAAAGAGCGCCCCACCCAAACACCCTCTGTCACCGCACGTGGGGCACTGTGTGCGGACGTTCCGCCACCGCCAGGGTAAGTGCCCATCAGGGCGATTTGCGCCGATGTGGGGCCAAATTCGCGGAGAGGGGGAAGGAGCGGGATAAAGCCCCCTTACCGCTCCCCACAATGCGGACAGCCCTGCCGCAGTACCATGGGAGCGCCAGGTAAGGGCATGGCAGAGGCGGCCCGATGGAGGGATGCCCACCTTTTTGGGTGGGGCAAGCATCGCGTCCGGCTATACGCCGTGCCGCACTCGCCGGGGCTATGCCCCGGACCCCCTGCCCCCTAAAGGGGAAGAAAGGAGTTTCATGCAGAAGAAGAAAACCGAAATTATCACCGCCAGGATGACCCTGGCGGACCAAAAAGTCATCCGCCAGCGGGCCAGAGCCGCCGGCATGACCGTCACAGACTACCTCACCACCTGTGCCCTGGGAAAGGAAATCGTTCGAGTAGACGGACTGGACGAACTGCTCTCTGAGCTGAAGGCCCAGGGCCGTAACCTCAACCAGCTCACCACCCTGGCCAACATGGGACGGATCTCCGTCCTGCGCGGGGACGATTTGGTCAGCGAATACACCCGGCTGTGTGATGCGCTGGGCGTAATTGGTTCGGGAGGTGCGCTGATGGCGACCTTCACCGCGATCCAGAGCGCAAAGCGGCAGGCGAGGCCATTCTTGCCGCATGCAAGAGTATGACCGAACCGGATAAGCCCCTTGATTTGGGCCAGTTCCGGGGCTTCCCCATGCAGGTTCAGCTAAAGGGTGAAAAGTTTGTTGTGACAATGAAGCAGAATCTCACCTATACGGCGGAACTGGCAGATGAAATTTTGGGGAACGTGACCCGCATCAATAATGCGTTGGAGAAGATCACGGAAAGTCTGGAAAAGCAGCAGCGGGGCCTGGTCACATTGGAGGGCAATCTGGAAAACGCCAGGGAAGAAGCGGCGCGGCCCTTCCCCCAGGAGGAAGAACTGGCGGCAAAGTCGGCCCGGCTTTCCGAACTGAACGCTGAACTGGACAATGACGAGAGCGGGAAGGACAAAGAGCAGGGAGATGGCAAGGAACCGCCGCAGGAGCAGTCTGCGCCGCCCGTACCGGGGGGCGATAAACCGTCTATCCGGGCGGCGTTGAGAAGCTACACGCCGCCTGCGCCGGTAGCTGCTGGCACCGAGAAAAGCCATTATCGGGGGGATGTGCTGTGAGGAAGAACGAGGGCCGCACGGTGGGCCTGTTTACCAAGGTGTCCCCGGAGGAAAAGGAGGTGATCGACCAGAAAATGGCCCTGCTGGGCACGTCCAACCTGCGGGGGTATCTGCGGAAGATGGCGGTGGACGGGTATATCGTCCAGTTGGATATGGAGTGTGTAAAGGAACTGGTGAGACTGCTCCGCTCGATCTCCAGCAATGTGAACCAGATCACCCGCCGATGCAACGAGACACGCAACCTCTATGCCCAGGATGTGGAGGATTTGCGGCAGGGCTATGACCGGGTATGGCATGAGGTATATGACCTGATACGGAAATTCGAGGGACTTTGACACGGAGGGGCGGCGGGAGCGTATCTTTTACGCTTCCGCCGCCCATTTTTTATTTGAAAACCTGTTTGCAAAATGCGCTTCCTATGCTATGATAGAAACAACTATTTAGTTTTGATGTTTTTGGATATAATTTCTCATAAGATTTTTCTCTCAATCATACATCAAAAAGGAGCAT
>CAJTTS010000046.1 GCA_910579155.1 uncultured Oscillospiraceae bacterium | reverse complement strand
CTTGACTGCAAGAACAGCAAAGAGGAGCTGCTGATATTCAAAATCGATTACGAGTGGGGCCGCTATGCTGATCTGCACCAGGAGGATGTGGAGAAAGACAAGGGCTTTGCGCTCACCTGTTTCATCTACGAAAACCGACGGCTATTCTCCCTGCTTCACGACAACGGACTGATCGTGGTCATCATGCGGGCCTGTGAGCTGCTGGTGTCCGGCGGAGAAACCTGGGACAAAAATCTCTCTTATCTGATGTCTTATTTTGTTTATGGCTATTTTGGTGTCATCTACCAGTGGATTAAGTACGGCTTTGATGAAACGCCAGAACAGGTGCAAAAGCATATCATTGATACCTTTTCGGCAGGTTTGTCCCAAAACAAATAAAACCAGGCCGGCAGAGGCAGTGCCCTGCCGGCCTGGTTTTATGCGTAACCCTAATCAGTTGTAGATGATATTTGAATCAACGATTTCCTACACATACACCCGAATATTGTTCATTTTATGCCCCAGGCTAAAGAATCAAACATATTTAGCGTTTCAGTAATGCCTTGCGTTTCGTCTATCTGCTTAATTGTAGCGTCCTTCATTTCCTGCGCCTGCTGGTCAATGCCGACAAGGTAGCTGTTCAGTCTGCCGCTGAGTAACAAGCTGGTATAACGGGCCTTGCGGTATTCCCTGATGTACTGCAGGTGCCGTTGACCCCACACGTCAACCGACTGTTCTTCTTCAACAGGTACAGTCAGACAGGGGAAATCGTAGTCGCCAACAAGTTCATACCACAGGCCGTTGTTCTCGCTAAAAATATACTTGTCCATAGTAAAATCCTCCGCTATAATATATCCGCACATACGTCACGGTTCTCCGATTGCCACACACCGTTATATCCTGTTGCGGGATTTTTTTGCCCTTTGTTTTCAAATTTTCTGAATTTTTCAAGGCGTCCTTACTTGCTTTGAACGGGCCTTTCCTTGTTATGATTCGTCTTGTTGATTTATTTCCTCCCCAAATCCCGGAAAGGCCCCTCCGCCAAATGAAGGGCAGGGATATCAGCACAGGAAACTTTTCAAACCCCCTTCCCAACTTCCGGCAGAATATGGTATACTTAAAATCACAACTAAATTTTCTTGTGCAGGCAGGATGGCAGAGAGGGAAAAGCGCGCCGCAGCGGCAAAATTCACGGCGGATTTGCAGGGTCGGGGCGCCGAGAAGCAGGAAACACAACTGTTTTGAAGCGAAATTGCTGACAAAGGTTTTCGATGTTGACTGCTCTACCGCCATTGCCCTCGAGCTTCCAGTGAAGTTGGACCACATCAGCTTTACCGACGGCTTCATATCGATTTTGCATAGCAGGCCTTCAAATGGAACAGCGAGGTCAAGGAAAAAGCGGCTGCCTATTGTGTAATTATCGGTTTTAGCGCAGCCAAAGGCCATCGGACGGCGGAAACTTGATTCTTTCGCAAGAAGAACGTGGCGCCTTGGTTGCAAAAGATGAAAATATTAAATCTTGTGTCCGCCGCTATGCAGAAGCAAAGGATTTTATCAACAACAAAGAAGTCCGATATTGTCTTTGGTTAAAAGGCGCGTCCCCTGCCGTTTACAGAAAGAACGCTGGCATTATGCGGCGTTTGGAAACAGTGCAGGAAATGCGGCCAGCCGGTTCAGCCGCTCTTACCTGCGCGTTGGCAGAAAAACCGCATCTGTTCTTTTCTACGCCCCAGACAGACAGCAATTATCTTTGTATTCCCGAGGTATGGATTGTAAAAACTGGAGATAGTAGCAGCATATCGTATCAACAGCACCCGTCCCGTGCCACAGGCGGGACAGCGGCTGGAACAGAGAGAAGGATGCGCCATGAAAAGCGTTTTGATCGCCGCCAAACAATATCTCTTAATCGCAGGCAACGCGGAGCGGGGCGTGCTGCAGCACATCCTGGATCATCCTGAGGACATCGCCCAGTGTACCATCCGCCGCCTGGGCGAGCTATCCTACACCTCCCCCTCCACCATTGTGCGCCTGTGCCGGAAGCTGGGCTTCTCCGGCTATCGGGAGATGCAGAAAGCCCTGGTGGCCGAGCTGGTGGTCCGCCGGCAGAGCCGGGAGACCCAAGAGAAGCAATTGGACCAGGCCGACGTGCTGTCCGAGATCGTCACAAAGGTGACCTTTCGCAACATCTCCTGCCTGGAGGAGTCCATCCGGCTGATCGAGCAGGATACGGTCCGCAAGAGCGTGGACCTGATCTGCCGCAGCGACACGGTGCTGCTGTTCGGCATGGGCGCCTCCTACCTAGTGGCCCAGGACGCATACCTGAAATTCATCCGTGCGGACAAGCGCTGCTCCTGCTGCGAGGACATCCATGTGCAGTACGTCCTGGCCCGCAATGCCACCCCCCAGGACGTGGCCATCATCATCAGCTACTCCGGCTGTACGGAGGAGGTCAACCGCTGCGCCCGCTACCTGAAGCAGCAGGGCACGCCCATTATCGCCATCACCCGGTTCGTCAGCTCTCCCCTGTCACGGATGGCGGACATCTGCCTATACGTGATGGCCACGGAGGATCTGTTCCGCAGCGGCGCCATGTCCTCCCGGATCTCCCAGCTCAATATGGTGGACATCCTATACACCGCCTATATCAACCGGGATTTTTCCCAGAGCTACGACCGTATCGAGCACAACCAGCTCAGCAACGAGAAGCTGGAGGAGCCGGACGGCGGCTGAACTCAAAGCGCAAAACGAAACGCCCTGGATACGAAGCCGTATCCAGGGCGTTTTTTACCCGTCGTTGTCCAGTAGCTCTCGGGCCATCAGCGCCGCGCCGAAAGCCGCCGACTGTCTGGCGGCCACACACCGCATCCGGGGCATCGCCTCCGCCATAGCGTCCACGGACCGTCTCCGAAGGGCGGTGTCGTGCTCCAGTAGACCGCCGTACAGGGCCGTCTGTCCCTGTTCCAGTCCCAAGCGCCCCGCCACCGCCCGCACCAGGCGGACCAGCTCCTGGGCGTTGCGCTCCACGATCTGCAGCGCGGCGGCGTCGCCCAAAGCGGCGGCCCGCTCTACCAGTGGGGATACCGCCGCCAGGCGGTCCTTGCCACCGCCGTAGACATATGCCACAATGGCCTCCCGGCTGTCCAGGTCCAGCTCCTGCGACACCAGGCCAGTCAGGAGGGTCTCCCCGTCTAAGCCATCCAGCTGGCGCGTCACCGCCGCCAGAGCGTCCCGGCCCAGGGCGTAGCCGCTGCCTCCGTCGCCGATCAGGTGGCCCCAGCCGCCTGCCCGCGCGGTACCGCCCCGGCCGTCGCGCCCGAAGCAGATGGACCCGGTGCCCGCAATCAGCAGGCACCCCGGCTGCCCCTCCAGTGCGCCATACAGGGCGATCTCATGGTCACCCACCAGCTTCCAACGGGCGATCCCCGCCCGGTCCATGGCGGCGGCGGTCAGCTCCCGCAGCCGGGGACTGCTAGCCCCCGCCGCTCCGATGCACACCGACAGACAGCGGCCTTGGGCGGCAAGGAAGCCGATTAGCTCTTCCAACAGAGCGTTAAAGCGCTCCTCCCCCACTCCATTCAAGTTGAATGCTCCCAGCGTCTTCTCACGCAAATGCTGGCCCTGGGGCGTGCGGCAAACGATGTGGGTCTTGGTCCCGCCGCCGTCGATTCCGGCAATGAACTCCATAGCCGCCACCCTCAGGGCAGCAGCGCGTCCATGGCGCGCTTCAGCGAGGGATCCCAGAAAGTCCAGGTGTGGCCGTCGTCCCAGTGCTCGAAGGTGATGTCGCACCCCCGGTCTGCCATCAGCTTGGCCAGGCCCTGGTCGGCCTGGAGGAACCTGTCCTGATCCCCGCAGGTCAGGAAAAACGCGGGAAGGGCCTTCACATCTGCGGCCTCCACCAGCGCGGTCAGGTCGGCGCTGTCCGGCACCTTCAGCTCAGGGCCCAGGATGGCCCGGAACTCCTCCCGCTCCCAGGGCTCCACCTGCTCTATCCGGCCGGGGAAATCGGCCACCGCCGAGAAGGCGGCACAGCCCGCGTACCGCTCCGGAGTGGTCAGGGCGCACTTCAGCGCCCCGTAGCCCCCCATGGACAGGCCCATGACATAGTTCAGTTCCCGCTTGGCGGACAGGCCGAACATATGCTGGCACAGCCGGGGCAGCTCGTCGTGGACGTAGGAGAAGTATTTGGGTCCGAAGGCCATGTCTGTGTAGTAGCTGCGCTGGACGTCGGGCATGATGACGGCCGCCTCGTGCTCCCGGGCATAGCGCTCCACCGCAGTGTACCGGCTCCAGCCGGTGCAGTTATCCATCAGGCCATGAAACAGGTAGATCACCGGCACCCGGCTCAGCTCCCGCTGCTCAGGGAGCAGGGCAATGAAGGAGGTTACCATTTGCAGCTGCTCGGAGGAAAAATCGCATCTCATGTAAGCCATAACGTATCTGCTCCACCCGAGGGGGAGGAGCGCCTCCTTTCTCCAGTCAGACGGTCGCGGTGGGTTCGGGCTGTCCCTTGGCGTCGATGGCCCGGGACACACTGCCCTCGCACTGCTTCAGCAGGCGCACCGCGCCGGCCTGGTCCACGCCGCACAGCAGCATGACGATGGCGGTCTTGGGGCGGTAACCGCACTGCTCCAGGGTGGCCTCCGCCGTCTCCATGCTCACCGACGCGGCCTCGCTGACGATGGCCTTGCAGCGCTGGACCAGCTTCTCGTTGGAGGGCTGCACATCCACCATCAGGTTGCCGTACACCTTGCCCAGCTTGATCATGGAGCAGGTGGACAGCATATTCAGCACCATCTTCTGGGCGGTGCCGCTCTTCATGCGGGTGGAGCCTGTGACCACCTCGGGCCCCGGCTCGGGGGTGATGGCGATCTCCACCGCCTGGGTCAGCGGGGACCCGAGGCAGCAGGTGACGGAGATAGTGTGTGCCCCAAGGGACTTGGCGTAGTCCACCGCGCCCAACACATAGGGCGTGCGGCCGGAGGCCGCCAGCCCCACCAGCACGTCCCGCCGTTCAAAGCCGATCTTCTTCAGGTCCTCCTGGCCCAGACCGAAGTCGTCCTCCGCCCCTTCCACCGCGTGGAACATGGCCGCCTCGCCCCCCGCAATCAGGCCCATTACCTGGTCGGGGGCGGTGGAATAGGTGGGCGGGCACTCGGACGCGTCCAGCACGCCTAGCCGCCCGGAGGTGCCGCAGCCGCTGTAAATCAGGCGGCCGCCCTGCCTCATCTGGGCCACGATGACGTCCACCGCCGCCGCGATGCGCTCTACCTCCGCCTTCACGGCCAGGGCCACGGTGGCGTCCTCTTCATTGATGAGCCGGACCATGTCTAACGTGCTCAGCATGTCGATATGCTCCGTCCGGCTGTTCCTTGCCTCAGTTTTGATCTGTTCCCAATCCATGATTCGCCTCTCCTTATGATCACCAGCACTGATTGCAGGCTACGAAATGCCCGGGAGAGACCTCCCGCAGCTCATACGCCTGGCGGCACTTCTCGGTGGCGTAGGGGCAGCGCGGCGCGAACCGGCAGCCGGGCGCGGGGTCGATGGGGCTGGAGACCTCGCCGGTGAGGGTGTGCCGCTCCCTGTCCCGGCGGGACAGGTCCACCGTGGGGATAGCAGCCAGCAGCGCCCGGGTGTAGGGGTGCAGCTGGTGGCGGAACAGCTCCTCAGTGGGGGCGTATTCCACCACCTGCCCCATATACATGACCATGATCTCAGAGCTGATGTGCTTGACCACGCAAAGATCGTGGGTAATGAACATGTAGGACAGCCCCCGGTCGTCCTGGAGATCCATGAGCAGGTTCAGGATCTGGGCCTGGATGGACACGTCCAGGGCGGACACCGGCTCGTCGCAGACGATGAATTTGGGGCTAACCGCCATGGCCCGGGCCAGGCCCACCCGCTGGCGCAGGCCGCCGTCCAACTCGTGGGGATAGAGGTTGGCGTGGTTGGCGGGCAGGCCGCACAGTTCCATGATCTGCTGCACCCGCTCGTTGATCTCCTTCTTGTCCCGGATGGCGCCGCACACCTCCATGGGCTCGGCGATGATGCCGCGCACGGACATGCGGGGGTCGATGGAGCTGTAGGGATCCTGGAAGACCATCTGCATATTGAGATGGATCTTCTTCATGTCCTTTTTCCCGTACTTGAGGATGTCCTCTCCCTCGAAGAGGACCTGGCCGGAGGTGGCCTGGTGCAGGCGCAGGATGGTGCGGCCCAGGGTGGACTTGCCGCAGCCGGACTCGCCCACCACGCCCAGGGTCTTGCCGGGCCAGACCTTCAGATTCACGTCCTCCACGGCGTGGAGCATGCCTTTCGGGGTCTTGAAATATTTCCTCAGCGCGATGGCTTCTACCAAAGGTGCCAGCATATCAGCGCTCCCCTCCTTCCTCGAACAGGTGGCACATGATGCTGTGTCCGCCCTCCTTCATATGCATGACGGGGGCTTCCTTTCTGCACCGGCCGGTGCAATGGGGGCACCGGTCGGCGAAGCAGCAGCCCTCCACTAAGATGCGTGGGTCGGCCATCCGCCCCGGGATAGGCTCCAGCCGGGGCAGGGTGCTGGTCAGGTCTGGAATGCAGTTGAACAGCCCCGCCGTATAGGGATGGTTCTCCTTCCGGGCATAGATCTGCTCCACCGTGCCGTACTCCACCACACGGCCGGAATAGACCACCGCAACCGTGTCACAGAACTCCGCCACCACGCCCAGGTCGTGGGTGATGAGGATGACGGCGGAGTTGAACTTCTCCTTCAGCTCCCGCATCAGGTCCAGGATCTGGGCCTGGATGGTCACGTCCAGGGCGGTGGTGGGCTCGTCGGCCAGCAGCAGCTCCGGCTCGGCGATCAGGGCCATGGCGATGACGATGCGCTGCTTCATGCCGCCGGAAAACTGGTGGGGATAGTCGTCCTTCCGGGTGGGCGGTATACCCACCATAGTGAGGATCTCGTCCACCTTGGCCCCTTTCTGCGCCTTGGACAGCTCGGGGAAGTGGAGGTCCAGCACCTCCAGGATCTGGTCACCCACCGTGGTGGTGGGGTTCAGGCTGGTCATGGGGTCCTGGAAAATCATGGAGATGCGCTTGCCCCGAAGGGCCAGCATGAAGCTCTCCGGCTGCTTCAGCAGGTCGTCCCCGTCGTAGACGATGCTGCCTTGGGTGATTTCGCCCACCCGGGCGGGCAGCAGCCGCAGGATGGACAGGGCCAGGGTGGTCTTGCCCGCGCCGGTCTCGCCTACCAGGCCCAGCTTCTCCCCCTGCCTGACGCAAAGGGTCAGGCCGTTGATAGCGTGGACGATGGCGTCGTCGGTGCGGTACTGCACATGAAGGTCGCTGACCTCCAGCAGGGCTTCGGATGCGGTCTTTGCCTGTTCTGCCATTGCTCAGCCCTCCTTCTCAATTCTTGGTCCTGGGGTCGAACGCGTCCCGCAGGCCGTCGCCGATGAAGTTCACCGCCATCACCGTCAGGCAGATGCAGATACCGGGGATTAGGCCCAGATGTGGGTAGTCCTGGAGGTTCACCTTGTTCTCCGAAATGATGGTGCCCCACTCCGGCGTGGGGGAGGCCACGCCCAGGCCCAGGTAGCCCATGGAGGAGATGCTCAGGATGGTCTGGCCCAGGGTAAGGGTGGCGGATACGATGATGGGGCCGATGCCGTTGGGCAGGATGTGCTTGAGGATGATCCGCATGGAGCTGGAGCCACAGCATTTGGCTGCCTCCACATACTCCATGTTCCGCAGCGTGAGCACCGAGGCCCGCACCGTGCGGGCGAAGCGGGCGATCTGGCCGATGGCCAGCGCCACCACCAGTTTCCACACGCCGTTGCCCAGGGCGGTGATGATGGCCATGGCCAGCAGAGCAGAGGGCACAGCCATCAGGATATCGATGAAGCGCATGAGCACACTGTCCACCTTGCCGCCGAAGAAGCCCGCAGCCCCGCCGATCATCGCGCCCACCACGAAAGCGATGGCGATGACGGCTAGGGAACAGAACAGGGAGATACGCCCGCCGTACAGGATGCGGGCAAACAGGTCGCGGCCGAACTCGTCGGTACCGAAAATGTAGCCGTTCTCGCCGGGGAAGGAGAAGCGGTTGGCTATGTCCATCTTGGACACGGCCTCATCGGGCACAGCCAGTGGGCCCAGCAGGATGAGCAGGGTCATGGCTGCCAGCAGGAACACGCCGAACATGGCCAGCTTGTTCTTGCGGAAGCGGTACAGCACCAGCTGGCCGGCGCTGTACTCGGACAGGGATTTTTTTCTCTTTGCCATACTTCGTCCCTCTTTTACGATGCCAGATCGATGCGGGGATCGATCACCGCGCAGATCAGGTCCACGACCAGGTTGATGACGCCCACAATGATAGTCACGAAGATGACGGTCCCCATCACGATGGGTACGTCACGGGACTTCACTGCGTTGATCAGCAGCATGCCCACGCCGTTGATGCCGAAGATGCTCTCCGTGACCACCGCGCCGCCGATGGCGCCGGCGAAGCAGATGCCCACCTGGGTAACCACCGGGATGAGGCTGTTCCGCATTGCGTGGTGGACGATGACCGCGGCCTCAGAGGCTCCCTTGGAGCGGGCGGTGCGGATATAGTCCTGCTTGATCACGTCCAGCATGCTGGTCCGGCTCATGCGGATCATGGAAGCCAGGGTGTTGGCCCCCAGGATCAGGGGCGGCAGGATGAAGCAGGTCCAAGTCTGATCGCCTGCCACCGGCAGCAGGTGGAGGGTCACGCAGAACAGCAGCTGGCACATGGTGCCCAGCCAGAAGGCAGGCATGGAAAACAGCAGCATGGCCACGAAGGTGGAGCCGTAGTCGAACAGGCTGTATTGCTTGATGGCGGAAAAGATGCCCAGCGGGACACCCACCCCCACTGCGAACAGCACCGACAGTACGGCGATCAGCAGCGTATAGGGCAGGCGGATGGCGAAGCTGCTCAGCACATCATTGCCGTTGATCCAGGACTGGCCGAAGTCCATCCGGATCGCGTCGGCCATGTACTTGGCATACCGCACGATAATGGGATCGTGCAAACCCATCTCCTCCTCCAGCGCGTAGATCTGTTCCTCGCTGGCATCCTGCCCCAGCTTCTGCCGGGCCAGGCCGTTGGGGGCCAGCGACAGGATGACATACAGGATGAGCGTCACACAGAAGATGACCGGGATCAGCATCAGCAGACGCTTGAGAGCGTACTTGATCCAGTTCAAAGCTGCATACCTCCTCTTTCTCGTTGGTTTCACAGAGCGGTACGAACAGGGCAGGGAGGCGGCCGGACCGGTCTCAAGCCGGCCCGGCCGCCGAGCGGGGAAAGGTTACTCCACAGGAACAATCACTTCGTCCAGGACCAATAGTAGAAGTTGAAGTTGCCCAGGCAGTGGGCTTCCACGCCCTCCAGAGCGGAGTTGTAAGCCACGGCGACGATGCCATTGTACAGCGGCACCTCATAGGCCTCTTCGGTAATGATGTTGCAGGCCTCCGTGTAGTAGGGCAGGCGGGCGTCGCCCTGGAGGACCGCGCCCTGGGCGAACATGTCGCACAGCTCCTCCTCCCGCTCATACAGGCGGGTGGGATCCACGCGGTTGAACAGGAAGAAGCTCTTCACGCCGTCGGCGTCCACCAGAGAGGACAGGTTGTTGCCGACCACGGCGTCGAAGTCGCGGGAATTCAGCAGGGAGGTATAGGTCTGAGCATCCACAGCCTTGACCTCACAGTTGATGCCCACCGCCATAAGCTGGGCCTGGATGATCTTGGCGGCAGTCTCCAGTGTGGTGCCGCTCTGCACCAGGATGGAGTAGGGCTCATTGTTGTAGCCGGCCTGGCTCAGGTACTCCTTTGCCTGGTCCACGTCGTACTCCACCTTCGTAAGGCCCTCGGTGGGATAGCCGCCGTACATGGGGCACATATCGATGTCCAGGATGGTGGCATAACCGCTGTTGGTCGCGGTGTTGATGTCGTCCTTATTGATGGCGCACTGGACGGCCTTGCGGAAGTTCAGGTTCCAGTCATGGCCGCCCCAGGCAGCCAGGTACATGGTGACGCGGCCGGTGGAATCGGTGTAGTTCCATTTCACGTTGTCCACGCTGTCGAAACGGGTGCAGACCTCGATGGAGGGATCGCGGATGGCGTCATAGTCGCCGTTCTGGAGGCCCAAAACTTGGGTGTTGGTGTCGGACACGATCTGGATGGTGACGGTCTTGACGGAGGGGGTGCCGCGCCAGTAGTCATCGAAGGCCTCCAGGGTGACGTGGGAGCCGCTGACAGCCTCGACGAACTTATACGGGCCGGTGCCCATGGGAGCGGCCAGGTAGCCGTCCTCGCCGCCCACCTGGTCGAAGTAGGCCTTGCTGATGATGCCGCCCAGGCGGGAGGCCACGCCGTAGGGGAATGCGGCGTAGGGAGCGGACAGGTGCATGACCACGGTGGAATCGTCCACCACCTCGGTGCTCTCCAGGTTGACGAACAGCGCCGCGCCGATGGGGCCGGCGGCGCCCAGGTCGAAGGTGAACTTCACGTCCTCAGCGGTCATCTCGCTGCCGTCGTGGAACTTGACGCCCTTGCGCAGGTGCCAGGTGTAGGTCAGCCCGTCCTCGGACACCTCATAGCTCTCGGCCAGGGCCGGGGTCAGCTCGCCGTTGGGCTCCAGGAACAGCAGGCAGTCGTACACGTTGCTGAGCACCAGGTTGTCGTCGCCGCCGCAGCTCTGGGAGGACTGAGCCATGAAGCGGATGGGTTCGCCGGCGGTGGCCAGCACCACGGAATCCTTCGCTTCCGTCCCGCCGCCCTGGCTGTCCGGGGCAGTGCTGGGCGTGCCGGAGTTATCCGGAGCAGTGCTGGGCGTAGAGTCGGTCGTGCCACAGGCAGAGATGCCGAACAGCATCCCGGCCGCGAGCAGTGCAGCAAGAAACTTCTTCTTCATTGTGACTCCTCCTAATTTCTGTTAGATTTTCAATGTTTTGTAACATTGGCTGAATTTATTGTAGCACGTAAAACAAATATGTCAATTCCGACCGAGAATTATGAAACATCGTTTCTCACCTTGGCTTTTTTGTACTGTTTTGACATCTGAATATGAAACGGTGTCCAGTTTTTTGTCACATCAAACAAAGCGCGGGGGCTCTGGAGGATAGTCCTCCAGAGCCCCCTGCCTTCGTCACATGGACATGAAATTCAGAAGGAGCTTCGCGGCCTCCAGGCGGGTGATCTTGCCGCCGGGATCCAGAACACCGCCGCCCCTGCCGCTGAGTACGCCGTTCTCTACGGCCCAGCGCATGGCCTGGCCAGCGTAGCCGCTGATCCGTCCCGCGTCGGTGAAGTCCAGCACGCCCCGGATGGGCGCGGGGCTGTCCGCATAACGCCAGAAGATCACCGCCGCCTGCTCACGGGTCAAAGTATCCTCCACGCCGAAGCGGCCATCGCCGTAGCCGGACATCAGCCCCGCTTCGGAGGCCCAGGCCACCGCGTCAGCGTACTCGCTGTCCTTCACGTCAGAGAAGCCGGCCGGCGCGCCGGGCGCGGGGCAGCCCTCCAGCTCGTACAGGACCTGGGCCAGCGCGCCGCGGCTCATGGGGGTGCCGCCGTCGAACTCGTCCGCACCGGAAGTCTGGAACAGCCCGCGGCCGGAGACATAGGCCGCCGCCTCTGCGGCCCATCCGGCAGAGACGTCGGAAAAGCTCTTGCCCTCATCCACAATCTCCAGCTGGACGGAGCCGTCCACCGGAGCTTTGATGCCGGACTCGGAGACCACGGACTTGCGGATGGTCTGCCGCCGGCCGTCCTTTCCCACCAGCGCCGCCGCCATGCCGGGCGTGCAGTTGTCGCAGACAATCAGCACCGTCATGCCGCCCGCCACCTGGTCCACGGTCTCGCCGTCCACGGCCACGGACACTGTAACGGTCTGCCCCTTGCGCTGGGCGGACACCTCAATAGTCTTGCTGTCCCCGGTCAAGCCGCTTAGGCCGCTGTTGGGGATTGCCACCTCGGCCACGGGCGTGGCGACCGTCAAGCTGGCCCCGGTCTTGGAGGCCAGCTCAGCCAGCGCCCCGGCAGGGATGGACACCACCGCCTTGGTAGCGCTGCCCTCGGCCTTGGCCTGGATGGTCACGTTTCTGCAGCCCTGCGCCACGGCCCGCTCCACCAGCTCGGCGCTCTGGGCTGCGGTCAGGCTCAGGGACGCTTCCCCGCCGCTGACGGAGGCGTCCAGAGAGACGGCTAGCGTCTCCACCGCCGGCACCCGGGCGCGGACCACGCTCATCACAAGATCCAGCGCTGCCTTGTTCTGGGCGGTGGGCCGGGCGGCGGCCATGTCCTTCACCTGCTGGACCACGGCCTGGGCAGCCAGGATTACGGGGTGATCGACGGCCACCGGCCCCTCTTCCTCCACTAGGCGCAGCTTGTCCAGGGCCATGTCGGCCAGCAGGGCGTCCAGCGCAGGCTGGATGTCGCTGGCGGCGTTGTGGTCCTCCAGGCCCAGGTACAGCAGGTTGGCTACGAAGCCCAGGGTGGCGGAGGTGTACCAGTTGCCGCAGTAGCCGGTCAGGGCTGTGGTGCTGTCATAGATGGGGGAATTGATTTTGTTGGTCAGGTAGGCCATAACCAGCTCGGAACTGGGGTCGATCATGGTCAGGGTGCCGGTCCAGCCCTGGTGTCCGATGGTGTCCCGATCGGCCTGGACGCCGAAATACCACGGGCGCTGGCAGTCGCCCTGCCGCCACCAGCCCTGGCACCAGTTGGCCAGCGTGTCCTTACGGGCGGCGAAATACCCGTTCACGTTGGGGGCAAAGAGCTGCGTGGCCCCATAACCGGTGGGGTTCAGCATGACCTGGGCCAGCTTGGCCAAATCCTCCGCGTTGGAATAGAGGCCAGCGTGGCCGGACACGCCCTCCATGGAGTAATATGCCTTGGCGTCGTGGACGGTGCCCTGGAGCACCTCCTCACGGCAGTTGGTGAAATCCACCGCCCAGCCGTGCCCGGCCAGGTCGGTCCAGTGGTTGCCGCTGGGTTCGGTAGCCGCACAGTCATCGGCCTGGAAGCCCTTCTCCAGCGGAGTGTAGGTGATATGCTCCAGGCCCAGGGGCTGGTAGATATGCTCCTTCAGGAAGCTGTCCAGGTCTTGGGCGGACACCTGCTCGATGATGAAGCCCAGGAGCATATAATCCACGTCGGAGTACACGGTCTTGGTCCCCGGCTCATAGGTCAGCGGGGAAGCCAGCACGTTGTTCAGGGTGGTCTCCTTGTCCTGAGAGAACAGCGTGTTCTTCGCACCCACCGTGTGCTGCTGAGTATCCTGGTCGAAGTTGTCGTTGTAGTACTGGGGGTCGGGGTCGAAGCCCGCCTGGTGCATCAGGATGTCCTGAATTGTGAGCTGGCTCTTCCAGCGGTAAATCTCCGTCTTTTGGGCGTCGGTGGTCCCCGTCTTGAAGACGGTCTTGCCCTCGTCGTCGAACTGTGGGAAGAACTTGGTGATGGGGTCGCTCAGGCTGATGTCATCATAATCCCCGCTGTGGGCCAGCATATACTGAAGGGCATAGTTCACCGCGTACATCTTGGTGTTGGAGGCCAGGTCATACAGGGTGCCGGTGGTGGCCTCCTTATAGTCCGGGCTGCCCTCCAGGATGGGGGACAGGTCGGAGCGGTAGGAGTTCACCGCGCCCCAGGCGTTGGAATACACCATCCTGCCGTCCTTGACGATGGCCAACTGGGCGGAAGGGAAGCCGTATTCCACGTCAGCGGCCACAATGTCCCCGATCATGGCCAGCACCTTGGGGTCCACACCGCCCTGGCCGGAGCCGTCGATGATTTCCGGATCGGGGGCCACCATCAAGAAGACGCCGTCGGTGCCGCGGCTGACGTCCTTGATGCCGCCCACCTGGACGGTGTTGCGCCCGTTGACGGCGCAGCCGGACACGTCGATCTCGAAGATGCTGCCCTGCCTGCTGTCCTCGATCATGGCGGACACATCCACCGCCACGCCGTTGACGTAGATAGCCAGGTCGCTGACGTCCCGGTCCCCGCCGCCAATCCGAGAGAAGTAGAGCTTGCCCTGGCCCTCATAGCCTTCAAACCAGGTGACGGCGTTGTCATAGCAGGCCGCAGTGCCCACGCCGTAGGCCCGGGGGAAATACACCGCGTTCTGGCCGCCGCCCGTGAACGCGCCGGTCTTGGAGTCAATGCCGGGGGAGGAGCTGACCTTGACAGCGGCGGCCTTGGGGGCGGCGTGGATGGGCTTACTGGCGTCCAGTGCGTCTACCCGGGTCTTCAGCTCCGCCAACCACTTGGCTGCGTTAGCCTTGTCCTCCGGTTTGGCAAAGACCTCGCCGTCCTTCCCGCTGACATAGCCGCTCAGCAGGCCATAGAGGAACTCCGCGTTGGCCTTCGTCTCCGCGCAGGGGCGCTTCTCGGCCCGGACGACCGCCCACTCCAGCATGGCAAAGGCATCGTTCATGTGGGGCGCCTCGTCATAGGCGTCGTGGTGGGTGGCGGACAGGCAGATCCGGTCATAGGCGTACTGCCGGACGCTGTCGTCCATGGCGTCGGGAGATGAGGTGAAGGAGTCGTACACGTACCCCACCACGGCGCCCAGGCTGCCCAAAGCCATGTTGTCGCCAAAGTAGTCGGTCATGCTCTCGGTGTTGTCCAGCACGGGGGAGTTCTTCTTGTTGGTCAGCAGCACCACCACCAGATCCTGCTCGGGGTCGATGACGGTAAGGGTGCCGGTCCAGCCCTGATGGCCCACGGTGCCGCTGGAGGCGTGGGTGGAGAAGTAGTTCCGCCGGCCCACGGCCCCCTGCCGCCACCAGCCCAGGCCCCAGGTGGGATAGTCGGTGCTCTTGGGTTTGGTAAACTCATCGATGACGTTGTTATCGAAGTACTTCACGCCTTCATAGCCCCCGGTGAGCATGAGGGAGCACAGCCTGGCCAGGTCTTCCGCGTTGGCAAACAGCCCGGCGTGGCCGGAGACGCCGTCCATGGAATAGTAGGCCTTGGCGTCGTGGACGGTGCCCTGAATCAGCCCCTCCCGGCAGTTGTCGAAGTCCACCGCCCAGCCGTTTCCGGCCAGGTCGGTCCAGTGGTTGCCGCTGGGCTCGGTGGCCGCGCACTGCTCCTTGGTGAAGCCGTTGTCAAGAGGCTTGTAGGTGATGTGGGTCAGCCCCATGGGCTCCCAGAACTTCTCCTTCAGGAACTGGTCCAGCCCCTGGCCTGTGACCTTTTCGATTACGAAGCACAGCAGCATGTAGTCCACATCGGAATACACGGTCTTGGTCCCCGGCTCATAGGTCAGGGGCGAGGCCAGCACCATGTCCAGGGTGGTCTCCCGGTTCTGGGAGTACAGGGCGTTCACCGCGCCCTCCGTGTGCGTCTGGGTGGCCTGGTCGAAGTTGTTGTTGTAATACTGGGGGTCGGGGTCGAAGCCCGCCTGGTGCATCAGGATGTCCCGGACGGTGAGCTGGCCCTTCCACCGGTAGATGTCAGCCTTCTGCTCATTGGTAGTCCCCTCTTTGAAGATGGTCCTGCCCTCGTCATCGAACTGGGGGAAGAACTTGACTATCAGGTCGTCCAGGGCGATGTCGTAGCCCTCGTGGCTGAGCATGTACTGGAGGGCGTAGTTCACCGAGTACATCTTGGTGTTGGAGGCCAGGTCGTACAGGGTGCCGGTGGTGACGGGGACGTAGTCGTCATCGTCCGGCTCGATGCGGCTCAGGTCGCTGCGGTAGCCGCTGGCCGCGCCCCAGGCCTCGCTGACCACCAGCTTGCCATCCTTGATGACAGCCAGCTGCGCACCGGAAAAGCCGTATTTGACCTCGGCCTCCACGAAGTCGCCGATCAGCTCCAGCGTGCTGTCGTCCATGCCCACCTCCTTGGGGTCGCCGGATATCACGGAGGGATAGGGGATGTCAACCTGGACGTGGGCGTCATAGGGCCGGACCAGGGAAACTTGGACGGTATTGGCGCCGTCCACGGTCAGGCTGGAGATGTCCACCTGCCAGGTGGAGCCGCCCTTCATGGCGCTGGTGTCCACCTCCGCGTTGTTGACGAACAGGCGGAAGCCGGTCACATCCTTATCAGGAGTAACGTACAGCTTGCCCTGATCCTGGAAGCAGGTGAAGCTGTACAGGCTGTTCATAGCCAGCGTGTCGTCCACATAGCCGGCCCAGTCGGGGAAACTGACCCGGGCCTGCCAGTCTTGGCTGGGCAGCGTGGTCTGCACCACAGGGGCCTTGGCGCCTGTGGCGGCGGAGCTGCTTGCGGCCACGGCTGCCGGTGTCAGCAGAGACAGCGTGATTGCTGCGCTCAGTGACAGGCAGAGCATTTTATTGAGCCACTTTTTCATAAGACCTTTCTCTCCTTTTCCGGCGATCTTAGATCCATCTACCAATCGTGGTTTTCCACATCTTGACAGGATCTACGTAGGAACAGTTTAGCAAATTTCATAGATTTACACAACAGATTTTGGGTTTTATGGTACGTTGTGCCGAATCATGACACATATTTGGAAGAATATCGGGATCTGCATGAAAAAACAGCCTCTCCCAAAGAACAGGATGCTCTTGTTATTTTACTCCTTTTCCGCAAAACTGGAGATGTCAACGTTTTTGTACCACACCATCCCTCAGGTGCCGGATGTTATGCTGGTGGGCATCAAGCTCCCCGGCAAGATGGCATGGAAGCCATTCGAGCCGGACGTGACTCACTATATTTTGAAGCCGGTGTCCACTGGAAATCTGTTTCCGGTGCAGCCGGCTGCTCTTTTTCGAACCGCCTGCATTTCCCTTGCCCTGGGCATTTTGCCAAACGCAAGCGCCTGGAAAAATCCGCCGGCAGGAGGAAAAAAAGTATAACGGGGAGGCTGGGTGAACTGTCCCAGCCTCCCCGCTTCTTCGCTTGTACCGTCACTTCAGATTTCCGGATAAAACTGCCCCCCCGCACAAACGCCCACAAAGGCCCCAACACCGCGTTTACCCTCCTGGAGGCGTACGCCGCCCGGTCCGCCGGAGGGGCACATAAGCCCTTACAGGGGCTGGCGCAGGGCTATACGGTTTGGGCTGTGGCTTTGAACTGGACGCAGAGGGCCTTCTATGAAGTTTTTGAGCATTTGCGCTGTCTCGGCCCGGGTGGCGTATCCACCCGGGTCCAGAATGCCACCGCCCTTTCCGTTCAAAATTCCCTTCTCTGCGGCCCAGAGCAAGGCGTCCTTTGCCCAATCGCCGGCCTTGTGCGCGTCTACAAAGTGCAGTTCCCGCTCCGTTGAGGCGGGGCTTCCGGCATACCGCCACAGCATGACGGCCAGCTGCTCCCTGGTAATATTATCATTGGGGCCGAATATACCGTTGCCGTACCCTCCGATGATGCCCTGGGCCGCTGCCCAGAACACGCCCTCGGCGTACCACTGGCTGCTGTCCACGTCCGTAAACGCGCCTGTGAAAGCCTGGGCGGGGTTGTTCTCCAGATTGTGGAGCACCACCGCCAGCATTCCGCGGCTCATGGGGGCATCGGGGCTGAACTGGCCGGGGGCGGTGCCGTTGAACAGCTCGCGGGCGCTAGTAAAGGCCACGGCGTCCGCTGCCCAGTGAGCGGTCGGCACATCGGCAAAATAGCCGCCGTTGTCCACAATCTCCAGCTTGGCGGAACCCTCCAGGGGGATGGCCACGGCGCCGTTATCCGCCACAGATTTACGCACGACCTCCCGCGTGCCGTTCTCATGTACCAGCACAGCCACGGTGCCGGGGGTGGCGTTCCCCATGGGCACAGTGAGGGTCATGCCGCCGGGGACATGCTCCACAGGCTCACCGCCCGCCGTCACGGACAGCTCCACGGTGTTCCCCGTCTGCTCAGCGGTGACGGTGACGGTGCCGCCCGCGTTGGACAGGCTGCCCAGGCCCCCGTTGGGGATGGTCACATCAGCCACGGGGGTGGATACGGTGAGGCTGGCATTGGTCTGGCTGCCGATCTGCCCCACGGTGGAGGCCGGGATGGAAACCTCGGTTTTCGTCACGCGCCCGGTGACTTTGGGGGCGATCACCACGGCTTCGCTGTTGTTGGCAACGGCCTGCTTCACGATTTCGTTGCCCATGGCCGTGTTGATTGTGGTGGTCGCGGTTCCGCCCTGGGTGCTGGCGGCGGGAGTGGCGGTCGTGGTGGTCACGGCGGAACTGCCCTGCCCGGTGGTGGTCACGGGAAGGGTGGAGCTGCCGGGGCCGGAGGGCACATAAGTACCGCCGCCCGGATTGCTGGGGGTGGTGTAGGGCCACAGTGTGATCTTACCCGTCAGGATATTGTAGTTGGCCGTATCGGTGGGGGTGAATACCCACTCATAGGCGGTGTTGGCCGTCACTTCCGTGGTGTCGGCCAGGGCCCAGGCCACGGTGCCCGCGGTGCTAAAGGTGCCGCCCTCGGTGGTCAATCCGGCGTCCGCCAGGGTCTTGCCACTGGCAGAGATGGCTGTGTACTTGGGCGCGCCGGTGGGGACAGCCTTGTTGATGGTCACCACAACGGTGCCCGTGGCCTCGGCGTAGTCAGTCCCTTCCGTGGGCACAAATTTGACGGTCTTTGTGCCGCTGTCCGCCACGTTGGTAAGAGCTTGCCCTTCGGCAAAGCTCCATGTGCCGGGGACGGTTTTCCCGTCAACCGTGGCGGTGCCTTTAATGACGGTATCGGGAACGGCCTCGCCGTTGTAGACGTGGGTGATGGGGGCCACCGTCAGCTCCGGGGCATACTTGTCCAGTACGGTGACAGTGACGGTTAAATCAAAGGGCTTGTAGTTGGTGGATTCTACGGGGATTGTGACGGTTGAAGTGCTGCCCGGCTGCGCCTGAGCGTTCAGCGTGTAGGTTAAAACGCCATCGCTCACCGAAGGCCCCTGCGCAAAAATACCGCTGTTCGAGACGGAGACACTCCCCAGCGCCGCCCCTGGCGGGAGCAGGCTTCCGAGATCACACCGCCCGCTGGCGCCGAACCGGGCCTCTGAGCTCGCTTGCGTCTTGCCATAGGTACCTTTTGTAATCTCCCCTGAGGATGTTTTGAGCGTATCGGGCGGGTTGCCGGCGATATAGTAGTTCCCCGCAGCCAATCCCTCCAGCACGTAGGAAGCGCCACTCAAAGTGATCTCCTTGCCTGCCCCTGCGTCGGGGCTGGCGTATGTATAGGTTCCTCCCTGCGCCCTTATCGACACATCGTCGTTATGAAACCTGCCCTCAAACTGAATCGTAAGACCATTTCCATCGCAGTCCGTGCCGCCGTCGTACTCCTTGGTATGGTTCCCGCTCAGGCCGGTTATGGCCAGCGGAGCCGGAGCAATCTCAAAGGAATAAAAATAATTGAAGCCCACTGTAATGCCGACAAGGTTCGCTATGACGGTTCCTACATTGGTCAAGTCGTCTCCGTTTCCGTTAGAATGCTCATAAGTTACCGAAAAATTGATGCCCTCTTCCAAGAGAATGTCAGTGCCGTCTGGATGGGTCACCCTCAACTGCCATTCTGGCTTTTGCCGCTCTCCATTGTAGACATACACCCTCCCTGTTGGTATTGGTTCTGCAGCAGCGGCAGTTGGCAGCATCCCCAAGCACAACGCCAGGGCAGTCACAATACTGAGCACTCGTTTTCTCATGTTCAATCCCCTCCCCATACATTCGCGCACAATATGTTTCGTCTTGCCTGCAGGCAAGACGAAACGGGAGTACTCCCGTTTTCGAGCTCCATTTGTACGCATAAAAAATCATCGATTCCCACGAATCAATGATTGATTTGGAGTATATCAGCTGTCAAGCCCCGTTTCAAGCAATCTGTCCCGAGTTGCGGTTTTTTGTCCCGAATGGTATGGCGGGAGGTGGCGGGGTGTGGTATGATAGAGCCGTATTGGGAAGGGGGAAATACCATGCGCGTCGCGGTCGTAGACGACAACGCCGCCGACCGGGACTGGCTGGCGGAGCAGATCGAAAACCTGCTGGCCCGGCGGGGGCTGGAGGGGACGGTGTTCCCCTTCCCGGATGGAGAGAGCTTCCTGGCCGCCTCCCAGGGGTCGCGCTTCCACCTGGCTTTCCTGGACATCTACATGGAGGGGCGGGACGGCCTGTCCACAGCGCAGGAGCTGCGCTCCTTCGACCCGGACTGCCAGTTGGTGTTCTCCACCTCCTCCCGCGACCACGCCCTGGACGGTTACCGGGTGCGGGCGGTGCAGTATCTGCTCAAGCCCTACGACAGCGCCGCGCTGGAGGGGGCGTTTGACCAGCTCGCCCGTCTGCTGCCTGCGCCGGAACGGTATGTGGCGCTGCGTTCCGGGCGGCAGGACGTCCGGGTGCGCCTGCGGGATATCCTGTGGGCGGAGCATTTCCAGCACCAGGTGTTCGTCCACACCGCCGGGGGCGGGGAGGTGTCCGCCCGGCTCACCTTCAGGGAGTTTGCCGGGATGCTGGCGGACGATCCCCGGTTTTTCGTGTGCGGCCGGGGAGTGTTGGTGAACCTGGACCACGCCGCCGACTTTGACGGGGGCACGTTCGTGCTGGAGGACGGAACGTGCGTTCCGGTCAGCCGGGATCTGGGCTCCGCCGCCCGGTCCGCCTTTGGCGACCGCCTGTTCTACAGGGAACGGGGGTCTGGCCTATGATCCTGCAGCCGGTTTTTGAGCTTATCATCCTGTTCCCGGCGGCCTTCATCTGCTTCCTGGCCACCGCGGAGCACTGGAAGGTGAAGGGGCGCACACTGGCGCTCCTCGTCATTTCGGTACTGACGGCGGTGTGCGTGCTGGGCGGCGGGCTGTGCTGGCGGATGGGCTGGCCCACCAATTACCTGTTCCTGCCCATCCTGGTCCCGGCGGCGGCGGGGTTCTGCGCCCTTGTGGAGTTGCCCGCGTGGAAGTCGGCGAGCATCTTCCTGGGGGTGGGCGGGACCATGTCCAGCGTGAGCGGGCTGTCCGTGGTGGCGGACGCGCTACTGTTCCCCGCCAACGCTCCCTCCCTTTGGATGACCCCCATGGGTGGGCTGATCCACTTCGCCATGGGCTGGGTGCTGGTGGCGCTGTGCTGGTACCCCACCACCCACGCCTCCCGGCGGCTGCTGAAAACGGACGCCCCAGTGCGCACATGGCACGTGTTCTGGGTTCTGCCCGTCGTATTTGTGCTGGTCAACCGGGTCATGTGCTCCCAGCTGGACGTGCTGGTCTACAACGGGCGGCTGCTGGGAATGTACGCCATGCTGTCGCTGGTGATGACGGGCCTGCTATTGCTTTTCTACCTGCTGTTCTACCTGGTGGCCCGGGAGCTGGCCGCCAACACCGCGCTCCAGCGGGAAAACCAGTTCCTCCATATGCAGACCGCCCAGTACGCCGCCCTGCGGGAGAGCATCGTCGAGACCCGGCGGGCCCGCCACGATATGCGCCATCACTTCAGCGCCCTGTCCGCCCTAGCCCGGCGGGAGGCGTGGGACGAGCTGCGGGGCTACCTTTCGGACGTGTCGGCCAGCATCCCCGCCGATGGGCTGAACCTGTGCGAGAACCAGGCGGTGGACGGGGTGGCGGGGTGGTACGCCGCCCTGAGCCGCCAGAGCGGCGTTGCGTTTTCCTGCAAGCTGGCACTTCCGGCACAGCTGCCTGTCAAAGAGATGGACGTGTGCGTGGTGCTGCAAAACCTGCTGGAAAACGCCCTGGAGGCCAGCCGGAAGCTGGCGAACGGAAGGTATATCCGGCTGAAGGGGTCCCTTCACGGGGATAAGCTGGTGCTGCTTACCGTGGAGAACGCCTACGCCGGGGAGCTGATTGAACGGGATGGGGCGCTCCAGTCCACCAAGCCTGGAGGCGGAGGCATCGGGCTGGAATCCGTGGCCCGCATCGCGGAGAAGAATGGCGGGTACTGCCAGTTCCTGCATGGAGGCGGCGTGTTTACTGCCAACGTCATGCTCCGGGGCGGGTGACCCAAACAAGGCCCATACGGGAAAATTCCAGGGAGTACCACGCCTCTTGGCGTGGTACTCCCTGCTGGATCGCCAAGGTGGCGAAGGTATGCCCTTATGGCATAATAAATAAGTTCAATATTTGGGGTGCTTCACAATGCCGCTGACAGCCGCTAACCGTTGCAATTCAAGAAGTTCAATATTTTGCGGTCGCTGACAGCCGTTGGCGTTTTCTGTCGTTTGCAACACATTTGCAACAGTGAACAGGGGCTTGAAAATTAACTTTCAAAGGCTCAATACACCCTATCCGGGTAGGGGTATAAATCCACCATGGGAAAGGTTTTGGGGATTAGATTCTTTTCTTGCTTCAGGCTGTCCACCATGACGGCTTCAACCTCTGGCGTGAAATCGTGTAAATGATAATCCCGGCCCCGGTAGTGGTAGACCAACCCAAAACCGGGCATGGCATAATGTAGGCTTCCGCCAAAGCGGTCTATGAATTTTTGGGCGGTTTCGCCCCACATATTCAAGGCTCCCTTCAGGAAATTTAACCATGTTCAGTATAACACAGTATCGGGCAAAAAGGAACCCCGGCCCATTGATGGATATGGGCCGGGGCTGAAGGTAACGGGCATGACAAAAGAAAAGCTGATGGAATGGGGCCACGGTCAAGGGGGCGGACGTGCTTTTTCCTGATGTTCCATGTTATGACCACCTTTCAAACAACTTCAGCATGATTTCTTGGTGCGTGGGGTATTTTGCCGGAACCCCGCTTGAAGAATATTCAGTGGTTACGCCGTTTTGGGTGACGGTGATTTTCGATCCCGGCTTTATGCTCACATCCGGGGACAGAAACAGCTTCACGCCCTGGGTCATAACTGCCACATTGCCGGTGGTCGTGGTGGTGTCCAGCGCCTTGAAGGACAGCTTGCAAGGCTGATCCTCTAAAACGGTAACTTCCTTGAAATCGGTCAAGAAGGTGTCCGGGTCCCTCACTGACTGATATTCATACACGGTGGCCCGGCCCTCATAGGTACGTTCCAGGGCCTTTCTTGCGGCTCGCCTTGCCTGTTCAATTCCCATGGTATCAACTCCCATTCTCCAAAATTTGGTTTAGCTGGTCAACGCCCTTTCGGTGGTATCTGAAGATTGAGTGTCGGCCATAGTTCATCAATTCTTCCATATCAAGCCACGGCACTTTCTGACAGCCTGATCCGGTCAGGCCATAGCGCAATTCTATGACTGTCCTGGCGGTGGTATCTGGTATCCGCTCCACCAATTCCACAGCCTTTTCCCGCTGGGCGGTCAGTTCATCAATACGGCTCTGTATAGCACTCTGGAAGGCCGCTATTTTAGTTTTTGTGGGCTGGGACAGGTCAATACCCACGTAAGGAAGCGGGGCCTTTAGAACGGCCTGTAAACGCCTTATCAGACGTTGCGCCGGAACCAGGGAATCCAGCAGAATTTCAGCCAGGGACAGGTCAGCCATAAGATCACCGCTCACTTTCTATCAACAGGGCCTCCAGTTCATCCAGCTTGGCTTGAAGTTCACTTGTTTTAATGACGTTCAACGCAGAATTGCAAGCGTATAAAAGCGCATTTCCCCGTTTGGGGTCAATCTCACCATTCAGGATCATGTTTCCGATCCGGCCTATACTCCGGCGAATGTCAGCCGGGGTGGATAGCTTCAGGGTCTTTCGCCGGGGCATACTCTCACCGCCTTATTCTGTGAAATCGTCAATGAAAATCACGGCATCTTCAACCGTGTTGGGGTATTCGTCCGCCAAAGCCTGAAGCGCATCCACGGCGGCTTCCATGGTGTCACGCTCTGTAAAAATCTGCCGCACACCGTTAATCTTGCCGCCGCATAGCTGGCCCTGGGCCGTCCATTTCCCGGTGTCCGGGTCATAGCTTACGAACCCCATATAAAACCGCTCTGCCTTGCGCTGGGCGGCTTTCTTGGCCTTGATGATTAGTTTATCTACCTTGTCCATGAACTACCCTCCATAGGCCCACTGAGGGCCGCACAGGGCGGTTTCCCCATGCGGCCCCGTGGTGGGTTATTCCTTGGCTTCCTCGCCGGTGCTGGGCTGGGCCTGATAATAAACCGCTTTCACCTTGTTATCCAGAGTGAAGGCATCGTAGCAGATACGGCCCTCCACCAGACTGCCGGAAATACCGGGCGGGTTTTCGTGGATCGTGTAATCCTCCAGCTTGACCGGGGCCACGGTGGCGCACGGGTGGGCAATCATGAAGCCAAAACCAGAGGGCAGACGGTTGGCGGGGATTTTCTGAACGCTCATTCCGTCCAGCATCCCGATCACGCCCTTCAGGCGCAGATCAGAACCAATGTCAGTTTCCATGATGATGTCCTTGGACTTCTTCATCAGGGCATAGGTGGCGGGGGTGACAACCAGCACCCGGCCCGTTTCGGGAACCTCGGCATTGTCCAGGGTTTCAGAACCGGCAAGGATTTCCGCATAGATGTTGGTAGCGGTCAGGGCCTTGGCGGCGGGGGCGGTTCCGGCATTGGCGCACATTACGCCGTAGGTGTAGGCATCCACTTCCGGGATCACCACTTCCCGAAGCTGGCGCTCCAAGGCGCTTGCCGCCTGAAGCTGTTGGGCGGTTTCGTCCGTGTCCAGCTTGTCAATGGCGAAGGTGAAGGAACGATCCTTCTTCAGGGTAAATTCCTCGGTGACAGCATCCAGGGACGCAACAGCCCCGTAACGGCTCCAATTACCAGCGGCGGGACCGGTGCGCCCATAGTCGTTCATGGCGGACGTGCTGATCTTATACACCTTGACGGTGTGCGCCCCCGTCCAATCAAAATCGGTGTTGGTCAGAAGGGACTTTTTGGAAGCCGTGGTGAACTTTTCATCAACCAGCGGCTTGAAGGTGGTAACGAGATTGATAGCCATTTATTGGCACTTCCTTTCTTGGATCAGGAAAGCCCCATAGCCTTTCTAAGCTGGGAATCAGCGCCCATTTGCGGCGCTCTGCCAGCTTCAGCGGGTTTGGCCCCGTAGAATTTGACAGGCCGGGCTTCCCCCTTGATTTTGTCGATCACACCCTTCAGGGTGGTAATGGCCTTTTCCATGGCTTCAGGGCTGGACACATTCAGAGCGTCCAGCAATTCCACAGGAAGGCCGCTTTCGGTCAATTTCTCTTTGGCGGTCAACAGCAGTTCGCGCTGGGCCAACTGCTGTTCCCTTTCAGCAAGGGCGGCTTCCCCTTTGCGCTTTTCGGCGGCAAGGCGTTCGCCCACAATGCGGTTCACATCGCCCTGGCTGAAGGTCTTTTCCCCGGCTCCACTCTCCGGGTTGGTGTTGGTGGCCTTGTTTTCATCCATTTCAATTCCTCCGTTTAACGTCCAGAGTGGACTAAATATGAAAAAAGCGTGGGAACCGTCCATAGCAGACAGTTCCCACGCCGTTTTCGCACAGCTTCCACCCGGTAGGGGGTGGGGTACTTTGACAGGTTAATTATACCACATAGGGGGGTGGGGGTCAAGCCTAAACCGGGCTATTTTGCGGGTTTTCCGTGGTTTTTAGTGGTGATATACACGTTATTATAGGGGGGCTTGCCGGGTGTATTCTTGATTTTTACGGGGGGTAAAATCCCCTCCAGGAGCGTCACGATCCGGGCCTTTGTCGCTTCATCGTCCGGGGTATAGCTGATATGGATTTTCACTGGCATTGTACCACCGTCCCCAAAACATATTCAACAGCGGCCACAGGGTCAGTCACAAACTGCCTGAAGGTGGTTTCAACCCACTGGGCGGCTTCCTGATTGTCCATCCCCGCCAAATGCTCCCAAATGGCCTTAGAACCTTTACCATAGCCGTGCATGGCAAGATACTGGCAATACCGCCGCAACGCTTCACGGCAAGGCTCCTTGTGGTCTGTCCGCCATCCATGCAAGGCCAGCAGGACAACCCCCACGGTAGAAACATGGCGCTCCCCGTTGATGATCTTGGTGTGTTCCATCAGGTAGCCCCGCCCTTCTTGACTAACTGCCGTACAAACCCGGCAATCAACTTCAACTGCCGTTCATCAGCCTGGGCCAGCATATGGAGAACGTTAGCGGGAAGTTTGGTGGCCCTCTGGCCCTTCAAGAAGCCGTATTCAAATGCGTGGCCCATCATCCTGAAGGTGTCCAACTTGGCATCCTCATAAATGGCATCGGCTTCCCACGCTTTGAGATCATACGCCTGGGGAATCCTCACCGCTTTGATTGTGGCGATCAATTTTTCAGCATCGTTCATTATGTAAAATCCTCCTTTGACTGGCGGGGCGGTCTGTGTTACAATCTCCATAGACCGCCCCTTGGTGGGTAGGTTCCGGCTCCTATGTGTCAGGTTGTGGAAGGCGTGACACATGGGGGCTTTCTTACACATTGATGTACGGGAAGCAGGATAGAAGCAACTCCACAAGGGAATCGCTGGGACAGTGGGCCACGATCCAGGCAATACGCAAATACGCATCAATCCGGCCCCTGGGATCGTCAGCGTAGGCGGCATCAATCCGCTTGGAAGCCGCTTTAATCGCCCTGTTGATCCGCTGTTCTTGCGTCATGGCGGTTACTCTCCTTTCTGCTTATCCTGGAACATCGGCAAATACTTATCTACCAGCATATCCAGGCAGATTTCCACATCCCGGCTAACCTCACCGGGATAGATCATATTGAGAAGCGGCGAGCCAAGGAACCCAAGCACTTCAACCACGGCTATCAGCTTGCACTTCTGGCGCTTGACGTTCTTCAGGTTGCGGCGATTCTCTTTGTTGGTGGGTTCGCCTATTGCGTAGTTTTTGGCGGCGTTAATGATCTCCGATTCTTCCATATTTTCAAATCCAGAAAGAAACGTGGAAATCATTTCGCCGTTTTCGTAGAAAACAAAACATTTTCTCAACTTTTTCACGACCTTTCTATATTTGCGGGGTGTCGCTGATACTGTCGCAGATGTAATTTACATTTTTCGGACTGAAAACCGTTGCGCCACAAGGCTTTGCGCTGATTTTTCGGGGATGTCGCACATATAATAAAATCTCTTATATAAATTAGTACATTCCGATCCAATTCAAAATTTTACATTAAGAAGTTCAAAGTATCTGCGACATCTGCGACAACAACGCTTAAACTGTTGCGGCGCAAGGGCTTCCGGTGTCGCTGATGTACTAAATCAATCAGCGACAATCAGCGACATCAGCGACAGCCACAAAGATTTTACAACTTTTC